>NZ_BAAASG010000007.1:0-483154 GCF_039532765.1 Streptomyces longisporus
GATCGCGAAGCTGGTGGGGGCGGTGTTGGTGCCGCTGTAACTGAACTGCGCACCGGTGGAGACCGCGGCGCCCGCGGCGATCTTCGCGTTGTACCCGGCGTCCTTCACGGTGACCGACTGGCCCGACTGGGACCAGGTGCCGTTCCATCCGTTGCCGAGCTTCTGGTTGCCGCTGTAGGCGTACGTCAGGGTCCAGCCGTCGATGGAGTCCGTGCCGCGGTTGGTGAGCGTCAGATCCGCGGTGAAGCCGGAGCCCCAGTCGTTCGTCTTGTAGTCGACACTGCACTGAAGTGCCGCCGCATGGGCGGGAGTTGTACCGGTGCCGAGCATGGTGAGCGGCAGAGCTAGGGCCGCCACCACGGCGGTCCACAACCGCCGTGCCGCTCTGTGTCTCCTTCTGGGCTGCATGTGCTGGTTCCTCCTTGCGGCTCGGAAAAGAGTGGGGGAGGGGAGGAGCAACAAGCCTTGAACCAGTGGGAGCGCTCCCATAGTGGGGACGGGGGTGGGGGTGGTCAAGGTGCTTGAAGAGTCGAAAAGATTCGACACGTTTTAGCTGAGGGAAAGTCAGGAAAGTCTGCGACTCCCCTGTCCTTTGCTGTCACTTGGCGCTAGCTTCATGGACACCAGTGGGAGCGATTCCATCAGTCGACGCGTCCGTCACGGCGCGCCCGAACTGCAAGGAGTCGCTCATGCGACACCCCCCGCGTTCAGTACTTTTAGCCGTTGCCGCCGCCGTTGCCCTGGTGGGCACCGCGGTCGCACCGGTCGTCACGGCACAGGGAGCCACCCCCGCCTGCTTGGTGGAGTACTCCGTCACCAGCCAGTGGGACAACGGCTTCCAGGGCGCCCTGAGGATCACCAACAACTCGGCGGCCGTGAGCAGTTGGAGTGTCAGCTTCGACTTCGGAGGCGGCCAGAAGGTCAGCCAGGGCTGGAACGCCAAGTGGTCCCAGTCCGGTACGACGGTGACCGCGGCCAACGAGAGCTACAACGGCTCGCTGGCCACCGGCGCGAGCGTCAGTGCCGGGTTCCTCGCCTCCTGGTCGGGGGCGAACGCCGTACCGACGTCGTTCAAGCTCAACGGGACGACGTGCAACGTCGATACGGAGCCGTCCCCGCCGCCGACCGAGCCGCCTGCCGGTGGTGCCGCACCCGCCCTGCACGTCTCCGGGAACAAGCTCGTGGACGCCGACGGCAAAGACCGCCGGCTGCTCGGCGTCAACCGTTCCGGCGGCGAGTTCATGTGCGTGCAGGGCCGGGGCCTGTGGGACGGCCCGGTCGACGACGCCGCGATCAAGGCGATCGCCGACTGGAAGGCGAACGCCGTCCGCATCCCGCTCAACGAGGAGTGCTGGCTGGGGCTTCCCGACGTCAAGCCCGAGTACGCGGGCGCCAACTACATCGCGGCCGTCAAGGACCTGGTGGCCGAGGTGGAGGCGCACGGCATGACGCCGATCCTCGATCTGCACTGGACCTACGGCCAGTACACCGGCAACTCGGCGGGCTGTTCCGACGTGCACGCCACCTGCCAGAAGCCGATGCCCGACCTGCAGTACACGCCCTCGTTCTGGTCGTCGGCGGCGAGCACCTTCAAGGCCGACCCGGCGGTCGTGTTCGACCTGTTCAACGAGCCGTATCCGGACCGGGCGACCTCCACCACCACCCAGGCGTGGCAGTGCTGGAAGGACGGAGGCACCTGCCCCGGCATCGGCTACCAGGTCGCCGGGATGCAGGACCTCGTCGACGCCGTGCGCGGCACCGGCGCCAGGAACGTCGTCATGGCCGGGGGTCTGGCGTACTCGAACGACCTCGGCCAGTGGCTGACGTACAAGCCCAACGACCCGACGGGCAATCTGGTCGCCGCCTACCACGTCTACAACTTCAACACCTGTGCGAACGAGAGCTGCTGGAACTCCACCCTCGCCCCGGTCGCGGCCCAGGTGCCGCTGGTGGCCGGGGAGATCGGCGAGAACACCTGCTCGCACTCCTTCACCGACCAGGTCATGAGGTGGTTCGACGACCGGGGCCTGTCCTATCTCGGCTGGACCTGGAACACCTGGGACTGCTCCTCCGGTCCCTCCCTGATCTCCAACTACGACGGAACCCCCACGTCGTACGGCACCGGGCTGCGTGATCACCTGCGCGCCCTCAACCCGTAAGTCCCGTATCCCGTAATTCCCGCATCGGAGAAGGAACCCGCACTCATGAGTCGTACCAGAACAGCGTTACTCGCCGCCCTGGCGCTGGTCGCCGGGACCGCCGGGACCGCGACGGCCGTCGTACCCGGCGGCGTCTCGGCGGCCTCCGTCCCCTGCACCGTCGACTACAAGGTGCAGAACGACTGGGGCTCCGGCTTCACCGCCGCCGTCACGGTCACCAACAACAGTGCCGCCAAGAGCAGTTGGGCGGTGAAGTGGTCGTACGCAGGCAATCAGAAGGTCACCAACTTCTGGAACACCAAGCTCACCCAGAGCGGGACGGCCGTCACCGCCGCCAACGAGACCTACAACGGCCAGCTCGCAACCGGCGGCTCGGTCAGCTTCGGCTTCCAGGGCTCCTACAGCGGCACCAACGCGGTGCCGACCTCGTTCACGCTCGACGGCGTGACCTGCAACGTCGCTGACGGCAGCGGCGGAGGCGGCGGGGGCGGCGGCACCAACCCGGGCGGCCGCGTCGACAACCCGTACGCCGGCGCCAAGGTGTACGTGAACCCCGAGTGGTCCGCGCATGCCGCCGCGGAGCCGGGCGGCAGCAGGGTCTCCAACCAGCCCACCGGCGTGTGGATCGACCGCATCGCCGCCATCAACGGAGTGAACGGAGGCATGGGCCTGCGCGACCACCTCGACGCAGCCCTGCAGCAGAAGGGCAGCGGCGAGGAAGTCGTCCAGCTCGTCATCTACGACCTTCCCGGACGCGACTGCTCGGCCCTCGCCTCCAACGGCGAGCTCGGTCCGACGGAGATCGACAAGTACAAGACCCAGTTCATCGACCCGATCGCCGCGATCCTCGCGGACAGCAAGTACAGCTCGCTGCGGATCGTCACCACCGTCGAGCTCGACTCGCTGCCCAACCTCGTCACCAACACCGGCAGCCGCGCCACCGCCACCCCCAACTGCGACACCATGCTCGCCAACGGCAACTACGTGAAGGGCGTCGGCTACGCGCTCGCCAAGCTCGGCGCCATCCCGAACGTCTACAACTACGTCGACGCCGGTCACCACGGCTGGCTCGGCTGGGACGACAACTTCGCGGCCTCCGCCAACGTGCTCAAGCAGGCGGCGACCAGCGAGGGCGCGACCGTCGACGACGTGCAGGGCTTCATCACCAACACGGCGAACTACAGCGCCCTCAAGGAGAACAACTTCACCATCAACGACACGGTGAACGGCACGTCCGTGCGCCAGTCCAAGTGGGTCGACTGGAACCGGTACGTGGACGAGCTGTCGTACGCGCAGGCCTTCCGCAACGAGCTGGTCTCCGTCGGCTTCAACTCCAACATCGGCATGCTGATCGACACCTCCAGGAACGGCTGGGGCGGCACCGCCCGGCCGGCCGGTCCCGGCCCGACGACCAGTGTGGACGCGTATGTCGACGGCGGGCGCTACGACCGCCGTATCCACGTCGGCAACTGGTGCAACCAGTCCGGGGCCGGCCTCGGTGAGCGTCCGCAGGCCAGTCCGGCGGCCGGGATCGACGCGTATGTATGGATGAAGCCTCCGGGTGAGTCCGACGGGTCCAGCTCCGCCATTCCGAACGACGAGGGCAAGGGGTTCGACCGCATGTGCGACCCGACGTATACGGGCAACGCCCGGAACAACAACAACATGTCGGGTGCGCTGCCCAACGCTCCGCTGTCGGGGCACTGGTTCTCGGCGGAGTTCCAGCAGCTGATGCAGAATGCGTACCCGCCGTTGTAGGAAGTGGGTTGCGCTGAGATGGGAACTGCAGGCCGTCTGTTGCCGGTCGCGCCCACGCGGCGGTAGCCGCACATCAAACACAGCCCCGCGCCCCTGAAGGCACAGGCCGCCCGGGGTCAGCCCCCGTTGGCCAGACCCCGGCGGATTGCCGACTCCACCGGCGAGTAGTCGCCGTCCGGCCGTTCCAGTTCATAGGGGACGGCCGGCATCAGTGGTGGCTGGGCCATGAAGCGGGGGCGGGTGCCGTGGTTCGGCTGGGCCGCGTGGACCAGGAAGGGGTGGCAGAGGTAGACGTCGCCCGGGCGGCCGGTGGCGTGTGCGACGGGGCGGTGTGCGGAGGCCTCGACGACCTGGGGGGCGATCTCCAGCATGGAGACGCCCTCCTCGCCGTACGGCTCCAGGACGGGAGGTATGTCGAGGTGGGAGCCGACCCGGATGCGGGTGGGCGCGTCCTGTTCGGTGACCTCGGAGAAGAGGAACAGCATCAGCAGGGCGCGATCGCGTGAGCGCAGGTTGGTGTGGTACCAGCGGGACTCGACCCCGTCGGGCAGATAGCTCCCCTCGATGTGCCAGCCCGCGTCGTCCGGCTCCTCCTCGTGCGGGAACCGCAGCGGGAAGCTGCCCAGGGAGTAGCGCGGCAGCCAGCGGCCCTCGCCCACCAGCAGATCGAACGCCTCATGCAGAACATGGGAGTTGACGGCTGCGGCGAACGGTCCCTGGGCCATGCCGCCCACCCAGACCACCGGGTCCTTCCAGGTTGCGGGGTCCTCGGAGTCGTACCCCGTCTCCTTCCACAGCAGCCGAGCGCAGTCCTCGGCGACCCGTGGCGGAAACGCCCCCTCGATCCTCACGAACCCGTCCGCGAGGAACCTCTCCACCAGTGCGTCGTCCATCGGGCCATCGTGGGTGACACGGTCGGCCGTACGCATCTGATTTTTGCCGCCGCTTTTTGCCATGACGGCAACAGCACTGGCCCTCACACGGTGCGTCGGCGCACTCTGGGCGGCACCCGGAGAGAGGCTGACCACCATGGCGCACGGACACCACCAGCACGGCACGCACGGCCACGGCACGCACGGCCACGGCCACCACGACCACACCGACATCGACTGGGCCGAGATGGCCCCGATGCTGGAGTCGCAGGCGGAGCTGTTCACGTCCCTGTACGAGCGGGCCATGACCTGGCTGACCGACAAGCAGACCGAACCCGGGCTGATCGTCGACGCGGGCAGCGGGCCCGGTGTCGTCGCCTGTCTGCTCGCCGAGGCATTCCCGGGGGCCCGGGTCGTTGCGGTCGACGGCTCGGCGCCGCTCCTGGAGCGGGCCCGTGCCCGGGCCGACCGGGTGGGGGTGGGCGATCGCTTCGGCACGCTCACCGGTGAACTGCCCGGCGTACTGGACGAGTTGGACTACCCCGCCGATCTGCTGTGGGCCAGCCGCAGCCTGCACCACATCGGCGACCAGCGGGCCGCCCTGGCCGCCTTCGCCGCGCGGCTCGCGCCCGGCGGCACACTCGCGCTCATGGAGGGCGGACTGCCCGCGCGGTTCCTGCCGCGCGACATCGGGATCGGCCGCCCCGGTCTGCAGGCCCGCCTCGACGTGCTGGAGGAGGAGTGGTTCGCCGAGATGCGGTCCAGCCTGCCCGGTGCGGTCGCCGAGACCGAGGACTGGCCGGCCCTGATGGCCGCCGCCGGCCTCAGGCCCACCGGCACCCGGACCTTCCTGCTGGACCTGCCGGCCCCGGCCAAGGACCGCGCCCGCGCCTATGTCGCCGCCTCCCTCTCCCGCCTCCGCGACAGCCTCGGCGACCACCTCGACGCCACCGACCGCGCCACCCTCGACCAGCTCCTCGACCCCGACGACAAGGCGAGCGTCCACCACCGCCCGGACGTGTTCGTCCTGGCGGCCCACACGGTGCACACGGCGGCCCATGTCATGTGAGGGTGCGGCCCAACTAGCCGTAGCGAACGGCCAGTTGGGCTGCCTGGAAGCTTGAGCGCCCCCGTTTTCTAGTTGTTCTGCAAGAACTTCTTCGCCAGCTGGTCCCCCAGCGAGACCGCCGCGCTGTGGCTCTCGATGGGGGACACCTGCGAGTTCTTGAAGAGGATGTAGGTCACGCCGGAGTCGGCGCCGCCGGTCTCGGGGTTGCTGTCTATGCCGAGGGCCTGGGCGGTGGCGTACGAGGCCTCACCGATGATCTTTGTGGGGCCGGTGTCGCCGACGACGGCGTACTCGACCTTGTTGTTGTAGATCACGGCGACCACGCCGCCGCCCTTGATGCCGGAGTTGGAGTAGTTCCAGATGCTGCTGGAGCTGGGCACGACCACGTACGGCAGTGAATCGGCCTTCAGCGGCTTGCCGTTGGACTGGTGGAACGCCGTGTCGTCCTGGTACCAGGGGTCGGTGTTCTCGTTGCACTTCGAGGTGCGCTGTCCGTCGCAGTCGATGTCCATGTCGGCCTTCCAGAAGACCGCGCCGTTCTTGCCGCAGACGGGGATCGTGGCCGAGGTCTCGTCGTCCGTCTTGTACTTGCCGTTGGAGATCTGCTGACACGAGGTCACCTTGGCGAGCAGGTCGGCCGCGCTGACCGAGCCCTCCCGGGTGGACGCCGGTGCTGCCGTGGAGGAGGCGTTCGCGGGGAGCACTCCGGCGGCGAGCAGAGCGGCCCCGGAGGCCGCGGCGAGGGTCAGTGTTCGTAGGCGCACTGTGGGGGACCCTTCTGTTAGGAAAGTTTCCTTACTTGGGTGCCGTACAAGGTGGCCCTCTTTACGTGTCCTCGTCAACCCCTTGGTTCGGACGGGTCCGGACTTTCGCCGCACGGCGTCGTACCCGACCCTGATTGCAGCGGTTTGCCCGGAGGAGAAGACTGGATGGACGCAATATCCAGATATGCGCCCGACTTCCGGGAGGCGAGGCGTCATGTTCGTTCGCACGGTGTATGCGACCGGGGATCCCACGAAGGTCGACACGGCCATCAGGGCCCTGAACTCGCAGGGGCGGGATCTGCTGGAGGAGCGTCCGGGCTATCGCGGGGCCGGCATCTTCGTGGACCGGGAGCTCGGCAAGCTGCTGACGGCGAGTTGGTGGCAGTCGGAGGAGGCCCGGCGCAACAGTGACCAGGTCATGCGGGAACGGCGCGGCGGGCTGCTGGAGCCGTTCGCGGCGACGACCGCGGTGGAGAACTACGAGGCGGTGGTCGTCCATCAGGTGCGGCAGCCGGAGGCGGGCGGCGGACTGCGGCTCACCAGGCTGGAGTTCGACCCGATGGACGCGGATCTGCTCACCGAGACCTTCCGCGCGTCCGTGGTCCCCCGGCTCGACAGCCTGGCCGGGCTGGCCAGGACGTCCCTGCTGGTCGACCGGGAGCGCGGACGCGGTCTGGTCGGCGCGCTGTTCACGGACCGTCAGGCCCTCAGTGCGTCCCGCGGGGCCCAGGCGTCGGCGCGGCACGAGGGCGCGGCCAAGGCGCATGTGACCGTGATCGGACTGGAGGAGTTCGAGGTCGTGTACACGGAGGTGCGCAGCAACTGACGTTGCCCGTACGGCAGTCTGCCGGAGCTCCGGCTCCGGGCACAGGTCGGCCCCCGCCGCACGGCGGGGGCCGACCTGTGTACCGCGGCAGCCGTCAGGCCATGTTGAACGTCGACGGGTCCGGCCCCAGGCGCCGGTCCTCGTTGAGCGCGCTGATCGCCGCGAGGTCCTCGGTGTCCAGGCTGAAGTCGAAGACCTCGATGTTCTCCTTGATCCGGGACGGGGTCACGGACTTGGGGATCACGATGTTGCCGAGCTGCAGGTGCCAGCGCAGCACGATCTGGGCCGGGGTGCGGCCGTGCTTCTGGGCGATGGCGACGATCGCCGGGACCTCCAGCAGGCCCTTGCCCTGGCCGAGCGGCGACCAGGCCTCGGTGGCGATGCCCTGCTCCGCGTGGTACTCGCGGGCGGCGTGCTGCTGCAGGTGCGGGTGCAGCTCGATCTGGTCGACCGCCGGGATGACCGACGTCTCGGCGATCAGCCGCCGAAGGTGCTCGGGCTCGAAGTTGGAGACACCGATCGCGCGGATACGGCCGTCGGCGTGCAGCTTCTCGAACGCCTTGTACGTGTCGACGTAGTTGTCCCGGGCGGGGGTCGGCCAGTGGATCAGGTACAGGTCGACGTAGTCCACGCCGAGCTTGTCGAGCGACGCGTCGAAGGCGCGCAGCGTGGAGTCGTAGCCGTGGTCGCTGTTCCAGAGCTTGGTGGTGAGGAAGATGTCCTCGCGGGGGACGCCGGAGGCTGCGATCGCCTTGCCGGTGCCCTCTTCGTTGCCGTAGATCGCCGCTGTGTCGATGCTGCGGTACCCGGCCTCCAGCGCGGTGGCGACGGCCCGCTCCGCCTCGTCGTCCGGCACCTGCCAGACGCCGAAGCCCAGCTGGGGCATCTCGACGCCGTTGTTGAGGATGATCGGGGGGACCTTGCTGCTCACGAGCTCTTGATCCTTACGGTTGTCGTCAGGTGGTACTCCCATCGTCAACGATCACAGGCGGTCATGCATTCCTGACGGCAGAATCCATAGGAACTGACTGATGAGTCAGTTGACGGATCCAGGGATTGTCCGGAAATGCATCCGACGTCTTCGGTCCGGACCATTGACGCGGGCTCTTCCTCCCGCAACTCTGGATCGCGCCACCGAACGAGTGCATGAACTCGGTGCACGCATGTGAACACCTCGCACCTGTCTGGGCCTCCCCGACCCCCCACCCCTCAGGAAAGCAGGTACGGCCACATGAACGAGACCCTTCGGTATGTCCTCCGTGCGGAACAGCTTCTCCCGGAAGAGCGGGATACATCGGATGAAAACGTCTGGCAAAGCCCTGGTTATGCCGTGGTGGAGACCGCTCTCGAAGTGACCGCCTACGCCCTCGCCGACCGCTGACCGGCCGTACGGCGACCGCACCGTGACCGCGACGACCGTCCGTGCCGACGGTGCCACCGCCCGGGGAACCGACGAGTTCACCGAGCGGCTGCGCGCCGTGGCCGCGGACCGCTACCACGACCGCCACCCCTTCAACCTGCGGATGCACCGCGGTGAACTGAGCCCGGCCGAGCTGCGCCGCTGGATCGCCAACCGTTTCCACTACCAGCGCCACATCCCCGTCAAGGACGCCCTGATCCTCGCCGGGCTGGACCGGCCCGAGCTGCGCAGGTCCTGGCTGCGCCGTATCCAGGACCACGACGGCACGGCCGAGGGGGAGGGCGGGATCGAACGCTGGCTGCGCCTGGGCGAGGCGGCCGGCCTGCATCGTGACGAACTGTGGGACGGCTCCCGCGTACTGCCCGGCGTCCGCCTCGCGGTCGACGGATACGTCAACTTCTGCCGCCTGCACCCGGTCCTGGACGCGATCGCCGCCTCGCTGACGGAACTCGCCGCACCCGACCTCATGCGCACCCGTATCGCCGCCTTCGAGCGGCACTATCCCTGGATCGACCCCGACGGCCTCGCCTACTTCCGCACCCGCATCGACCAGGGCGGCCGCGACGGAGCCGAGGCCCTCTCCCTGGTCCTCGATCTGGCCCGCACCCCCGAGCAGCAGCAACGCGCGCTGACCGCCCTGGAGTTCAAGTGCGAGGTGCTGTGGTCGCTGCTGGACGCGGTGGACGGAGGCGATCCATGACCTGGCGTCCGGCACTGTCCCGCGGTGTCGTGCTGCACCACGACCGGGTGCGGGAGGCCGATCTGCTGCTGCTCCCCGAGCGGGTGGTCGTCCTGCACGGCAGCGCGGGCCCCGTCCTGCGCCTCTGCGATGGCACGCGCACGGTGGACGCCATCGTCGCGGAACTCGGCGAACGGTACCCGACCGCGCCCGTCACCGCCGAAGTCCCCGGCTTCCTCGCCGCGTTGCGAAAGGAGGGCTGGCTCGTATGACCGTGGACGCCCCCTGGGCACTGCTCGCCGAACTCACCCACGGCTGTCCGCTGCGCTGCGGGTACTGCTCCAACCCCGTCGAACTGATCGGTCGGTCAAGGGAGCTGGACGCCGGGCGGTGGTTGGACGTGTTCCGCCAGGCCGCCGAGCTCGGCGTCGTGCAGACACACCTGTCCGGCGGCGAACCCCTGCTCCGGCGCGACCTGCCCCGTATCGTCGCGGCCGCCGCCACCGCGGGCCTCTACACCCAGCTGGTCACCAGTGGCGTGGGCCTGAGCGAGCGGCGCACGGCGCAGCTCGCCGAGGCCGGGCTGCGCAGCGTCCAGCTCTCGGTGCAGCACGCCGATCCGGGGGCCTCGGAGCGCATCGCGGGCGCCCGCTCGTTCGTGGCCAAGGAGCGGGCCGCCCGGCTGATCCGCGCCTGCGGACTCCCCTTCGGCCTCAACATCGTGCTCCACCGCGCCAATCTCGACGCCCTCGACGACCTGATCGCCCTCGGCCTCGCGTGGGGCGCCGACCGTATCGAACTCGCCCACGCGCAGTTCCACGGCTGGGCCCTGCGCAACCGCGCGGCCCTGCTGCCCACCCGAGAACAGGTCGAGCGAGCCCGCGCCTCGGTCTCCCGCTGGCGCCAACTCCTCGACGGAGCAGTGGAGTTGGTGTGGGTCGCCCCCGACTGGGTGGACGCCACCGCGAAACCCTGCATGGGCGGCTGGGGCGCGGTCTCGCTCACCGTCGCCCCGGACGGCACGGTCCTGCCCTGCCCGGCCGCGGCCGCCCTGCCGGACCTCGACCCGCCGAACGTGCGCGAGCACCCACTGGCGTGGATCTGGCGGGAGTCGAAGGCCTTCAACGCCTACCGCGGCCGGTCCTGGATGCCCAAGCCCTGCCGCGGCTGCGCCCTGCGCTCCACCGACCACGGCGGCTGCCGCTGCCAGGCCCACGCGCTCACCGGAGACGCGGGCCGTACCGACCCCGCCTGCCGGCACGCCCCCGACCACCACCTCGTACGCGATCTCGTCGAGGGGCCGCGCGGCGACCTCGCGTACGCCTACCGAGAGGGAGGAACATGAGCCCCAGACGTCTGCGGACGGCACTGACGACCCTCGCCCTCGTCACCGCCGGCCTCGTCACCCTGCCGGCGGCGACACCGGCTCCGCCCGCCGCCCCCGCACCCGCCCACCTCAGGGCCGCCGCCCCCGACTGGTCCGTGGCCGTCGTCGACTCCACCATGGCCCGCTACACCCCGAGCACCCTCGGCGGCTGGTCCTACCCGGTCGGCCTCTACCTCTACGGCCAGTACCTCACGTACCAGCGCACCCACGACGCCCGCTTTCTGGCCTACATCAAGGACTACGTCGACCGTTTCGTGAAGAGCGACGGCTCCATCGACCAGTCCTTCAACAGCCTGGACAGCATGCAGGCCGGCCGGCTGCTGGTGATCCTGCACCACGAGACCGGCCAGGACCGCTACCGCAAGGCGGCCAAGAAGATCGTCGACCGCCTGAGCAGCTACCCGCGCACCGCCGACGGCGGCTTCTGGCACGCGGACTCCGCCGCCCGCGCCCACCAGCTCTGGTCGGACGGCACCTACATGGTGAACCCGTTCCTCGTCGAGTACGGCAAGGAGTTCGGCGACAGCGCCTACACCGACGACGAGGCGGCCGGGCAGCTGTACGTGTACGGCAGCCATCTGCAGGTGGCCAACGGTCTGCTCAGGCACGCATACGACGAGTCGAAGAGCGCGAGCTGGGCCGACCCGCAGACCGGGCTCGCCCCCGAGCACTGGTGCCGCGCGGTCGGCTGGTACTCCATGGCGATCGTCAATGTGCTGGACGCGCTCCCCGCGAACCATCCGCGACGGACCCAACTACTCGACATCTTCCGGAAGTTGGCGGCAGGCCTGGAGAAGTACCAGGACCCGGCGACCGGACGCTGGTTCCAGGTCATCGACAAGGGCGGCCGGAGCGGCAACTGGACCGAGACGTCCTGTTCCAGCATGTTCACCTACGCCCTGTCGCGCGGGGCTCAGCAGCACTACCTCGACCCGCACTACGCCGACGTCGCCCACCGGGGCTACCAGGGTGTGCTCGCCGAGCTCTCGACCGGCCCTGACGGCCGTACCGACCTCGCCGACATCTCCGTCGGCACGAACGTCGGCGACTACGCGTACTACGTCGCCCGCACCCGGGCCACCAACGACTTCCACGGCCTGGGCGCCTTCCTGATCATGAACGAGCAGCTGCGAGGTGATTAGTGTCATGAGCACATCCAGAAGGGTGCTGCTGGGCGCCGCTCTCGGTGGCGCGGCCACGGCGGCGGTCGGCCTGCCGGCCACCGCCGCCCACGCCGCCTCCTGGCAGCAGAAGTGGGCGCCGTCCGCGAGCGGTGACGGCCTCGGTGCCTTCGAGACGGTCGAGGACGACCGCGCCGACTCGCACCCCGCCGGTCATCCGCACATCTTCGCCACCGGCAACAACTGGCGCTTCAACATGCACACCGTCGACCGCGACACCTCGACGGACCGCCAGCGCCAGGAGGTCACCGGTCTGCGCAACGGCAGCGGCGGCAACTACCTCAAGTGGACCGAGGGCCAGACCTGGCGGGTCACGTACTCGATGTTCATCCCGGGCTCGCTGAAGGCCACGACCACCTTCACGCACATCATGCAGATGAAGCAGCCGGGCAACGGCACCTCGCCGATCGTCGTGCAGTCCCTGCGCCGGGTGAACGGCAAGCAGGCCATCGAGCTGAAGCTGGCCGTCGACGACATCCTCGTCGGCCGCACCGACCTGGACCCACTGCACGACAAGTGGACCGACGTCGACTTCCAGATCAAGGTCGGCAACGGCTCGGCGGGCTCGGTCCGCTGGATCCTCAAGTCCGGCGGCTCCACCGTCGTCGACGCGTCGAAGACCGGCGTCGACACCTTCCTGGCCGACCGGGTGCGCCCGAAGTGGGGCATCTACCGCTCCCTCGGCGACACCTCCGGGTCCCTGCAGGACACCTACCTGCTGCTCACCAATCTCCGCGGCTACCAACTCGTCTGAGGAACCGTCATATGAGACCCCCCACCGCACAGCGGACGGGGGCGGCGGCGATCGTGTTCTTCGTCGTCGCCGTCGTCCTCGGACTCGCCCACCCCGCCGCCCTCGCGGCCCCGCACCCCACCCCGCACACCGCCGCCGTCTACGACGTCCGTGACTACGGAGCCAGGGCCGACGGCTCCGCCAACGACACCCCTGCCATCAACAAGGCCATCACGGCGGCGAGTTCTGCCTCCGGTGGTGGCACCGTCCGCTTCCCCGCCGGCGTCTACAAGTCCCAGAACACCATCCACATGAAGAGCCATGTGACGCTCCAGCTCGACAAGGGCGCCACGATCCAGGGCTCCGGTGCCGACACCTACGACAAGGCCGAGGCCAACCCGTACGACGCCTACCAGGACTACGGGCACAGCCACTTCCACGACGCGATGATCTACGGCGACGGGCTGACCGACATCGGCTTCGTAGGGCAGGGTGTCATCGACGGCATGGGCGATCTGATCACCGGCAACCCGAAGTCCGGCGAGGCCGACAAGATCATCTCGCTGACACGGTGTGACGGACTCCGTATCGGCGACGGGCTCACCCTCCGCCGTGGCGGCCACTTCGCGGCCCTCGTCAACGGCTGCAAGAACGTGACGTCGGACCATCTCACCATCGACACCGCGAGCGACCGCGACGGCTGGAACGTCATCTCGACGACCGACGTCACGATCACCAACGCGACCATCCACGCCAACGACGACGCCCTGGTCTTCAAGAGCGACTACGCCCTCGGCGCCAAGCTGCCCAACGGCCATGTGCGGGTGAGCGATTCGACGCTCGGTGCGCGGTGCTGCAACGCCCTCATGTTCGGCTCCGAGACCTGCGGGGACTTCTCGGACTACCAGTTCGAGAAGATCCGCATCGACGGCGCGGACAAGTCCGGCCTCGGCATGGTGTCGATGGACGGCGCGAAGATCTCCGACGTCCACTACCGCGACATCACCATGACGAACGTCCACTCGCCGATCATGCAGAAGATCGGCACCCGGAAGCGCTGCGGCAACCATCCCGGCGTCGGATCGATCAGCGACATCACCTACGACAACATCACGGCCACCGGCAACAGCCCGTCCTTCAGCCCGACCCTGTGGGGCGAGACCGGCCACCGGATCAACGGCGTCACCTTCCACGACGTCCACATCACCGTGCCCGGCGGACACGCCCCCATGTCCACCTCGGTGCCCAGCAACGACCCGGGCGACTACAACCCGAAGGCCATCGGCACCCGCCCGGCCTACGGCTGGTATCTCCACAACGCCGACCACGTGCAGTTCGCCGACAGCTCGGTCGAGTTCGCGGCGGACGACGGCCGCCCCGCGGTCATCGCCAACGCGGCGAGCGACATCCGCTTCACCGGCTTCACCGCCGGGCGCGGCTCCGCCTCGCCGTACGACCTGGGCTTCCAGGACGTCGACGGGTACTGCCTGAGCGGCGTGACACTGCGGGTGTCGAGCAGTGGATCCACCGAGAACTGCACGAACGCCGTACGGCCCCGCGACCTCGAGAACCCCCGCCAGGACTTCCTCCGCAACTCCGTCGGCGGCCTCTTCCTGCACTGGGGCCTGCGCACCGCACCGGCCCACACCAGCTGCACCGCCTGGGAGAACGACGTCACGAGCGGCGGCTGGACACCGCAGTACTGGGTGAACGAGGCGCAGAAACTGCACACCCAGTACCTCGTCCTCGCCACCTTCCACAGCCGCCTCGGCTATGCCCGCCCCTGGCCGTCGAAGATCCCCGGATCCTGCTCCACCAAGCGGGACTTCCTCGGCGAGCTGATCACGGCCGCCAAGGCCAAGGGCATGAAGGTCATCCTCTACATGACCAACGACCCCCAGTGGCACGACGAGGGCGGCCACGAGTGGCTCGACTCGGCCGCGTACTCCGCCTACAAGGGCAAGAACGTCGACCTGACCACCAACGACGGCTTCGGGCAGTTCAGCTACGACAACTTCTTCGAGGTCATGGACCGTTACCCCGAGCTCGGTGGCTTCTGGATCGACAACGACAACTCCTACTGGGAGAGCCACAACCTCTACCAGCAGATCTACGACAAGCGCCCGAACTACACGCTCAGCAACAACAACGAAGACACACCGATCATGGACATGATCAGCAATGAGCAGAAGACGGGGATGACACCCGCCTACGACTATCCGCAGGCGATCTACACCGCCCAACCCCGCCTGACCGAGGCCGACTTCAAGCTGCCCTCGACCGGTGCCTGGTGGTACGACGGCACCGACCCGGTGGTGGACAAGAAGCTCACCCTGGGCCGGCTGATCACCAACGCAGGCTCCTCGGTGAAGGCCCTGATGGCCGAGACCGCCCAGGTCAACGGCAGGTTCCCGGCCAACCAGGCCGCCTTCAACACCTTCGCCGACTCCTACCTCGACCCCATCTGGGAGTCCCTGCACGACACCGAGGGCGGCGGCTACATGTACGGCGGACTGGGGCCCGGCTTCTGGAACGACGGCGCGCACGGCGTCACCACGATCAGCAAGAGCGACCCGAACCTGCAGTACGTCCATGTCCTGACGCCGCCCAGCACCAGCACCCTGCGCATCCGCGACAACGGCTACCGCATCGCCTCCGTCACCAACCTCCGTACCGGAAAAGCGGTTTCGTGGTCGCAGTCGGGCGGCGTGCTGACGCTGAGCGGCCTCGGCGACTGGGACCCGTACGACACCGTCTTCAAGGTCGCCGCCGCCGGCCGTCAGGGCATCCTCACCGGCGTCAAGGTGACCGCGAGCGCCTCCGCGAGCGGACACGCGGGATCGGCCGCGGGCGACGGCAACTACCTCACCTACTGGGACAACGACAAAACCCTGCCGGTCAGCCTCACCTTCGACCTCGGCTCGGCCAGGAAGGTGCAGTACATCGGGCTCAACCAGCGCGAGGACTCCGTCGCCTACGCCCGCTCGGACACCGAGCAGTCGGCGCGGATCAAGGACTACAAGGTGTACCTGAGCAACGACGGCACGACCTGGGGGAGCGCGGTCAAGACCGGCCGGCTCCCAAGCCACCGCGGAGTCCAGGACATCGATCTCACCGCGGCCGACGCCCGCTACGTCCGCCTGGAGGTGGACACCACCTGGGCCGCCTCCACCGACACCACCCGCTACCGGCGGCTGCGGATCGACGAGGCGTGGATCGGCACCTCGTACGCCGCACCGGCGGCGGCCCTCCCACGACTGAGCCGGGGCAGCGCGCTCGCCGGCACCGACTACCAGGCCGAGGACGCGGCCATCTCGCAGGGCACGGTGGCCACCAACCACACCGGATACACGGGCACCGGCTTCGTCGACTACACCAACGTCAAGGGCTCCTGGGTGGAGTTCACGGTGAGCGCGGCCTCCGCGGGAACCGCCGCACTCACCTTGCGCTACGCCAACGGGACCGCCACCGACCGTCCGATGGACCTGTCCGTGGACGGCACGGTGGTCGCCTCCGCCGTGTCCTTCCCGGCCACCGCCGACTGGAACACCTGGGCCACCAAGACCGTCGACATCCCGCTGACCGCGGGCACCCACAAGATCCGCGCCACCGCGACCACGGCCAACGGCGGCCCCAACCTCGACCGCATCACCCTCGGCACGGCACCCGACACCGAGGCCCCGACCCGCCCCGGCCAACCCGCCTGCTCGGCCATCGGCGAGGACAACCTCACCCTGGCCTGGGGCGCCTCCACCGACAACGTGGGCGTCACCGCGTACGACATCTACGAACACGGCAACAAGATCAGTGAGGCACCGGGCAGTTCGACCAGCAAGGCCCTCACCGGACTCACCCCCGACACCACCTACAACCTCACCGTCATCGCCCGCGACGCGGCAGGCAACACCTCCGCCGCCAGCCCGGTGGTCGACTGCACCACCAAACCCAGCTCCGACACCACCCCGCCGACCAAACCGGGCACTCTGTCCGCCTCCGACGTCAGCGCGAACAGCGCCCAACTGACCTGGGGCGCCTCGACCGACGACAAGGCGGTCGTCGCATACGACGTGCGCAGCGACACCACGGTCTACAAGACGGTCACGAGCGGTACGTCGACCACGCTCACCGGGCTCGCCTGCAACAGCCCGTACACGCTGAACGTCGTGGCCCGCGACGCGGCGGGCAACACCTCCGAGCCGAGCAACACCGTCACCTTCACGACCAAGGCGTGCGCGACCGACGGTGGCGTCCCCAGCTCCATCTCCACGCTGTCGACGGGCTGGACCATCCCCTGGGGCACCTACTGGATGCCCGACGGGCAGAGCGCACTGGTCACCGAGCGGGACGACTTCCGGGTCTGGAAGGTCACCAAGGACGGCACGAGGACCCAGGTGGGAACGGTCCCGAACGCCGTCACCACCAACGGCGAGGGCGGGCTGCTCGGCGTCGCCGTCGACCCGAAGTGGGCGACCAACCACTACGTGTACTTCATGCACACCGCCGACGAAGGCAACCGCGTGGTCCGCATGACCTACGACGGTACCCAGCTCAGCGACTACAGGATCCTGCTCCAGGGCATCAAGAAGAACCGCTACCACAACGGCGGCCGCCTCGTCTTCGGCCCGGACGGCTACCTCTACGTCTCCACCGGCGAGGCCCAGACACCCGACCTGGCACAGGACAAGAACTCCCTCAACGGCAAGATCCTGCGCATGACGACGGACGGGAAGCCGGCCCCCGGCAACCCCTTCGGCAACTACGTCTACAGCCTCGGCCACCGCAACCCGCAGGGTCTCGCCTTCGACCGCAACGGCCGCCTGTGGGAGGCGGAGTTCGGCAACAGCTCCAAGGACGAACTCAACCTCATCAAGCCGGGCGCCAACTACGGCTGGCCGATCTGCGAGGGCACCTGCAGCACCGCCGGGATGAGCAACCCCAAGGCCACCTGGAACGTCTCGGAGGCCTCGCCCAGCGGTATCGCCATCGTCCGCAACGTCGTCTACATGGCGTCCCTGCGCGGCGAGCGGCTGTGGCGGATCCCGATCAACGGGGACGAAGAGAGCGTCGGCACACCGACCGCGTACTACGTGGGCACGTACGGCCGTCTGCGGACCGTGACCAAGGTGCCGGGCGCCGACCAGCTGTGGCTGTCGACCACCAACTGCGACAACAACGGAAACCAGCCGGACGGATCGGACAAACTCTTCCGCATCGACATCAGTTGACGAAGGGTCAGGGCCTGCTCAGGCCCGGTAGAGCGCCTCGACCTCGTTGGCGTAGGCGTTCTCGATGGCCTTGCGCTTCAGCTTCAGGGACGGGGTCAGCAGACCGTGTTCCTCGGTGAACGGCTGGGCCAGTATCCGGAAGGTGCGGATCGACTCGGCCTGCGAGACGAGGGTGTTGGCGGCGACGACCGAGCGCCGCACCTCCGTCTCCAGGTCGGCGTCCCGCACCAGCTCGGCCGGCGACATCTGCGGCTTGCCGCGCATGGTCAGCCAGTGCTCGACGGCCTCCTGGTCGAGGGTGACCAGGGCGGCGATGTACGGGCGGTCGTTGCCGACGACGATGCACTGGTTGACCAGCGGGTGGTCGCGCACCCGCTCCTCCAGCAGACCGGGGGAGACGCTCTTGCCGCCGGAGGTCACGAGGATCTCCTTCTTGCGGCCGGTGATGGTGAGGTAGCCGTCCTCGTCGAGGGAACCCAGGTCACCGGTGGCGAGCCAGCCGTCGTGCAGGGTCTCGTCGGTGGCCTTCTGGTTGTTGAGGTAGCCCTGGAAGATGTTCGGGCCGTGCAGCCAGATCTCGCCGTCGTCCGCGATGTGCACGGTGGTGCCCGGGATGGGCTGGCCGACGGTGCCGTAGCGGGTGCGTCCGGGCGGGTTGGCGGTCGCGGCCGCCGTCGACTCCGTGAGGCCGTAACCCTCGTAGATCTGCACGCCCGCCCCCGCGAAGAACAGGCCGAGCCGCCGGTCCATCGCGGAGCCGCCCGTGATGGCGTTGCGGATGCGGCCGCCCATCGCGGCCCGCACCTTGGAGTAGACGAGCTTGTCGAACAGCTGGTGCTGCACGCGCAGACCGGCCGACGGGCCGGGACCGAGGCCCCAGGCCTTCGCCTCGACGGCGTCCGCGTACTTCACGGCGATGTCGATGGCCTTCTCGAACGGCCCGGCCTTGCCCTCCTTCTCGGCCTTGCGGCGGGAGGCGTTGAAGACCTTCTCGAAGATGTACGGCACCCCGAGGATGAACGTCGGCTTGAACGCCTGCAGATCCGGCAGCAGCGCGGCCGCGTTCAGCTGCGGCTGATGGCCGAAACGCACCCCTCCGCGGATCGCCGCGACCTCCACCATCCGCCCGAAGACGTGCGCGAGCGGCAGGAACAGCAGCGTCGCCGCCTCGTCGCCCTTCTTGGAGTGGAACACCGGATCCCAGCGCTGGGCGACCGTGTCCGCCTCCCACATGAAGCTGCCGTGGGTGATCACACAGCCCTTGGGCCGGCCCGTGGTGCCGGAGGTGTAGATGATCGTCGCGGTCGATTCGGGGGTGACCGCCTGCCGGTGCCGGTGCACCACGTCGTCGTCGATGTACGCGCCCGCGTCGTACAGCTCCTGTACGGCCCCGATGTCGAGCTGCCACAACTGGTGCAGCTGCGGCAGCCGGTCGATGACGCTGGCGATCGTCATCGCGTGGTCCTCGTGCTCCACGATCGCCGCCGAACACTCGGCGTCGTAGAGCATCCAGAAACACTGCTCGGCCGAGGACGTGGGATAGATCGGCACCACCTGGGCGCCGATCGTCCACAGCGCGAAGTCGAACAGCGTCCACTCGTAGCGGGTACGGGACATGATCGCGACGCGGTCGCCGAAGCGGATGCCGCGGGCCAGCAGCCCCTTGGCCAGGGCCAGCACCTCGTCCCGGAACTCCGCCGCCGTCACATCACGCCACTGCCCCTGGTCGTCCTTGCGGCCCAGGCTGATGTGCAGCGGGTCTTCCTGGGCACGCTCGAAGACGACGTCGGCCAGACCGCCCACCGGCGGTGACAACGTCAACGGAGGGTTGGTGAACTCGCGCAAACCCGCTCCCCGCTCCTCAGTGCCCGATTTAGTGCTACCCCGCACAGGGCGTGAAAGCTACCCCAGACGGCGACAGGGCGGGAGGGGGGCCGAATCCGAGCAGTGCTCGGGTACACGCTGGTCACGGCCGGAAAATGCGCTCACATCCGGAAGGGTCGGACAGAAAACTGACGGTTGAGTAAGTTTCGGTCCCGTAATCTCCACCGAATCTGTACGACCTGGTAACCGCCCCCGGCGCCCGTCAACGGGCCTGCCCGAGGGGGGCCGTCCCCTCCTCTGTCAGCGTCGGAGCGGAGGTTTCCGTTACTTCCGTCCGAGCGGGGCGCGCCGTCCTGACCAGGACGATCACCAGTGCTCCGGCGACCGTCGCGGTCAGCCCCGCCGCCACCGCCGCCGTGTTCAGCCCCGACGCGAACGCCGACCGCAGCGCATGCTCGGAGAAACCCCCGCGCAGGGCCCCGGCGGCGCCGCCGGCCAGCGCATGGGCCGCGTCGTGCGGCAGCGTGCTTTGCATGCGCGACGTGAGAACGGTGCCGTAGACGGCGATGCCGAGCGCGAGGCCGAGCTGCCGGAACGTGTTGATCGCGCCGCCCGCCATACCGGACCGCTCCGGCGGTACGGCGGCCAGCGCCGCGCCCGCGATCCCGGGCGCCGCCAGCCCCGTACCGACACCGACCAGCACCATGCCCGGCGCCAGCGCGGACGCCGTCGACCCCGCGTCCAGCACCGTCATGCAGAACTGCCCCGAGCCGATCAGCAGCAGACCGCCGCCGACCGTGATCCGCGCCGGCACCCCGTGCAGCAGCCGTCCGCCGGCCGCCGCCACCACGAACGCCGACAGCGACATCCACAGGAACACCACGCCGCCGCGCACCGGGCTCAATCCGAGCAGCGACTGCATCCATATCGAGTCGTACGCCATGAGACCGAACGCCCCCGCGTTGAAGGCCAGCGCGCCCAGCATCACCACGGAGAACGCGGGCTTGAGGAACAGCCGTGGGTCCAGCAACGGGTCGGCGCCGCGCCGCTCCACGGCCACGAAACAGACCAGAGCCACCACCGCCGCAGCGAACGTCACGAGGGTGCCCGTCTCGCCCCAGCCGTGCTCCCCGGCCCGCACCGCCCCGTACGTCAGCCCGCCCGCGAAGGCCACGAAGGTCACCGTGCCCGCCCAGTCGACCCGCCGCTCACGCGAGCCGTGCGACTCCGGTACGGCCTTCAGCGTCAGCCACACCGCGGCCACGCTCACCGGCAGATTGACGTAGAAGATCCACCGCCAGCCCGGCCCGTCCGTCAGCACCCCGCCGAGCACCGGCCCCACCGCGGCCGCCGCGCCGCTGACCGCGCCCCACACGCCGAGCGCCACCGAACGCCGCCTGCCCTGGTAGACGGAGCCCAGCAGCGGCAGCGTGGTCGCGAGCATCGCCGCCCCGCCGAGACCCTGCAGTGCGCGCGAGGCGATCAGCATCCCCGGCCCGCCCGCAAGACCGCACAGCAGCGAGGCCGTCGCGAACACCACCACGCCCACCACGTGCACCCGCCGCCGGCCCAGGATGTCGGCCGCGGCGCCCGTCCCGAGCAGCAGCGCGGCCAGTGCCAGCGCATACCCGTCCATCACCCACTGCAGATCGCTCAGCGACGCATGCAGCGACCCCGCCATGTCCGGCAGCGCGACCACCGCGATGGTCACATCCAGCAACAACATGAACGTGCTCAGGCACACGGCCGTGAGCGGCCCCCATGTACGCATGTCCTCAACTCCTGTGGTTCGTGTACGTCGGATGCGTATATCTCCGTACGATGGAGGATGAGCGGCAGATCGCAACGGAAGTCAGGCGTCTGTCGACGGAATCCGACGGGAGTTGCCGGGATGGAGATGGAATCCGATGTCTTCGACAAGCTCGACCTGCAACTGCTGAGTGCGCTGGAGGTCAACGGCCGGGCCTCCTTCAGCCGGATCGGCGCCGTGCTCGGGGTCTCCGACCAGACCGTCGCGCGCCGCTACCGGCGGCTGTGCGCCGAGGGCGGCCTGCGCGTCGTCGCACTCCGGGACGGCGATGCGCTCGGCCTGGACCACTGGACGCTGCGGCTGCGCTGCGTCCCCGACAGCGCCCAGGCCGTCGCGGAGGCGCTCGCCAAACGGCCCGACACCACCTGGATCGGGCTCGCCTCCGGCGGCACCGAGATCGTGCTCGGCACCCGGCCGCGCAACGCGGGCGACCGCGACGACCTGCTGCTGGGCAAACTCCCGCGCACTCCCCGCGTGCTGGAGATCCGCGCCTACCAGAAGCTGCACCGCTTCTTCGGCGGCCCGCAGGGCTGGTTGCAGAAGTTCTCGGCGCTCGCGCCGGAGCAGATCGAGGCCCTCACCCCCGGTCCCGTGCCCGACCCCGGCCCCGCCCGGATCGACCCGGACGACGAGCCGCTGCTCGCCGTCCTCGAACGAGACGGCCGCGCCACCTACCCCGAGCTCCAGCGCGCCACCGGCCGCTCGGAATCCGCCGTCAAACGACGCCTGGCCACTTTGATCGCCTCCGGGGCGATCCACCTCGACTGCGAGTACGACACCGAGATCGTCGGCTACCCCTATATGGCGGCCCTCTGGCTCACCGTCGCCCCCGCGGCACTCCACTCCGTCGGCGAGGCCCTCGCCGTCCATGCCCCGATCGCCCACGTCTCCGCGACCGCGGGCCCCACCAACCTCACGGCGACGGCGGTCGTCAGGAACACCTCTGATCTCTACGACTACCTCAGCGGCCCCCTCGGTCATCTGGAGGGCGTCCAGCACGTCGAGGCGACGCCGTACCTGCGCAACGTAAAGCAGCTGACGTACCGGCCGAGGCCTCGCTAACCACTGCGTCTGCGTTGCAGCCGGACCCCGCCCGCCAGGATCGTCGACGCCAGGGCGTCCGCGGCGCTCTGGGCGGCGGTGCGGCGGACGCCGTGGTCCAGGACGAAGTCGACACGGCCGAGTTCGGGCAGGCCGAAGCGGTCGGGGACGCGGACCAGGCCCGGCGGGATCAGGCCGCGGGAGTGCGCCATGACGCCGAGGCCGGCCCGGGCCGCCGCGATCAGGGCGCTCAGGCTGCCGCTGGTGCAGGCGATGCGCCACGGCCGGCCCTGCCGCTCCAGGGACTCGAAGGCGAGCGCGCGCGTGATCCCCGGCGGCGGGAAGACGATCAGCGGCACCGGCCGGTCCGCGTCCAGACGCAGCCGCTCGGCACCGATCCACACCAGCTCGTCGTGCCAGACCAGCTCGCCCCGCGGGTCCTCCGGGCGCCGCTTGGCGAGCACCAGGTCCAGCTTCCCGGCGGCCAGCTGCTCGTGCAGGATGCCCGACAGCTCGACCGTCAGCTCCAGATCGACCTCCGGATGGTCGTGCCGGAAGCCCTCCAGGATCTCCGGCAGCCGGGTCAGCACGAAGTCCTCCGAGGCGCCGAAGCGCAGCCGGCCGCGCAGCCGCGTGCCCGTGAAGAACGCCGAGGCCTGCTCCTGCACCTCCAGGATCCGCCGCGCGAACCCGAGCATCGCCTCGCCGTCCTCCGTCAGCTCCACGGAGTGGGTGTCCCGGGAGAACAGCTGCCGCCCGGTGGCGTCCTCCAGGCGACGCACGTGCTGGCTGACGGTGGACTGCCGCAGCCCCAGCCGCCGGGCGGCCTGCGTGAAGCTCAACGTCTGGGCCACGGCAAGGAAGGTCCGCAGATGGGAGGGGTCGTACATGGGATCAACGGTAGTGGCTCATCGTGAAACGCGATGACAGTCAGAGCGGTATGACGGATTCCCGATCGGCTGCCGGAGGAGGACGATGAACGGGGGCCCTCCGGCCCCGGACCCGCCGACCGCAACAGCAAGTGGAGCACCGTGAAGCGCCTGCGATGGCCGAGCTGGATACCGATCGACCCGTACATCCTGCTGCTGCTCGGGACGGTGGGCCTCGCGGCCCTGGTCCCGGCGCGCGGGACGGGCGCCGACGTGGCCTCGGGCGCCTCCACGGCTGCGATCGCCTTCCTCTTCTTCCTGTACGGCGCCCGGCTCTCCACCCGGGAGGCGCTGGACGGACTCAAGCACTGGCGACTGCACGGCACGGTCCTCGCCTGTACGTTCGTGATCTTCCCGCTGCTGGGCCTGGCCGCCCGCGGTCTCGTCCCGGTCCTGCTGACCCACCCGCTCTACCAGGGCCTGCTCTTCCTCACCCTCGTCCCGTCCACCATCCAGTCGTCGATCGCCTTCACGTCGATCGCCCGGGGAAACGTTCCGGCGGCGATCTGCGCCGGCTCCTTCTCCTCCCTCGTCGGCATCGTGATCACCCCGCTCCTGGCGGCGGCCCTGCTGGGCAGCAGCGCCGGCGGGTTCTCGGCCGACTCGCTCGTCCAGATCGTGCTCCAGCTGCTGGTGCCGTTCCTCGCCGGGCAGTTGCTGCGCCGGTGGATCGGCGGCTTCGTCGCCCGGCACAAGAAGGTGCTCGGGCTGGTCGACCGCGGCTCCATCCTGCTGGTCGTCTACACCGCGTTCAGCGAGGGCATGGTCCAGGGCATCTGGCACCAGGTGAGCCCGATCCGGCTCGGCGGACTGCTGGTCGTCGAAGCCGTCCTGCTCGCCGTGATGCTGGCCCTGACCTGGTACGGGGGCAAGGCGCTGCGCTTCGACCGCGAGGACCGGATCGCCATCCAGTTCGCCGGCTCCAAGAAGTCACTGGCCTCCGGACTGCCCATGGCGAGCGTCCTGTTCGGCGCCCACGCCTCGCTGGCCGTGCTGCCGCTGATGCTCTTCCACCAGATGCAGCTGATGGTCTGCGCGGTGATCGCCAAGCGCCGCTCGCACGACCCCGCTGCGGAAGCCGCCGAGGTCACTGCGACCGGGTCATCCGCACCGTCACGAACCGCGGTCGGTACAGGGTCACGTTCGCGTTGATGCTCGCCGAAGCGCCGCTCGTCTCCAGCCAGTTGACGTCATAGCTCAGCACCAGCCGCCCGTCGCCGCTCAGCTCGGGATGCACCTGCGGGTTGTACGCGGCGACGCCCGCCGTCGGCAGCGAGGGGCTGAAGTTCCTCGTCGGGCCGTGCCAGGGCCCGACGGGGGAGCACGCCCAGTACGAGGTCACGGTGGTCAGCCCCGCCGTCCCCGCGGCCATGGTGAACAGCACATACGCTCCGCCCGTCCGCGCCACCGAGAACGCGCTGCCCACCTTCGCCCCGCTCACCGGCCGCGGACGCAGACCCCACCCCGAACCGTCCCAGTACCGCCAGGCGGCCGCGTCCGCGAGTCGTCCCTCCGGCACCCGCGCCACATATGCCGACGAGGCCGGCCGGGAGGCGGCCTGTCCGTCGTCGCCGCCGAAGACGTACGTCCAACCGCCCTTGTCCACCAGCGTCGTACCGAACAGGATCCGACGCGAGGGATCGGGCACCAGGCTCTGGTCGAGCACCTTCACCACCGACTCGACCCGCAGCTTTGGCAGGGAGAGCGTGGCGACCTCGGTCGCGGTGGGCACCCCGTAGATCCACGGGGACTGCCCGGCAGCCCGCACCCACAACAGCACCCGGACGACCTTCTCGGAGGAACCGGGGGAGCGCGGCTCGACCCGGGCCGCGACCGGCCAGCGCCACTGGTTCTGGGCGGGATCGGGGAAGAGCGGCGCGGGAAGCGTGCTCTCCAGGCGCCCCCTGCCGTCCATCACCACGGCCGAGTTGCGCACCAGCGGGGCCGTCGTGTCCCGCCAGGCGTACGACTCGCCGACCGGGTTGGGCGGGCGGTGCACCTGGCCGAGATAGGTGTCCGAGAACAGCCACAGCACCCGCCCGTCCGGCAGCCGCACCGAGTGGGTGCCGTCGCCGCCGGTCCAGTCGTCGGTACGGCTCGCGTCGTCGCCGTAGCGCGCGAACTCGCGCGTGAGACGGTCGTCGGCCGACCACGAGGAGACCGTGTGCGGTGTGCACGTGCCGCCCTCCCGTCGGCCGTGCTGAGGGAGGGCGGTGAGCAGCACGGCCCCGAGAACCAGGGCCAGCAGCAGGCCGAGGCCGGTTCCCGTCCGCTGTCGTGCTCGTACGTCGTCGGGCACCCACGGGACGTTAGTGGCTCTTGCTCACCTGGTCCATGGGCAACCACAGCACCGCGTCCTTCGAGCAGGTCCTGGACCGCCGCGGACGGGTCGGCCGACGCACGGATGCAGACTTCAGGGGCGCAGCACCACCTTGCCCAGATTGGTCCGCGACTCGATCACCGCGTGCGCCTTCGCCGCGTCCTCCAGGGCGAACTCCCCGTGCACGGCGGGCTTCAGCGTGCCCGCCCCGAACAGTTGCCACAGCTCCTGACGCCAGCGCTCGTACAACTCCGGCTTGCCGCGGGCGATCCGCGCCATCTGGAAGCCGATCACGGACTTGGCGCCCACGAGCAGGTCGTACGCCTGGATCGTCCCGCCGCCCGAGCTGTACGCCACCAGCCGTCCGCCCGGAGCGAGCGCGGCGAGGGCAGGGGCGAGCAGTTCGCCGCCGACGGCGTCCAAGGCGTAGTCGACGGGATCGCCCCAGCTGTCGTCGCCGTACGCGACGACGTCGTCCGCGCCGAGGGAGCGCACGAAGTCCGCCTTCCCCGCATCGGACACTGCGCCCACCACCCGGGCCGCGCCCCGCACCTTCGCCAACTGCACGGCCAGCTGGCCGACTCCGCTGGCGGCGGCCGTGACCAGCGCCGTCTCGCCCGGTTCCGGGCGGGCGGCCGCCAGGGCGCCCAGGGCGACGAGGCCGCTGCGGACGAGGGCGAGCGCGTCGACCGCCGAGGCACCGTCCGGCACCGGGGAGGCCATGGCCTCGTGCAGGAGGGCGAAGTCGGCGTAGCCGTGCCCGAAGCACAGCCCGGTCACGCGGTCGCCGGTGCGGAAGCGGGCGACTTGCTCGCCGACGGCCACCACCTCACCCGCGATCTCACCGCCCAGCGGGATCGGCTCGGCGGCCTCGGTGACCTTGCGGACGACGGGGAGCGTGACGCCCACGGCCTCGCAGCGGACGAGGAGTTCGCCGGGGCCGGGCTCGGGGACCGGGGCTTCCTCCAGCAGCAAAGGGCCGCCGGTGGACTCGTAGCGGATGCGGCGCATCACACCTCCAGGGGGCGTCAGGACTCCCGACGGATTCATTGGGGCTCCCAACGATAATCCGAACTTCATTGGGAAGTCCAATGACTTTTCGCTAGGCTGTCCGCATGCCCGAAGCGCCCCTTGCCGCGATCCGCTCCCTGCCCAGCTGGCTGCTCGGCCGTGCCGCCGCGCGTGGCCGGACCCTGGTGTCCGAGGCGCTGGCCGTGGAGGGCCAGAAGATGTGGCACCACGTGGTGCTCTCCGCCGTCCGCGAGCTCGGCCCCGTCGCCCAGGCCGACCTCGGGCGCAGCGTGCAGCTCGACCCGAAGGACCTGGTCGGCGTCCTCAACGACCTGCAGTCCGCCGGTCTCGTCGTGCGCGAACCGGATCCCAAGGACCGCCGTAAGAACGCGGTGTCGCTCACCGGGGCCGGCGCGCGGCTGCTCAAGCGCTGCGAGCGGGCGGCGCGCACGGCCAACGACGAGCTGCTCGCGCCGCTCTCCGCGGCCGAACGCGACCAGTTCATGGATCTGTTGATCCGGATTTCCGGTACGGAGAGCTGACGGCGGATAACGTTCCGTCATGGCCGTATCCCTCGCCCTCGATCCCGCGCGCAGCGCCCTCGTCCTCGTCGATCTGATGGACCGGATCGTCGCGCTGCCCCTGGAGCCCCGCAAGGGCACCGAAGTCCTGTCCGCCGCCGAGGAGTTGGCGACCGCGTTCCGCTCGGTGGGCGCGACCGTCGTCCTCGTCCGGGTCGAACGCCCAGGTGTCACCGAACAGCCCCCCGGAAGCGGCTTGGTGGCCGGGCTGGCCAGGGACGGTGATCTGGAGGTCGTGAAGCGGACCATCGGCGGCTTCCAGGGCACGGGTCTTGACGACCTGCTGCGTGACCGGGGCGTCAACACGCTCGTCTTCGGTGGCATCGCCACCAACCTCGGGGTCGAGTCCACCGCCCGGGCCGCCGGAGACCTCGGCTACGACCTGGTCTTCGTCGAGGACGCGATGGCCGCGCTCACGGCGGCCGAGCACGAGGCGTCGGTGCGGCTGGACTTCCCGCGGCTGGGAACCGTGGTGACCACGGCCGAGGTGCGGTTCGTGGCGGGCTGATCCCGCAGGGCGGCGGGCGCAGCTGAGGCGGGGCCCCTGCGGCGCAGGGGGCGCTCCCCGCCGGCCGGAGCCCCGCCGCCGTGTCGCGGAGAGCCGGTCACCCCTGGGCGGCCGCGGTCCGCAGAGCGATGCGGTTCTCGCCCGCGTACACGTTCATGGAGCTGCCCCGCAGAAAGCCCACGAGGGTCAGGCCGGTCTCCGCGGCCAGGTCGACGGCGAGCGACGAGGGCGCCGAGACCGCCGCCAGGACCGGGATCCCGGCCATGACCGCCTTCTGCGCCAGCTCGAAGGAGGCGCGGCCCGAGACCAGCAGGATCGTGCGGGACAGCGGCAGGTCGCCGTTCTGCAGGGCGCGGCCCACCAGCTTGTCGACCGCGTTGTGCCGGCCCACGTCCTCCCGTATGTCCAGCAGCTCGCCGGCCTCCGTGAACAGGGCCGCCGCGTGCAGACCCCCGGTCCGGTCGAAGACCCGCTGGGCCGCGCGCAGCCGGTCGGGGAGGCTCGCGAGCAGCTCGGGTCCGACGCGGACCGGGGGAGTGTCGGCGATCGGCCAGCGGGCCGTCGTGCGGACCGCGTCGAGGCTCGCCTTGCCGCACAGACCACAGGACGAGGTCGTGTAGACGTTCCGTTCGAGGGTGATGTCGGGGATCTGCACACCCGGCGCGGTCCGCACGTCCACCACGTTGTACGTGTTCGATCCGTCGACCGTGGCACCCGCGCAGTACACGATGTTCTGCAGGTCGCCCTGTTCGGCGAGCACGCCCTCGCTGACCAGGAAACCCGCGGCCAGCGCGAAGTCGTCGCCCGGGGTGCGCATGGTGATCGCGAGCGGCTTGCCGTTCAGCCTGATCTCCAGCGGTTCCTCGGCGACGAGCGTGTCCGGGCGGGAGGAGACCGCCCCGTCGCGGATGCGGATCACCTTGCGTCGTTCCGTGACTCGTCCCATGTCGTGTCTCAGTCCCGGTTCTGTACGTGCTGGTAGCCGAAGCGGCCCTTGATGCAGAGGTTGCCGTGGGTCACCGGGTTGTCGTGCGGTGAGGTGACCTTCACGATTTCATTGTCCTGCACGTGGAGAGTGAGGTTGCAGCCCACTCCGCAGTACGCGCAGACCGTCGTCGTCTCCGTCTGTGCCGATTCGTTCCAGGTACCCGCCGCGCGCATGTCGAACTCCGACTTGAACGACAGGGCCCCCGTCGGGCACACCTCGATGCAGTTGCCGCAGTACACGCACGCCGAGTCGGTGAGCGGCGCGTCGTGCTCGACGGCGATCCGTGCGTCGAAGCCGCGGCCGGAGACCGAGATCGCGAAGGTGTTCTGCCACTGGTCGCCGCAGGCGTCCACGCACTTGTAGCAGAGGATGCACTTGTCGTAGTCGCGCACATACAGATCGTTGTCGACCTTGGGTTCCTCGTTGAGGCGGGCCGCGGTCCGGCCGAAGCGGTCCGGCTTCGCCTCGTACTCCTTGATCCATTCAGCGACTTGTGGGGTCGTCGACAAGTCGACCGAGGAGGCGAGGAGTTCGAGGACGACCTTGCGGCTGTGACGGGCGCGCTCGGTGTCGGTCTGTACGACCATGCCGGGCTCGGCCCTGCGGGAGCAGGCCGGGACCAGTGTCCTGGATCCCTCCACCTCGACCATGCAGACGCGGCACGCGTTCTTGGGCCGCAGCGTGTCCCCCTGGCAGAGGGTCGGGATCTCCTTCCCCGCCGCCCGGCAGGCATCGAGGATCGTCGAACCCTCGGGAGCGCGCACCGGCTCCCCGTCGATCGTGAACTCCAGCAGCCGGCGCGGGATCCCCAGCGGTGTCACGGTCATTCGTACGCCCCCAGACGGTCGATGGCGGATTCCACGGCGTTCCACGCGGTCTGTCCCAGACCGCAGATCGAGGCGTCCCGCATCGCGCGGCCGACCTCCCTGAGCAGGGCGATGTCGTCGGCCGCGGCGGCGCCCGTGCGCTCCGCGATCCGGTGCAGCGCCTCCTCCTGGCGCACGGTCCCGACCCGGCAGGGCACGCACTGGCCGCACGACTCGTCGCGGAAGAACTCGGCGATGCGCAGCAGCAGCCGGGGCAGCGGGACCGTGTCGTCGAAGGCCATGACGACACCCGAGCCCAGCGTGGTGCCCGCCTCACGGGTGCCTTCGAAGGTGAGCGGGATCTCCAGTTCGTCCGGTCGTACGAAGCCGCCCGCCGCGCCGCCGAGGAGCACCGCCCGCAGCCGGTCCCGCACCCCGGCCCGGGTGAGCAGGTCGCCGAGCGTCGCCCCGAACGGCAGCTCGTAGATGCCGGGCCGGTCCACGCTGCCCGAGACGCAGAACAGCTTCGGCCCGGTGGACCCGGCGGTGCCGATCGCCGCGTAGGCCGGGGCGCCCATGGTGAGGATCGGCAGGACGTTGACCAGCGTCTCCACGTTGTTCTCGACCGTGGGCTTGCCGAACAGGCCCTTCTCCACCGGGAAGGGCGGCTTCGAGCGCGGCTCGCCGCGGTAGCCCTCGATGGAGTTGAACAGGGCCGTCTCCTCGCCACAGATGTAGGCGCCCGCGCCGCGCCGGATCTCGATGTCGAAGGCGTACCCCTGGCCGAGGACGTCCTCGCCGAGGAAGCCACGCGCGCGTGCCTGCGCGATCGCCCGCTCCAGGCGGCGCAGCGCTCGCGGGTACTCGCCGCGCAGGTAGAGGTAGCCCTTATGGGCGCCGGTCGCGTATCCGGCGATCGTCATCGCCTCGACCAGCGCGTACGGGTCTCCCTCCATGATCACGCGGTCCTTGAAGGTGCCCGGCTCGGATTCGTCGGCGTTGCAGACGAGGTAGTGGGGGTGGTCGGGCTGCGACGCCGTGGCCTGCCATTTGCGGCCGGTGGGGAAGGCGGCGCCGCCGCGCCCGACCAGGCCGGAGTCGCTGACCTCGCGGACGACCCCGGCGGGGCCCAGCTCGAAGGCCCGGCGCAGGGCGGTGTAGCCGCCGTGGGCCCGGTAGTCGTCGAGACTTTCCGGGTCCACCACGCCGACCCGCCGCAGCAGGACAAGGCCGTCCTGTCCCACCTGGGGCACCGCCATCGCCGCCGGCGGTTCCTCCGGCGCCGAGTCGGGCGCACTCGCGGCGAGTACGGCCGCCTCCACCGTCGCCGGTGCCGACACGGCCGTACGCACCGGGTCGCCCGCCTTGATCGCGAGGGCCGCCGGGGCCCGCTCGCACAGGCCGAGGCAGGGACTGCGCTGGACGCTGACCCCGCTGCCCGGGCCCAGCCGCGCCTCGATCCCGGCGCACAGCTCGGGCGCCCCGGCGCCGGCGCAGGCCAGGTCCGTGCACACGTGGAGCACGGTGGCGGGACGGGGCCGCACCGAGAACATGGCGTAGAAGGTGGCGACGCCGTACGCCTCCGCCGGCGGTACGGTCAGCCGCCGGCACAGGTAGTCGAGGGCGCCCTCGCTGATCCAGCCGATCCGGTCGTTGACGGCGTGCAGCCCCGGCAACAGCAGGTCGCGCCTCTCCCGGGCGGCGCGACCGCCGCGGGCCCACCGCAGGTCGGCGTCGGAGCGGTCCGCGCCCTCCCAGGAGGACTCCGGGGGGCCCAACAGGGCGTCCACCGCGGCCCGTTCGTCGTCCGTCGGCTTGCTGTCGCCGAAGTGCAGATCCACTTGTGTCACCTCACGATGGTCGCGACGGGGAGCTTCTCGATCCGGATGGCCGACGCCTTGAACTCCGCCGTCCCCGCGATCGGGCAGTTCGCCTCGATCGTCAGCTGGTTGGTGTCCACCTCGTCGGGAAAGTGCATGGTCATGAAGGCGAGCCCGGGCCGCAGCGCCGTGTCCACCCACACGGGAGCCACCACGGAACCCCGCCGCGAGGACACCTGGACCTCCTCGCCGACCACGACCCCGTAGCGCTCGGCGTCCTCGGGGCACAGCTCGATGTACTCGCCGCGCCGGAGCGGGGAGGCGAAACCGCCGCTCTGCACACCGGTGTTGTACGAGTCGAGGCGCCGCCCGGTCGTCAGCCGGATCGGGTACTCCTCGTCGGTGAGGTCGACCGGCGGATCGTGCTGGACGATCCCGAAGGGCGCGGGCATTCCGCGCCGGGCCGGATCCTTCTCCCACAACCGGCCGTGCAGATAAGTGGGTTCGAGCTCGTCGGTGCTCGGGCACGGCCACTGGATGCCCTGGTGCTCCTCCAGGCGTTGGTACGTCATCCCGTAGTGGTCCGGGGAGACCGAGCGCAGCTCGTTCCAGACCGCCTCGGCGTCGGCGTACTTCCAGTCGTGGCCGAGGCGGGCCGCCAGTTCGCAGATGATGTCGATGTCCTCGCGCGCCTCGCCGGGCGGGGTGACCGCCCGGCGCACGCGCTGCACCCGCCGCTCGCTGTTGGTGGTCGTGCCGTCGGTCTCCGCCCAGCCGGCGGTGGCGGGCAGGACGACGTCAGCCAGCTCGGCGGTCCTGGTGAGGAAGATGTCCTGGACGACGAGGAAGTCCAGCTGCCGCATCCGGCGTACGGCCTGCTCGCTGTCGGCCTCCGACTGCGCGGGGTTCTCGCCGATGCAGTAGACGGCCTTGAGGGAGCCCTCCTCCATCGCCTCGAACATCTCCGTCAGGTTCAGCCCGTAGTGCGGCTGGATGACGGTGTCCCAGGCCGACTCGAACTTCAGCCGGGAGTCCGGGTCGAGGATGTCCTGGAAGCCGGGCAGGCGGTTGGGGATGGCGCCCATGTCGCCGCCGCCCTGCACGTTGTTCTGGCCACGCAGCGGCTGCAGCCCGGCGCCGTAGCGGCCGACCTGGCCGGTCAGCAGGGAGAGGTTGATCAGCGCGCGGACGTTGTCGGTGCCGTTGTGGTGCTCGGTGATGCCGAGGGTCCAGCACAGCTGGGCGCGCTCGGCGCGGGCGTAGGCGTGCGCCAACTCCCGTATGGCACGCGCCGGTACACCCGTCACCTTCTCGGCGAGGGACAGCGTCCACGGCTCGACGAGCGCCTTGTACTCCTCGAAGCCGGTCGTCGCCCGTTCGATGAACGCCTCGTTCGCCAGGCCCGCGTGGATGATCTCGCGGCCGATCGCGTGCGCCATCGGGATGTCGGTGCCGACGTTGAGGCCGAGCCAGCTCTCCGCCCACTCGGCGGTGGAAGTGCGGCGCGGATCGACGGCGTACATCCGGGCGCCGTTCCTGATCCCCTTCAGGACGTGCTGGAAGAAGATCGGGTGGGCGAAGCGGGCGTTGGAGCCCCACATCACGATGACGTCGGTGTGCTCGATCTCCTCGTACGACGACGTCCCGCCGCCCGAGCCGAAGGCGGCGGACAGGCCGGCCACGCTGGGGGCGTGGCATGTGCGGTTGCAGGAGTCGACGTTGTTGGTGCCCATCACGACCCGCGCGAACTTCTGCGCCACGTAGTTCATCTCGTTGGTGGCCCGGGCGCAGGAGAACATGCCGAACGCGCCGCGGTTGCGTTCGAGGCCGCGGGCCGCGCGGTCCAGTGCCTCCTCCCAGCTCGCCTGCCGGAACGGCTCGGCACGGGAGTCGCGGACCAGCGGGTGGGTGAGCCGGGTGTAGGTCTTCGGGGTCCGGTCGCGTTTCCTCATACGACACTCCTCATGCGGCGCTCCCCAGTGCGAGCAGGTCCGAGATGGCGTGCACGGTGCGCAGGGTGGGCACCTGGACGCCGGTGATCTCCGCCAACTCGACGACGGCCGCGAGCAGGACGTCGAGTTCGAGCGGTTTGCCGCGCTCCAGGTCCTGGAGCGTGGAGGTGCGGTGGTCGCCGACGCGTTCGGCGCCGGCGAGACGGCGTTCGATGGAGACGCCGACCTCGCAGCCGAGTGCCTCGGCGACGGCAAGGGTCTCGGCCATCATGGTCTCGATGACCCTGCGGGTGCCGCCGTGCAGACACATCTGCCGCATGGTGGCGCGGGCCAGCGCGCTGATCGGGTTGAAGGAGATGTTGCCGAGCAGCTTGACCCAGATGTCGCCCCGCAGCTCCGGCTCCACCGGGCACTTCAGGCCACCGGCGACCATGGCCTCGCTGAAGGCCAGGCAGCGCCTGGACACGCTGCGGTCGGGCTCGCCGATGGAGAACCGGGTGCCTTCCAAGTGCCGTACGACGCCGGGTCCTTCGAGCTCGGTTGCCGCGTAGACGACACAGCCGACGGCCCGTTCGGGCGCGAGCACCGCACTGACCGCGCCGTCCGGGTCCACGCTCTCGATGCGGTGGCCGTCGTGGGGGCCGCCGTGCCGGTGGAAGTACCACCAGGGGATGCCGTTCTGGGCGGCGATCACCGCCGTGGTGTCGTGCAGAAGGGGCTCGATCAGCGGCCCGCACGCCGCGTACGAGTTGGCCTTCAGGCCCAGGAAGACGTAGTCGACCGGGCCGATCTCGGCCGGGTCGTCGGTGGCGTGGGCGTGCGCGGTGAAGTCACCGCGCGGGCTGAGCACCCGTACTCCGTGCTGCCTCATGGCCGCCACGTGCGGTCCACGGGCGACGAGATGCACATCGGCGCCGGCGCGATGGAGCGCGGCACCGACGTAGGCGCCGATCGCACCGGCGCCGAGAACTGCGACTTTCATGACGAGGGAGCTCCGTTCGGTTCGAGGGATACCGCGGAGATGGCCGAACTGCCGAACACTGTCGACTGAATATTGTCTACAGTATGGTGACCGGGGCCACAAGCCTCCGTGCAGGGGTGGGAAAACCGGGCGGTCCGACCGTTCGGCGCTCGCCGCATACCGCTCATCGCATACGGTCGACGCGCCGCCTTCTCAACTCCCTTGCCGTTCCCTTACGTTCGGGATCATGAGTCCCCCTGTCGCACCGGCCGGCTGGAGCCGCTGGCTGGTTCCCCCCGCCGCTCTCTCCGTCCATCTCTCCATCGGCCAGGCCTACGCCTGGAGCGTCTTCAAGCCGCCCCTGGAGTCCTCGCTCGGCCTCAGCGGAACGCAGAGCGCGCTGCCCTTCCAGCTCGCCATCGTCATGCTCGGTCTGTCGGCCGCGTTCGGCGGCACGCTGGTGGAGCGCAACGGGCCGCGCTGGGCGATGACCGTCGCCCTGGTCTGCTTCTCGTCCGGCTTCCTGATCTCCGCGCTGGGCGCGGCCACCGAGCAGTACTGGCTGATCGTCCTCGGCTACGGCTTCGTCGGCGGCATCGGCCTCGGCATCGGCTACATCTCACCCGTCTCCACACTGATCAAGTGGTTCCCGGACCGGCCCGGCATGGCCACGGGCATCGCGATCATGGGCTTCGGCGGTGGCGCGCTCATCGCCTCGCCGTGGTCCACGCAGATGCTGGAGTCGTTCGGCACCGACAGCTCCGGGATCGCGCTCGCTTTCCTCGTGCACGGGCTGTCGTACGCCGTCTTCATGGCGCTCGGCGTGCTGCTGGTGCGGGTGCCGCGCAGCGAGCGGCCGGTCGAGGGAGCGCCCAGCGCCTTCCAGGGGCCGCAGGTCTCCGCCCGCACGGCCATCCGCACCCCGCAGTTCTGGTGTCTGTGGGTCGTGCTCTGCATGAACGTGACCGCGGGCATCGGCATCCTGGAGAAGGCCGCCCCGATGATCCAGGACTTCTTCAAGAACACCTCCGCCCCCGTGTCCGTCTCGGCCTCGGCCGGTTTCGTCGCGCTGCTCTCCGCCGCCAACATGGCGGGCCGCATCGGCTGGTCGTCCACCTCCGACCTGATCGGACGCAAGAACATCTACCGCGTCTATCTGGGCTTCGGTGCGCTGATGTACGCGCTGATCGCGCTGTTCGGCGACTCCTCCAAGCCGCTGTTCGTCCTGTGCGCGATGGTGATCCTGTCCTTCTACGGCGGCGGTTTCGCCACCATCCCGGCCTACCTGAAAGACCTGTTCGGCACGTACCAGGTCGGTGCCATCCACGGTCGGCTGCTCACCGCCTGGTCCACGGCCGGCGTCCTCGGGCCGCTGATCGTGAACTGGATCGCCGACCACCAGAAGGAGGCCGGCAAGAGCGGCGCGTCCCTGTACGGGCTCTCCTTCATCATCATGATCGGGCTGCTCGTCGTCGGCTTCGTCGCCAACGAACTCGTCCGGCCCGTCAACGCCCGCCACCACATCCCCGCCCCCAGGGAGGAGACCGTCGATGTCGAACGACAGCAGCCAGAGTCCGCCTGACCGGCGCCCGCTGATCGCCTTCGCCTGGCTGTGGGTGGGGGCACCGCTCGCCTACGGGGTGTACGAGCTCGTACAGAAGGCGACGAAGCTGTTCACCGGGTGACTGTTCGGAAAGTGTTCGGGCGTCCGAAGGCCTGACAGAAGCCGACAACGCCGGCGCCCGAATCCTGTCGTCTTGGCTGCCGTCGTACCCGTGAGTCACTGATCAGACTGGTGGATCCCGCTACCCAAGGCAACGAGGGGGACCACCTCAATGAACGGCTCGCGCATCGCCGCTGTCGGCCACTACCAGCCCGCCAAGGTGCTCACCAACGAGGACCTGGCGGGCCTGGTCGACACCAGTGACGAGTGGATCACGTCCCGGGTGGGCATCCGCACACGCCACATCGCCGGACCGGACGAGCCGGTCGACGAGCTGGCCGCGCACGCCGCCGCCAAGGCGCTCGCGGCGGCCGGTCTCGCGCCCCGTGACATCGACCTGGTCCTGGTCGCCACCTCCACCGCCGTGGACCGCTCGCCCAACATGGCCGCCCGGGTCGCCGCCCGGCTCGGCATCCCCTCGCCCGCCGCGATGGACGTCAACGTGGTGTGCGCCGGGTTCACCCACGCCCTGGCCACCGCCGACCACGCGGTCCGGGCGGGTGCCTCGGTGCGTGCGCTGGTCATCGGCGCCGACAAGATGTCCGACGTGACCGACTGGAGCGACCGCACCACCTGTGTGCTCGTCGGGGACGGGGCGGGGGCCGCCGTCGTGGAGGCCGCGGAGGAGCCCGGTATCGGACCCGTGCTGTGGGGCTCCGTGCCCGAGATGGGGCATGCGGTACGCATCGAGGGCACGCCCGCGCGGTTCGCGCAGGAGGGGCAGAGCGTCTACCGCTGGGCCACCACCCAGCTGCCGCCCATCGCCCGCAGGGCCTGCGAGCGCGCCGGACTCGCCCCCGAGGACCTCGCCGGAGTCGTACTGCACCAGGCGAACCTGCGCATCATCGAGCCCCTCGCCGAGAAGATCGGCGCCGTCAACGCGGTCGTCGCGCGGGACGTCGCCGAGTCCGGCAACACCTCGGCCGCGAGCATCCCGCTCGCCTTCTCCAAGCTCGTCGAGCAGGGCGCCATCTCCACGGGGGACCCGGTGCTGCTGTTCGGCTTCGGCGGAAACCTGTCGTACGCCGGACAGGTCGTCCGCTGCCCGTGACCTGCGCGTACGGTCCCATGCGACGCACTCGACCCCCCGTACCCCGGCCCCTGCGCGCCGTAGACTGTAGACGAAAGACAATCCATACTGGCTTTCCGGCTGCAGTTGCTCCGCGCTGCTCAGGAGGGGGACCGACCGATGTTGTCGACAGGACTGCCGCAGGGTGCGGTACCCAAGCTCGAACGGCCCGGCCCACTGCGTGACCGCGTCTACGAGGCGCTCCTCGAACTGATCACCACGCGCGCCCTGCAGCCCGGCCAGCACCTCGTCGAGAGCGAACTCGCAGGCCACCTCGGCGTGTCCCGGCAGCCCGTACGGGAGGCGCTGCAGCGGCTGAACACCGAGGGGTGGGTCGATCTGCGGCCCGCCCAGGGCGCGTTCGTGCACGAACCCACGGAGGAGGAGGCCGACCAGCTCCTCACCGTCCGCACGCTGCTGGAGGCCGAGGCGGCCCGGCTCGCCGCCGCCAACGCGGGCAGCGCCGGCATCGCGGTGCTGGAGGAGCTGTGCGCGGAGGGCGAGAAGGCCGTCGCCGCGGACGACGTGGACGGCGCCGTCACGATGAACGCCCGCTTCCACGCGAAGATCATGGAACTGGCGGGCAACGCGGTCCTCGCCGAGCTCGCCGCCCAGGTCGACCGCCGGGTGCGCTGGTACTACACACCCATCGCCCGCCAGCGCGGGCAGCAGTCCTGGATCGAGCACCGGGAGCTGATCGCCGCCATCTCGGACCGTGACGAGCAGCGCGCCACCCAGCTGATGCGGGAGCACACGGAGCACACCCGGCGGTCGTATCACGACCGTGCGAAGTCCTGAGGCCCCGAGCTTCTGCCGCCGCACCAGCGAGCCTCCACCGCCAGCATTGCCACCAACACGCCCACCAGGGCGAGGAGTTCGGCGACCGCTGAGACGTGGACGCCGATCAGCGTGGCGGCGAGGGCGACCGGTGCCGCGGTGGCCCGGAAGCCGACCGGACGCAGGCGCAGGACCGCGCGGAAGATCACGTCCCCGGCGAGGAAGAGCGCCACGCCGCCCGCGAGGGCCAGCGCCGGCCCCGTGTGCAGGTGCTCGGTCAGGTGGCCCAGCGTCTTCTTCACACCCGCGGCCAGGTAGGCGATGCCGAGCAGCATCGGCAGAAAGGCGTAGTAGTACGCGTTCATCGCCAGACGCCAGCGGTTCGGCGCCGGCGTGGCACGGAACGCATCCTCGGCGACCTCCTCGTCACGCACGAAGTACGTCCACCACAGCGCGATCGCGAGCGCCAGCGAGAGAAAGGCGCCGCCGAACACCCCGGCTGTGAGCGGCAGTCGGCCGATCCCGGTGCCGATCGCGATGACTGACTCACCGAACGCGACGATCAGCAGCAGACCGTGCCGCTCCACGAAGTGCGCCGGGTCCAGGCTGCCCAGCTGAACACGTATGACGGCGGCCGACCGTCCGTCCGCCCTGCCCGGTCCGTGCTCGGCCAGGAGCGGTGTCACGGACTGCAGGACCAGCGCCAGCAGCCACAGTGCGTCCGCGGCCGGCCCGTCGAAGAAGCCCGCCGCCGTCACCGACAGCGCGGCCAGCCCGTTCGGGACGCCGTACCAGATCGCGTCCCGGCCGTGGCTGCGGGTGTAGAGCGCGGTGTGCACGACCACGACCGCCAGGAAGCCCAGCCCGAAGATCACGCCGGTGTCGTCGAAGACACGCGGGATGGCCAGCGCACACACCAGGAAGGCACCCATGCCGAGCATCAGCGACAGGCGGCGGGAGGGCCGATCGGGCGGCACCTGGTTCGTCAGGTACGCGTAGGCGCCGTACATCCAGAACAGCACCACGAAGATCAGCGCGACCCGGCCCGCCGTCGCGAGCGTCAGATCGCCGGCGAGCAGGACGGTGAGCTGGGTGAGCGTGAAGACGAAGACGAGGTCGAAGAAGAGCTCAAGGGTGGTGACCCGGCGGCCTTCTTCCTGCTTCGCGGTGCTCTCCGGCATGGCGATGTCCACGTGTCCCCCCTGGACCGACGTTGATCAGATGGTATGCGGCACCCATGGGTCGAGCGGGGGACGGTGGACGTACCGTCCTTTGTCCTGGGAGTGGAGAAAACAACGCCGCGCCGTCCTGTACGCCCTGCCCCACCTCGTCACAGGCCCGGACGCTCTGGCGGTCGTCGACAAGGAGGCGAACGATCCGCGCTGCGTGCCCGGCGAACTGTCCGCCGAGGACACCGCCCTCGCCGCTCAGCTCAAGCTGGCCGCGGACCACGAACTGCCCGCGCTCGTCCACACCCCGCACCGCGACAAGCTCATCGGCCTGCGCCGCACCCTCGACGTCGTACGACCAGCCGACCCAGTCGTTCACCTTCGCACGCCGCTCCAGCGCTCACCTGCCCTCACTGCGCGAGAAATGCTGACGCAGACATGGGCGCGCACCCGTGAGGCGGCCCTCCCATCCCGGGGAGGGCCGCCTCACGCGCGCGTGCCGTCAACTGTCAGCCCGCGGGCTGCGGTTGCTGAGTCGGCGCATCCGAGCTGCTGCGCCCGGGCTGGCGCAGCAGAAGGGCGATCGCCGCCGCGACCATCGAGACGCCGCCGGCCAGCGCGTACGCCCCGTTGTAGCCCCAGGCCGCGACCACCATGGAGCCCAGGCCGCCGCCGAACAGGCCGCTGACCAGCTTTCCGCTGTACACCAGGCCGTAGTTGCTGGCGTTGTAGTTCTCCCCGAAGTAGTCCGGGGTGAGCGCCGCGAACATCGGGTAGAACGCGCCACCGCCGAAGCCGGAGAGGAAGGCGAAGAACAGGAAGAGCCACTCGCTCTTCATCTCGCCCGCCAGGATCACACCGAACTGGGCCAGTCCCAGGACGACGATGACGAACACCAGGGTCGACTTGCGGCCCCACTTGTCGGACAGCCAGCCCACCACACCGCGTCCGATGCCGTTGATGACCGCCATGACACCCATGGAGGACGCCGCCACCAGGGGGCCGAAGCCGACCTGCTTGGCGTAGTCGACCTGGAAGGAGATCCCGAAGATGGACACGCCGGCGGTCATCACGATGGAGATCCACATCAGGGGCAGCATGCCCGTCCTGATGGCCTCCTTGGGCGTGTACTGCTTCGTCGCGGGCGGGTTCTTGGCGAGGCTCTCCGCGCTCTTTCGGGCCCCGGAGAAAGTCAGCGGGTCGATGTCCGCGGGCCACCAGTTCTTCGGCGGGTCCTTGAAGAAGAACGCACAGCCGAACACCACGATCATGATGTAGCAGCCGATCAGGTCCAGCACGCGGTGGTAGTTCCCGGTGTCGAAGGCGTAGTTGAAGATGAAGATGAACGGCAGCGACCCGTAGGCGAAGCCGCCGTTGACGAAGCCGGTGCGGGCGCCGCGGCGCTCGGGGAACCACTTGCCGACCATGTTGATGCAGGTCGCGTAGACCAGGCCGGCACCGAGCCCGCCGATGACACCGAAGCCAAGGATCGCCGGCCACACGTCGCTCAGGTGTGACAGGGCGAGGAATCCGACCAGGCACATCCCGGAGCCGGTGTACATGGCCTTGCGGGCCGTCAGGATGCCCCTCTCGCGCAGCCAGCCCGCCGGGAAGGCGATGCCGGCCTGGAAGAACACCCAGACGCTGAGGATCCAGAAGGTGTTGGACTGCGTCCAGCCGTGCGCATGGGACAACGTGTCCTCCGCGGAGCCGTACGCGTATTCGAAGACACTGATGGCCATCATGGCGATCCACGGGAGGTACACCATGAGTTTGCGGGAGTGGCCGAGGATGTCCCGGTCGGTCTCGCCGATGCGGTAGACGCGCCCTCGGGCGTCGGTCACTTCACGGTAGGGACGGTTCGCGGCCGTCAGATCGGCCGAGAGCGGGTCTGCTGTCATGCTTGTGCCATCTCCTCGCCGAGCGGGTGCGGGTTGGGGACGATGCGCCGGGCCTTCGGCCGGCCCGGGGACTTCAGGAAGAGCGCCAGTACCGCGGAGGCCAGGCCGATGGAACCCGCCAGCACGAACGCGCCGTGGTAGTCCCACGCGCCGACGACGACCGCGCCCAGGCCGGAGCCGACGAGCCCGGAGACCAGCTTCGAGCTGTAGACCATGCCGTAGTTGGTGGCGTTGTTGTTCTCGCCGAAGTAGTCCGCCGTCATGGCCGCGAACAGCGGGAAGATGGCCCCGCCGCCGAAACCGGAGACCATGGAGCAGAAGAGGAAGAAGGGCATGCTGCCCATCTGGCCGGAGACCAGCACGCCGAACTGCGCCGTGCCGAGCACGATGCAGACGACGATCAGAGTGTTGCGGCGGCCGTAGCGGTCGGAGATCCAGCCGATGACACCGCGTCCGGTGCCGTTGACGACGGCCTTCAGGGACATCGCGGTGGCCACGACCCCGCCCGCGAACCCCATGTCCTTGCCGAACGGCACCTGGAAGGCGATGCCGAAGATATTGATGCCGGCCGTGCACAGCAGACAGAACCACATCATCCACAGGACGGGCGTACGGGCGGCCTCCCTCGGGGTGTACTGCTTGACCGCCGGCGGGTTCTTCTCCAGCGCCCGGCGGATCTTCGGGTCGTCGGTCAGCCTGAGCGGGTCGACGTGCGCGGGCCACCAGTTCTCCGGCGGGTCCTTGAAGAACCAGCCCGCCGAGGCCACCAGCAGACACAGGCCGACGCCCACCGTGGCGAGCACGGTCCGGTAGTTGCCCAGGTCCATGTACGAGGTGAACAGGAAGACGAAGGGCACCGATCCATAGGCGAAACCGCCGTTGACGAAGCCCGTCTTGCCGCCCTTGCGCTCCGGATACCACTTGCCGACCATGTTCACGCAGGTCGCGTAGACGAGTCCGGCGCCGATGCCGCTGCACATGCCGAAGCCGAAATACGCGACGGCCACGTTCGGCGCGTACGCCAGCGACAGATAGCCCAGCATCGTGCCGACGGCGCCGATCATCATCCCCGTACGGGCCGGCAGCCTGCCGCTCTCGCGCAGCTGCCCGGCGGGGAAGGCCACGGCCGCCTGGAAGAACACCCAGACGCCCATCAGCCAGAAGATGTGTCCGCTGCTCCACAGATGCGCCTCGTGGAGCGTGTCCTCCGCCGAGGTGAACGCGTACTCGGCGGAGCTGATGCCCATCATGCCCACCCAGGGCAGGATGACCATCCACTTGCGTGTCCGGCCCATGATGTCGACGTCTGACTCGCCGATCCGGTACACGCGGCCGTTGCGATCCCTCACCTCCCGGTACGGGACGGAGGCCGAACAGTCGGTCGTTGTCATCGTTCAGTGCCCCTTGCGTCGAAAGCTCTGGCCAGCGCCCCCTGTCCAATGCCTTTCGCGTGCGCACGGGTCCCGGGGCCGGCGGACCGCACTGTCGGCCGGCCCCGCGCTTCGCTCACCTCATGAACCGCCCCCCAACAACCCCGCCGCCCGCGCCCACCGGGCTGCGTCACGCCCGGGGGACAACCCCCGGACCCCCGGCCGCTCCAGCTCACGCGCCGGCATCACAGCAGCCCTGCCGCCCGCGCCCACCGGTACTTCGCGCCGAGCACCGCCACCGGCTTCTCGGTCGTGTACGGGTAGGCCACGACCCCTCGCTCGTAGAGGTACTGGCAGGCCTCCTCGACCTCGACATCGCCCGCCAGGGAGGCCACCACGGGCTTCTCGATGCCGCGTTCGCGGAACTCGGCCACCACGCGCGCGGTGAGCTCCGCGAAGACCATCGGGGGAGTGACGATGGTGTGCCAGTAGCCGAGGACGAGCGCGTGGATGCGCGGGTCCTCCAGGCCGAGCCGGATCGTCGCCTCGTACGTCGACGGCGGCTCGCCGCCGGTGATGTCCACCGGGTTGCCCGCGGCCCCGAAGGGCGGGATGAACTTCCGGAAGGCCTCGTCCAGGTCCGGCGGGATCTCCATCAGGGACAGGCCGTTGTCGGTCACCGCGTCGGACAGCAGCACACCGCTGCCGCCGGCCCCGGTGATGATCACGACGTTGTCGCCCTGGGGAGCCGGAAGCACCGGCAACGCGCGCGCGTACTCCAGCATGTCGTTCAGCCCCGGCGCCCTGATGACACCCGCCTGCCTGAGGATGTCGTCGTACACGGCGTCGTCGCCCGCCAGCGCCCCGGTGTGCGAACCGGCGGCCTTCGCACCCGCCGCCGTACGGCCCGCCTTGAGCACCACGACCGGCTTCTTCGGCACGGTCGCCCGTGCGGCCTCCACGAACGCGCGCCCGTCCTTGAGGTCCTCCAGGTGCATCGCGATGCACTCGGTGTGCGGGTCCTCGCCGAACCAGGTCAGCAGGTCGTCCTCGTCCAGGTCCGACTTGTTGCCCAGGCCCACGATCGCCGACACACCCGTCTTCGTGGTACGCGCGAAGCCCAGGATGGCCATCCCGATGCCACCGGACTGCGAGGTCAGCGCGACACCGCCCTTGACGTCGTACGGCGTGCAGAACGTCGCGCACAGGTCCTGCCACGTCGAGTAGTAGCCGTAGATGTTCGGCCCGAGGAGGCGCACGCCGTGCCGCTCGGCGATCGCGACGATCTCCTCCTGGAGTTCGTGCTCGCCGGTCTCCGCGAACCCGGAGGGGATCAGCACGGCGTTCGGGATCTTCTTGCGTCCCACTTCCTCCAGGGCCGAGGCCACGAACTTGGCGGGGATCGCGAAGACCGCCACATCCACCTCACCGGGAACGTCCGTGACACTCTTGTACGCCTTGCGGCCCAGAATGTCATCGGCCTTGGGGTTCACCGGATGGATCTCTCCGGCGAAGCCGCCGTCGACGAGGTTGCGCATCACCGAGTTGCCGATCTTGCCCTGCTCGCTCGAGGCACCGATCACGGCGACCGACGAGGGCTGCATCAGGCGGCGCATGGAGGTGAGGATCTCCTCGCGGGTGTACGTGCGCCGCCGCTTCGGCACCGACTCGGCGAGGATCACGCGGATGTCCGCCGCGACCGCGCCCTCGGGGGTGGCGATCACGGGGTTGAGGTCGACCTCCGCGATCTCCGGGAAGTCCGCGACCAGTTGGGAGACCCGGCGGATCTGCTCGGCGATCGCCCACCGGTCCACGCCCGCCTGCCCGCGCACCCCGTGCAGGATTGCCGCCGAGCGGATCGAGTCCAGCATCGACAGGGCCTCGTCCGCGCTCACGGGCGCCAGCCGGAACGTGACGTCCTTGAGGACCTCGACGAGCACCCCGCCCAGCCCGAAGGCGACGACCTTCCCGAACGTCGGGTCCGTCACCGCGCCGACGATGACCTCCTGCCCCTGTGGGAGCAGTTCCTGGACCTGTACGCCCTCGATGCGCGCGGATGCGTCGTACGCGCGCGCGTTCTCGACGATTTCGTGGAACGCGGCCCGGACGTCCGCGGCGCCCTCGACGCCGACGATCACACCGCCTGCATCGGTCTTGTGCAAAATGTCCGGGGAGACGATCTTCATCACCACGGGTCCGCCGAAGCGCGCGGCGTACGAGACGGCCTCCTCGACGTCGGTCGCCAGTTCCTCGCCGGGTACGGCGATCCCGTACGCGTCGGCGATCACCTTGCCCTCGGGCGCGGTGAGCGCGGTGCGCCCCTCGGCCCGCACGGTGTCGAGGAGCGACCGCACCCTCAGCTCCCGGTCTTCGGCCATCACGTCAGATCACTCCGTTCGACTTGAGCAGGCGCAGTTCCTCGTCGCCGAGGCCGAGTTCGCCGATATAGACCTCTTCGTTGTGCTCGCCGAGCAGGGGTGAACTGGTCACCTCGACGGGGGAGTCGGAGAGCTTGAGCGGGCTGCCCACGGTCGTGAACTCGCCGCGCTCCGGGTGCGGGACGGTGACGACCATCTCGTTGGCGATCAGCGAGTCGTCCTCGATGATCTCCTTGGTGGAGAGGATCGGCCCGCACGGGATGTTGTGGGCGTTGAGCCGCTCCAGCACCTCCCACTTGGGAAGCGTCGAGGACCACTCCTCGATCAGCTGGAACATCTTGTTGAGCTTGGGCAGCCGGGCCTGAGGCGTCGCCCACTCGGGGTCCTCGGCCAGCTCCGGCCGGCCGATGAGCTCGCTGATCGGCTTCCAGCCGACGGGCTGCACGATGACGTACACGTAGTCGTTGGGGCCGCCCGGCGCGCACTTGACCGCCCAACCGGGCTGGCCGCCGCCGGACGCGTTCCCGGACCGGGGAACTTCCGTGCCGAAGTCGTCGTTGGGATATTCAGCGAGCGGGCCGTGGGCCAGGCGCTGCTGATCGCGCAGCTTCACCCGGCAGAGGTTGAGCACAGCGTGCTGCATGGCCACGTTCACCCGCTGACCGCGCCCGGTGTGCTCCCGCTGGAACAGCGCCGCGAGTATCCCCGCCACGGCGTGGACGCCCGTCCCCGAGTCCCCGATCTGGGCCCCCGTCGCCAGCGGCGGCCCGTCCTCGAAACCGGTGGTCGACATCGACCCGCCCATGGCCTGCGCGACGACCTCGTACGCCTTGAAGTCGGTGTACGGGCCCTCCCCGAACCCCTTGATGGAGGCATAGACGATCCGCGGATTGATCTCCTGGATGCGGTCCCAGGTGAAGCCCATGCGGTCGACCGCGCCCGGTCCGAAGTTCTCGACCATGACGTCGGAGCGCCGGATGAGCTCGGTGAGGATCTCCTTGCCGCGCTCGGTCTTGGTGTTCAGGGTGATGCTCCGCTTGTTGCAGTTGAGCATCGTGAAGTAGAGGGAGTCGACGTCCGGGAGGTCGCGCAGCTGCCCCCGCGTGATGTCACCGGTCGGCGCCTCCAGCTTGACCACGTCCGCCCCGAGCCAGGCGAGCAGCTGGGTGGCGGAGGGCCCGGACTGGACGTGGGTCATGTCGAGGACGCGGATGCCTGCGAGGGCCTTGGCGGGCGTTCCAGTCATGCGGGCCACCTCACTTGTACATCGTCTGGTTCATGGTTCCGGGGGCGTACGCGTCCGGGTCGACCCAGACGTTGATCAGCGACGGCTTGCCCGACTCCCGGGCACGCTGCAGCGCCGGGCCGATGTCGGCGGGGTCGCGGACCTCTTCGCCGTAACCGCCCAGCAGTTGCGCGAACTTGTCGTAGTGGACGTCGCCGAGGGTGTTGCCGACCCGCTCGCGCTCCCGGCCGTACTTCTGGGCCTGGCCGTAGCGGATCTGGTTCATGGAGGAGTTGTTGCCGACGATGCCGACGAAGGGGAGGTCGTAGCGGACGAGGGTTTCGAAGTCCCAGCCGGTGAGGGAGAAGGCGCCGTCGCCGAAGAGGGCGACGACCTCCTTGTCGGGCCGTGCCTGCTTGGCCGCGAGCACGAAGGGGACGCCGACGCCGAGGGTGCCGAGCGGGCCCGGGTCCATCCAGTGCCCGGGTGACTTGGGCTGAACGACCTGCCCGGAGAAGGTGACGATGTCGCCGCCGTCACCGATGTAGATGGAGTCCTCGGTGAGGAAGTCGTTGATCTCGCTGACCAGTCGGTACGGGTGGATCGGTGAGGCGTTCGACTTCAGGCTCGGCAGCCGCTTGTCGAGCGCGGTCTGCTCGGCGGCACGCAGCTCGTCGAGCCACTCCTTGCGCTTGGCGGCCCCACCGTCGATGCGCCCGGAGGCGGCCTCGGCCACCGACTTGAGCACCAGCCCGGCGTCGCCCACGATCCCCAGGTCGATGTCGCGGTTCTTGCCCACCGTCCGGTAGTCGAGGTCGATCTGCACGACGGTCGCGTCCGGGGAGAGCCGCTTGCCGTAGCCCATGCGGAAGTCGAAGGGCGTGCCGACGATCACGATGACGTCCGCGTTGGAGAAGGCGTACCGGCGCGACAGCTGGAAGTGGTGCGGGTCGCCGGGCGGGAGGGTGCCGCGGCCCGCCCCGTTCATATAGGCGGGGATGTTGAGGGTCCGTACGAGGTCGATGGCCGCCTCGGTGCCGCGGGTCGTCCACACCTGGCTGCCGAGCAGGATGGCCGGCTTCTCGGCGTGCATCAGCAGATCGGCGAGTTTCTCGATGGCCTCGGGATCGCCGGCCGAGCGGGTCGAGGCGCGGTAGGCGCCGGACTTCGGCACGCGCGCCTTGCTCACCGGCACCTTGGCATCCAGCACGTCACGCGGGATCTCCAGGAAGGAGGGGCCCGGCGCGCCGTGGTAGCACTCGCGGAACGCCATGGACACCATGTCCGCCGCGCGGGCCGTGTCCGGCACGGCCGCCGCGAACTTGGTGATCGGCGTCATCATGTCGACGTGCGGCAGGTCCTGCAGGGACCCCATCTTGTGCTGGGTGAGGGCCCCTTGGCCGCCGATCAGCAGCATCGGGGACTCCGCGCGGAAGGCGTTGGCGACACCGGTGACGGCGTCCGTCGTGCCCGGGCCGGCGGTGACGACCGCGCAGCCGGGTTTGCCGGTGAGGCGGGCGTAGCCGTCGGCGGCATGGGCGGCGACCTGCTCATGGCGGACGTCGACGACCTCTATGCCCTCATCGACGCAGCCGTCGTAGATGTCGATGATGTGGCCGCCGCACAAGGTGTAGATGCGGTCGACCCCCTCGGCCTTGAGTGCCTTGGCAACGAGATGACCACCGGAAATCACGTCCTGGGTGTCGTCGGGCATGGCGAAGTCCTGTCCCTTCGTAGGGGTTCGAACTGCTCTCGCGGTACATTGCATACAGTCGACGAATACTGTATGAACCTTGTTATCCCGCATCCAGTGGGCGGTGTCCAGGGGGCGTGCGGCACTTTTGAGTCAGGAGCCGAAATGGACCTGTACGAACACCAGGCAAGGGAACTCTTCGAGGAGCACGGCATCGTGGTGCCGAGGGCCGAGGTCACCGACTCGCCCAAGGAAGCACGTGAGATCGCCCGCAGGTTCGGCGGTCGCGTTGTCGTCAAGGCGCAGGTCAAGACCGGTGGACGCGGCAAGGCCGGCGGTGTGAGGCTCGCCGCGGACCCGGCCTCCGCGGAGCTCACCGCACGTCAGATTCTCGGCATGGACATCAAGGGGCACACGGTCGGCAAGGTGATGCTGGCTCAACCGGTCGACATCGAGAGCGAGTTCTACGTCTCCTATGTGCTCGACCGCGCGGCGGGCCGCTTCCTCGCCATCGCCTCCGCCGAGGGAGGCATGGAGATCGAGGAGGTCGCCGCAAGCCGGCCGGAGGCGGTGGCCCGCATCCACATCGACCCCTTCGAGGGGGTCACCTCGGCGAAGGCGAACGAGATCGCCGAGGCGGCCGGACTGCCCGCGCAGACCGCCGACGTCCTCGTACGGCTCTGGGAGGTCCTGGTCCGCGAGGACGCCGTCCTCGTCGAGGTCAACCCGCTCGTACGGACCGTGCAGGGCCAGATCCTCGCCCTCGACGGCAAGGTCACCCTCGACGACAACGCCCGCTTCCGGCAGGCCCGTTGGGGCGCCGAGGGCGTGGAGCACGACGACCCGCTGGAGGCGGCGGCCGCCGCCAAGGGCCTCAACTACGTCAAGCTGGACGGCGAGGTCGGCATCATTGGCAACGGCGCGGGCCTGGTCATGTCGACCCTCGACGTCGTCGCGGGCTGCGGCGCCCGCCCGGCCAACTTCCTCGACATCGGCGGCGGAGCCTCCGCCCAGATCATGGCCGACGGCCTCGCGGTCATCCTGTCCGATCCGGCCGTCAGGTCGGTCTTCGTCAACGTATTCGGTGGGATCACCGCCTGCGACGCGGTCGCCGAGGGCATCGTGCAGGCCCTGGACAGCGTGCAGCTGACCAAACCTCTGGTCGTGCGGCTCGACGGCAACAACGCCGCCCGCGGGCGCGCCATCCTCGACGAGCGCGCGCATCCGCTGCTCCAGCAGGCCACCACCATGGACGGCGCCGCCGGCCGTGCCGCCCAACTCGCCACCAGCGGCTGAAGGAGCCCGACATGGCCATCTACCTCACCAAGGAGAGCAAGGTCCTCGTCCAGGGCATGACCGGCGGCGAAGGCATGAAGCACACCCGACGCATGCTCGCGGCCGGCACGAACGTCGTCGGCGGAGTCAACCCGCGCAAGGCGGGCCGCACCGTCGACTTCGACGGCCGCGGCGTCCCCGTCTTCGGCTCCGTCGCCGAGGGCATCCACGCGACCGGCGCCGACGTCACCGTCGTCTTCGTGCCGCCCGCCTTCGCTAAGACGGCCGTTGTCGAGGCCGCCGACGCCGGCATCGGCCTCGCGGTCGTCATCACCGAGGGCATCCCCGTCCACGACACCGTCGCCTTCCACGCCCACGCCCAGGAGAAGGGCACGCGCGTCATCGGCCCCAACTGCCCGGGACTGATCACCCCCGGCCAGTCCAACGCGGGCATCATCCCGTCCGACATCACCAAGCCGGGCCGCATCGGCCTGGTGTCCAAGTCCGGCACACTCACCTACCAACTCATGTACGAACTCCGCGAGATCGGCTTCTCGACCTGTGTCGGAATCGGCGGCGACCCGGTCGTCGGCACCACCCACATCGACTGCCTGGCCGCCTTCCAGGACGACCCCGACACCGATCTGGTCGTCCTCATCGGCGAGATCGGCGGCGACGCCGAGGAACGCGCCGCCGCATACGTCCGTGACCACGTCACCAAGCCCGTCGTCGGCTACATCGCCGGTTTCACCGCCCCCGAGGGCAGGACGATGGGGCACGCGGGCGCGATCGTGTCCGGCTCCTCCGGCACCGCACAGGGGAAGAAAGAGGCTCTGGAGGCCGCCGGGGTGAGTGTGGGAAACACACCGACCGAGACGGCGAAACTCGCGCTCGCATGTCTCGAACGTGGGCGCGCGTCCGCTCATAGTTGATGTGAGGCGACTGTGGCGCACCACCGCGTGCGTCACGGCGTCCTTCGTACGACGTCCGCGCACGGCAGTGCGAGCCGGCGCGCGACGAGCCATGCACCCCCCGCCCCCGACTGTGCACCGAGAGCGGAGAAACCCCTATGGCAACAACCCTCACCCTCAAATCAGGCACCTCCTGGGCCCACGCCTGGCAGCGCTGCCTGTCCGTCGCCCCGGAGGCCTTCCGGGACGATCGCGTCCTCAACCTCTGGAATTCCGCCTGGCAGGCCGACGGCCGGGCCCTGCCCGCCAGCAGCCCTGTCGACGGCAGCCCCATCGCCGGCCCGCCCCGCCTCGACCGCGACACCGCACACCAGGCCGTGCGCGCCTCGCTCGACCAGCACCGCGCCTGGCGGCACGTCCCCCTCGACGAGCGCCGCGCCCGCGTCGCGGCCACGCTCGACGCCCTCACCGAACACCGGGAACTGCTCGCCCTGCTCCTGGTGTGGGAGATCGGCAAGCCCTGGCGGCTCGCGCAGGCGGACGTCGACCGGGCCATCGACGGCGTGCGCTGGTACGTCGACGGCATCGATCCGATGCTCGACGGGCGCACCCCGCTGGACGGCCCGGTGTCCAACATCGCGAGCTGGAACTATCCGATGAGCGTGCTCGTTCACGCCATGCTGGTCCAGACACTGGCAGGCAACGCGGTGATCGCCAAGACCCCGACCGACGGCGGCCTCGCCTGTCTGACCCTGGCCTGTGCGCTCGCCGCCCGCGAGGGGATCCCCGCCACCCTCGTCAGCGGCAGCGGGGGCGAGCTGTCCCAGGCGCTGGTACGGGCGCCCGAGATCGGCTGCGTCTCCTTCGTCGGCGGCCGGGACACCGGCGCGGCGGTCGCCACGGCCGTCGCCGACCTCGGCAAGCGCCATGTGCTCGAACAGGAAGGACTCAACACCTGGGGCATCTGGAACCACTCGGACTGGGACGCGCTCACCGCGGTGATCCCGAAGCTCTTCGACTACGGCAAGCAGCGCTGCACGGCGTACCCGCGCTTCGTCGTCCAGCGGCAGCTGTTCGACGAGTTCCTGGCGGCGTACCTCCCGGCAGTGCGCACGCTGAAGGTGGGACACCCGCTGGCGGTCGAGCACGCCGACGACCCGTATCCGCAGCTGGACTTCGGGCCGGTCATCAACGCGGCCAAGGCCAAGGAACTGCGCGACCAGGTCGCCGAGGCCATCGACCGGGGCGCGGTCCCGCTGCACCGCGGCAGCGAGTCCGACGGCAGGTTCCTGCCCGGCCAGGACACCTCGGCGTACGTCCATCCGGTGACGCTCCTCAACCCGCCGCCGTCCTCACCCCTGCACCACGCGGAACCGTTCGGCCCGGTCGACAGCATCGTCCTGGTCGACACGGAGGCGGAGCTGCTGGCCGCGATGAACGCGTCCAACGGCGCGCTGGTGGCCACCCTCTCCACGGACGACAGGGCGACCTTCGACCGGCTGGCCCCGCAGATCCGGGCCTTCAAGGTCGGCCACGGCAAGCCGCGCTCCCGCGGCGACCGCGACGAGCTGTTCGGCGGCTTCGGCGCGTCCTGGCGCGGCGCCTTCGTCGGCGGCGAGCTGCTGGTGCGTGCCGTGACCCGGGGCCCGGCGGGAGAGCGGCTGCCGGGGAACTTCCCGGACTACCACCTCATGCCGTGACAGACGCTCGGGTGGCGCCCCCAGGGGCGCCACCCGGCGATCACCTCGGCATGGCGCGATCCCGCTGAAGGTGCCGCGCTGGACCTCGCGGCCGTAGTCGTGCGGTCACCTCGCGTGGCGGGCTCTGCTGCCCGCGCCCGGCCGTCCGGAGCCGCTGCCCGAGGGGCGGATATGCAGGTGAAGGGCACTCCGAAAGCTTGGTATTGTTGTCCATGTCGCCGCGGGGAACACCCCCGGCCAGGCGGCAGACACCTGGTCCGGGTGGCGGAATGGCAGACGCGCTAGCTTGAGGTGCTAGTGCCCTTTATCGGGCGTGGGGGTTCAAGTCCCCCCTCGGACACTCGCTACAGCGATACGCGGACAAGGGCCGCGACCTTACGGTCGCGGCCCTATCTGCGTGTTCGTAACTGATCGTGATCCCGAAGGCTTCGTAGAGTGGGTTCTTCTTCTCTTTCCTTCTTTCGAGTGGCGGCAGGTGGCGTGTCGAGCTTCTTGCGTGCCGCCTGCTTGTCTGCCTGCGCTTCGTTGATCCATTGAGTGACGACGGCGGGGCAACGGATCGGACAGGGCCCACTTGGGGTCCGTTTTTGACGTATGCGCATCAAGTTGCACTCAAGTCCTGGTGATTCTTTTGTTTTTCCTGTGGAGAGGCTTTGCTTCTCGTGTTGATCTCGGGACCTAGCGTGATGATTAGCGGGGGCCTTGACCGACCTATGCCTCCGCTCTGATGCGCACTCAAATCGCTCCGATCCAGGAGTCTTGAGCGGTTTGAAGGGGAGGGGGAGGCACATCGTGGCGAGGACGACGAGGTGGAGACACGGCCGGGCCGCGTGGAGTGGCCGGCGGATCCGTCGTACGGCGGTGGTGACGGCCGGGGTACTGATGGCGGGACTGCTGCCCGCCTCGGTCGCCACGGCGGCCCCTTCGACGCAGCGGCATGTGACGGTTCCAGCCGCTCCCCGTGACAAGCGGATCCCGTTCACCTACGCCACACCGAAGCGGCACTCCGCTCCCAAGCGGTTCAGGCACTTCGATCCCACCGGGCACGCGAAGCTGCGCTCGGACGCAACCTCCTCATGGACCTCGAGGACGCTGGCAGCAAGGCCAAGTTCCTCATCCGCGACCGCGACTCAAAGTTCACGGCCGCCTTCGACGACCTGCTTGCCGACGCAGGACTGAAGGTCGTCACCACCGGCATCCGGATACCCCTAATGAACTCGCTCACGGAGCGGTGGATACAGACATGCCGCAGGGAGCTCCTCGACCGCACCTTGATCTGGAACCGGAGCCACCTGCTCCACTCACTCCGGGAGTTCGAGGCCCATTACAACCAGCACCGGCCGCACCGAACGCTGAAGCAAGCCGCTCCGTTCCGCCCGCTACCCGAACCGAGCAGCCTGCCAGAGACGAGCAGGGACCTGGAGGTGCGCCGACGGGACCGGCTGGGTGGAACCCTACGTGAGTACGAACATGCGGCTTGACCAGGCCGGATGATTAATCGGCACCCGCAGGTCCCGCTCCCCGTGGCGCCCGAAGAGGACGACATCTGTACTGGCCCATACGAATGATTCACCAGCGCCGCAGGGTGAACGATGGCACTGTGTGGCCCGAGTCGGCGGTCGGCGGCCGCGCGCGACCCTACGTTGACTCGTGTGACGCTGAGTTACGCCTTTGTGAACCTGAAGCCCGGAGTGGGAAAGACGACCAGCGCGGTCTGGTTGGCCCACGCACTTCACGAGTTGGGCATCCCGCCGTTGCTGGTCGACAGTGACCCCGCTTCCTCCGCGTTGCGCTGGAGCGAATTGGCAGGTGGCTTCCCGTTGCCCGTGGTCGCCCTGCCGGTGGGCGATGTGCACCGGCGCGTGAATGACTTCCTGGGCGAGCGGCAGGCCGTCGTGTTCGACGCTCCGCAGATGGAGGACCACTCGCACATCGCCCGCAGCATCATGAGATACGCGAGCGAATGGATCGTGCCGGTCACTCCGGCCCCTATCGAGCTGGACCGCATGGCGCCCATCGGGGGCGAGATGGGCGACGTACAGTCCCTGCGCGCCCACCCGGCCCACGCCGCCGTCCTGCTGAACCGAACGAACCGGGCCGACGCCACGCGGACCGGTCCCGACGCCGACGCCCGCGAAGCTCTCACCGAGCGGGGTTTCGACGTGCTGTCCACCCACATCCCGCGGCTCGACCTGTACGCCCAGTCATTCGGAAGTCCGGTGGTGGCCAAAGGCTCGGCGTACATGGATCTCGCAGAAGAACTCGTCAAGCGACAGGACACGGCATGAACCAGCGCAAGGACACCTACCGGGCCGCATTGCAGCGCGGCCCGGAGGCGGTCGTACCGCGTCTCGTCGAAGTCGCTCGGCTGGACACCCGATACGTCCGGGTGAGCGTCGAGCTCGACACCGGCCTGCCGCGTGACCTCGTGCAATGGGCGAGGTCACCGGTGGCCGCGATGATGCGGGCAGGCGCCGCCGCACTGCGACCCCCGAGGAGCGACCCGTAGGCCGGATGACGCAGTCGTGCGTGCACAGGCCTCCGCTCGCCCACTGGTTTTGACTGCGTTGGTGGCCTCGTTGGATGGCGGAGGCCAGGAAGTATGCGTCCGCTAGATGCCGGTTCTCATGGGGAGGCAGTGAGAGCGCCCGGCTCTTGGAGCTTGAGCCGCCCCTGCGCCGGCACGAGCGTATCGTCAGTGGTCGACTCGCCCCTCGGACACCAGTGAGGGACGATCACGAGATCGTCCCTGTACTTTCACGAATTACCGGTCGAGTCACGTTACTCGCCGGTATTTCGTCGTTTCTGGGCCAAGGGGCAGGCCGACGCAAACCCGCCGCACCTTCATGAAGCAGACGATCAGTTGGGAGGTTGTGGGGTCGGCGACGCTGAGGCAGTAATCGCTGCCGATCGACGCGGGGCCGGTTTCGCCAGCTCCACGTTGAACTGAGCGCCGATCAAGAGGGCCAGATTGGACAGCCACAACCAGACGAGAAAGACCACCACGCCCGCCAGTGAACCGTACAGACGGTGGTAGGTGCTCACATGCGAGGCGTAGAGGGTGAAGCCGTAAGAGATGGTCAGCACAAGCGCGACCGCCAGCCCACCACCCGGCGCCATTTTCCGCACCCGTCTCGAGGGAGCGGGACCTGACCGGTAGAGCACCAGGACCAGGGCGACCGCCACCGCAGCCAGGGCGGGCCAGCGCAACGCGTCCCACGCGGTCTGGGGGACGGTGCCCAGGTCGAAGGCCCGGCCCAGGCGCCTGGCCAGGCTTCCGCTCACCAACAGCGCGAGGGTCGTGGTGAGCAGGAGGCTGATCAGTACGATCGCCGTGATGACGATACGCGGGGCGGTGCGCCATGCCGGCCGGTGTGCGTCGGCGCGATGGATCGCGTGCAGGGCCCTGCGGAAGACACTCAGATAGCTGCAGCCCGACCACAACGCCCCCGCGACGCCGAAGAAGACCAGCATCCAAGCCGCGGACGACTGTTGGGTCATCTGCAGAAGAGCATCGCGCAGCAGCCCGCGGGAGGTGAGCGGGACGACCCCGGTCACCCGGTCGATCACCTCAGGCGTCGTAGCGGGCATGGTCAGCCCCAGAACCGAGAGAATCACCAACAGGACGGGGAACAGGGCGAGAACGGCGTAGTAGGTCAGAGCGGCGGCCCAGTCGGTGACGTCATCGTTCCAGACCGCCACCGGTGTGCGGCACAGCGCCGCCCACCACTCTTGCTTACGGCCGTCAGTGTCATCCATGATCGTCTCTTCCCGCAGGGATTGACCGGGCATCCTCATAGCTGCCCGCCCATCCGCTGCCGCGCGCGATTCCGCTCTACACGGCGAAGTGGTCGGGGTCGGCCGCGGCCCAATCCGCGGCCCAGCTCGGCGGCGGTTCGGCGAGCAACTGCCCCGGCTGGAGCAGGCCGTACAGCTGGTCGCCGGGCAGGACGGTGGTCGGGCTCACGCGCCGGCGCAGCATGTTCGGGCGCAGCTCCGTGGGGTCGCCGACACCCATGGAGGCCATGATCTGCAGGGCGCTGCGCACGGTCGCCTCCTGGAAGCGGCGCACCCGCTCGGCCTTGTCGGCGACGTCCAGGGCGCGGGCCCGGCGGGGATCCTGCGTGGTCACCCCGGTCGGGCAGGTGTTGGTGTGACAGCGCTGGGCCTGGATGCAGCCGAGTGCGAACATCATGGCGCGGGCGGCGTTGGTGTAGTCCGCGCCCTGGACGAGGCGCTTGACGATGTCGGCGCCCGTGGCGACCTTGCCGCTCGCGCCGATCTTGATCCGGTCCCGCAGACCGGTACCGACCAGGGCGGCATGCACGGTGGTCAGGCCCTCGGTCAGCGGGGTGCCGAGGTGGTCGGCGAACTCCAGGGGTGCCGCGCCCGTACCGCCCTCGGCGCCGTCCACCACGATGAAGTCCGGGGTGACGTCCTCGGCCAGCATCGCCTTGCACACCGCCAGGAACTGCATCCGGGATGTCAGGCAGAGTTTGAACCCGGTGGGCTTGCCGCCGGCCAGCTCTCTCATGCGGGCGATGAACTGCACCAGTTCCCGCGGGGTTGCGAAGACGCGATGGTACGGCGGTGAGATCACCGTCCGTCCCTGCGGCACCTCGCGGACACGGGCGATCTCGGCGTTGACCTTGCCGCCGGGCAGAACTCCGCCGATGCCCGGCTTGGCGCCCTGCGAGAGCTTCAGTGAGACGCACTTGACCTGGGGATGGGCGGCCTTGTCCGCGAACTCCCCCTCGGAGAAGTCGCCGTCCTTCGTACGGCAGCCGAAGTACCCGGTGCCGATCTCCCAGATGAGGTCGCCACCGGGCCCGAGATGGTATTCGGACAGGCCGCCCTCGCCGGTGTCGTGGGCGAACCCACCGCGTGCGGCGCCCTGGTTCAACGCCAGGATCGCGCGGGTGGACAGGGCGCCGAAGCTCATGGCCGACACGTTCAACAGCGCCATGTCGTAGGGCTGGGTACAGCCGGGCCCGCCGATCCGCGCCTTCGGTGGACGATCGGCGACCGGTTTCGGTGCCATCGACGGAACCAGGTACTCGTACCCGATGGCGTCCACATCACGGTCCGTGCCGAACGGCTCTTCCGCGTCCGTTCCCTTGGCCCGCTCGTAGACGATGGAGCGCACGTCACGGTCGTAGGGTCGGCCGTCGAAGTTGCGCTCGATGAAGTACTGCTGGAGTTCCGGCCGTACGGCTTCCAGCAGAAACCGCAGGTGTCCGAGGATCGGGTAGTTGCGGAGGATGGAGTGCCGACGCTGCAGCAGATCGCTCACGCCGACCGCCGTCAGCACCAGCAGCACCGCGGCCGGCACCCAGCACCACGCGGTGACGAGCAGCGAGAGAACCACGAAGACGATGGCGCCGCAAGTCACCATCGCGAAGAACAGCAACCGGGCCAAGCCCGAGATCAACGCCCGCACTCTTCACTCTCCTACGCGGCCCGCACCGCAAGGGCACTTTGCCCGCTTACCCGGAAACACTGAGATCAGACGCGTTCTCCGTCGAGGTGAGGCCCACAGTCGACCGATGGCGGTCTGGGGGTATTCGAAACCATGAAGGCCCTCAAGACGTTCATTGCCATTTGACAACAATGACCCTAGGCCAACAAAGTAACCGTGTCGTACCGCAGGGGGAAGGAAGTGGAATGTTCCGGTGGGCGGAGACCACTCGGCGTTCAGGCCGTGCGGTTTCCCGGCTCTGCCCCGTTCACGTGTATCTGCAGTGCCGCCGCGTCGCAGAACGCCTCCAACCCCTCCAGTAGCGCCGCGCGTTTGCCGACGGGCATGAGCTGCAGCACCGCCTGCAGCTCATGTTCCCTGCGCGCGCGCAGCTCGTCGAGGAAGGTGCGACCCCGGTTGCTGAGGTGCAACCTGACCTCGCGCCGGTCGGCCTTGCTGATCACGCGCTCGACGAAGCCGGCTGCGACCAGCCGGTCGCAGAGCCGACTGGTGGCGGGGGGCGTGGAGGCGAGCGCGTCACACAGCGTGCGCAGGTTGATGCCGTCCTGGTGCTCCAGGGTCAGCAGCACCCGCATTTGCGACGCCGACGCCGGCGCGGTGGATGCTCGGCCCCACAGGACTTCCAGCAACTCCCCAGCCGTCGCGGTCACTCGGGCGACCTCGACGGGTTTCTGGCGGGGGCGGAAGGCGGCCACTGTCACACTCTCGCAGGCACTGGGACGGGCGCCAGCGTACTAGGTGCCCGTAGGGGCAACAGATGGTTCGGACGGCTTGACGCGGCTATCGAGCGGCCTCGTCGCGAGCGAGGCCCGTAAGTGTCGCCCAAGGATAGGTGTGTTTACCACCGTGAACAGATATGTGATCGCTGAGCGGGCTCTGCGCGCAGCGGCACCCCACGAGTTGCTCGACGCCGTCCGTCGTGTGCTGGTCGAGCAGTACGCGGCGGAGTCGGTCGACCTCCTGATGGCCGACTACGGCCTCACCGTGCTTCAACCGGTCGCGGTGCTGCCGCAGACCGTGAAGCCGGTGTCCGTGCACAACAGCGCGGCGGGCCGTGCTTTCGGCGCCCAGGAGCCGGTCGTCGAAGCAGATCGCAACGGCCGCGCGCGGGTGCACCTTCCCGTCAGTGTGCGCGGGGACCGGCTGGGTGTGCTGTCCGTGACCCTGCCGCCCGACAGCGGGGTCCGGGAGCTGCTCGGTGAGCTCTCCGACATCGCGGAGGTGCTCGGCCACGAGGTGGTCGTCGCGGAGCGGGACACCGACATCTACCTCCAGGCCCGGCGCAAGGACCGGCTTACGCTGGCCGCCGAGATGCAGTGGCAACTGCTTCCAGGGCGCTCCTGCTCCCGCCCGGAATACGATCTGGCCGCGCAGTTGGAGCCGGCGTACGGGATCTTCGGTGACAACTTCGACTGGTCCGCCACGGCCGACCACCTGATGCTGTACGTCACCAACGGCATGGGTGAGGGGATAGAGGCCTCCCTGCTGACGAACCTGGCCATCAACGCCCTGCGCAACGCCCGGCGCGCCGGGCTCGCCATCGACGACCAGGCCGCCCTGGCCGACCAGGCGGTGTACGCCCACTACCGGGGCCGCTGCTACCTGTCGGTGCTGATGTTCGACTTCGACCTCACCACGGGCTGCGCCACGGTCGTGGACGCGGGCTCCCCGCGTCTGCTGCGGCTGCGTGACGGCGCGGTGGAACGCGTCACCTTCGAGGCGCAGCTCCCGTTGGGCATGTTCGAAGAGACCGACTACGTGGTCCAGGAGTTCCAGGTGGAGGCCGGTGACCGGCTCGTCTTCGTCAGTGACGGGGTCTACGCGGTCGCCGATCCCAAGGGGGAGGCGTACGGCGATGCCGCGCTGGCCCGGGCTGTCCAGGCCACCCGGCTGCTGCCGGCTGCCGAGGTCCCGCGCGCCATCCTCCGGGAATTGTCCGGTCACCGCGGTCGTTCGGTCGCCGACGACGACGCGCTCGTCGTCTGCCTCGACTGGCACGGAATCTGACCGAAGTCCGGAATCGCCCGGTCGCCCGTAGCGGTATGGCGATCCTGTGTTGTTTGCATCAGACCGCCGACGCTAACGTTTGCCATGAGGCAATAATTGCGTCTCAGATGCGGTCGATCGGTGACCCTGTACAGAGGAGACGATGAAGGTGTCGGAGCAAGAGGCGGTCGGGTCGACGGCCCGCCGACTGGGAACTTTCCTGGAGCGCCGCCGAGAGCAGATCGCTCAACGTTGGGCCGATGCGCCGCTCTTCCGGACCGTGTTCACCGTATCGCGGGAGGAAGCGGTCGACGCGTGCAAAGCCGTCGTGGACGCGCTGTCCGACGTCGCCTCGGCCGGACGCCTGGAGGACATCGCCTCGCCCGGCTTCGACAGCGTGCGCGACCAACTGGGAGGCATGTCCGGTACCCGGACCCGGGCGGGTTCGAGCCCGGCCCGGATCGCGGACGAGGTGGCCGCCCTGCGGGAGCCGGTCGCCGAGTTGCTGAGGGCTGAGTTCCCCGATCCCTCCTCGCCCGAGGCGGCCGAGGGCCTGCTGGCGTTGACCGTCCTGATGGGTACTCTGCGGCTGGTGGTGATGCAGGCGGCGCTGAGCTCGGGCGAGGAGCTGATCGCACGGCAGCGGCAGCAACTGCTCGAAGTCGCCACGCCGGTCATCAGTCTGTGGGAGGGCGTCGTCGCCGTACCGCTCATCGGTACGTTGGACAGCGCCCGCAGCCAGGTCGTCATGGAGTCCCTGCTGGAGGGCATCGTGGAACAGCGTGCCCGGTACGCGATCCTCGACATCACCGGTGTCCCCACGGTCGACTCGCTCGTCGCTCAGCACCTGATGAAGACGGTGGCCGCGGCACGACTGATGGGCGCCGAGTGCATCGTCTCCGGCATCCGTCCGGCCATCGCACAGACCATCGTGCAACTCGGCATCGATCTCGGCTCGGTCCTCACCCGCGCCTCACTCGCCGACGCCCTGGCCTACGCCCTCAGCCGGCTGGGCATCGAAGTCTCTCCCCGTGCGAGCATGCGGTGACCGCTCCCTTCCCGGGCCACACGAGCGTGGTGCCGGTCCTGGTGATGGGGGAGACTCTGCTGGTCACCCTTCAGGGGGAGCTGCACGACGGCACGGCCGAGCAACTCCAGCAGGACATCAGCCATCGCATCGCCGGCAGCGGGGCGAACGGTGTGATCATCGACATCTCCGGTGTGGAGACCGTCGACTCCTTCCTGGGACGGATCCTCGCGGAGATCGCGGCGAGCGCCGGCTTGCTGGCGGCCCGCACGGTCCTCGTCGGCATGCGGCCGGCCGTGGCGATCACTCTGGTCGAGCTGGGCCTCACCCTGCCGGGGCTGGCCACCGCGCTCGACATCGACCGCGCGCTGGAACTCCTCGCCCGGACGTCCACACCGAGCGCCCCTGACGGACACGAGAGGGCGACGTGATGCCGGCCTCCGACCCCGCCGTCGAAACCAGCCTGCCGATCCGCTCGGACGTGGACCTCGCGTGGGTCCGTCAGCAGGTACGCCAGAGCGCGGCCGACCTCGGATTCGGGCTGGTGCAGCAGACGAAGCTGGTCACCGCCGCCAGCGAGCTGGCCCGCAACACCCTGGTCCACGGAGGTGGCGGGCACGTGGAAATCGTGCGATTGACTGCAGGCATGGCTCAGGGGCTGAGGCTGTCCTTCGTCGACAGAGGCCCCGGCATCCGCGACGTCGAGCTCGCCATGACCGACGGGTACACCAGTGGTGGTGGTCTGGGACTGGGTCTCAGCGGTGCCAAACGCCTCGTCGACGAGTTCGAGATCGACACCGAACCCGGTCGCGGCACCACTGTCACGGTCATCTCGTGGACCACAGGCGTACCCGCGGCACGGTCGGGGGCGTGATGGCGCGGGTCTGGGACATCCCGGTGCACGACTCCACCCGAGTACGGGACGTCCGGGTGGCGGTCGAGGCGGCCAGCTCACATGTACGTCTCGACTCCCACCGCACCGCGGTCGCTGCCCTGGTCGCCACCGAGCTGGCCACCAACCTGGTCAAGCACGCCCATGGTGGTCGCGTCCTGGTCGACCTCGTCGACCAGCCCGGAGTCACACGCACCTCCGGGGTGCAGGTGACAGCCATCGACTACGGTCCAGGCATCCAGGACATCACTGCGGCCATCCGTGACGGGTACACCACCAGCGAGGCGTCGCTGGGCGCCGGCCTGGGTACCTGCCTGCGCATATCCAGCGAATTCGACCTGCACAGCACCCCCCGCGGTACCGTCGCGGTCGCCCGTTTCGACCAGGAGCCCGCACGGCGTCGGGAACGGAGGGAGCAGGGCCCGAGGGCGGGCGGGATCAACGTACCGCTCGACCGGGCCGAGCACTCGGGAGACGCCTGGAGCTTCGCCCGGTCGGGCAGCCGCCTGACCCTGATGCTCGCCGACGGCCTCGGCCACGGCGCCAGGGCGGCGCAGGCGTCCGAGGCCGCCGTTGCTGAACTGCACCGCTCGGCACACCTGCCACCGGAGGAGATCCTGCGCCACATGCACCCGGCGCTTCGGCCCACCCGAGGCGCCGCGGTCGCCGTGGCACAAGTCGACACCGACAGCGGGCAACTGGCGTTCGCCGGCGTCGGCAACATCGGTGCCCGGCTGCATGTCGGCGCCTCCTGGGACCACTTGATCTCCCACCCGGGAATCGTCGGCGCCCAGTTTCCGGCGACCGTGCCCGTACGTCGCCTGCCCTGGCGGCCTGGGAGCCTGCTCGTCCTGCACAGCGACGGGTTGCCCAGTCGATGGGTGCCGTCCGACGACGCCGACCTCTTCACCCATGACCCGGCGGTGGTCGCGGCGACCTTCCTGCGTGATGCCAGCAGCGCTGCCAGCCCGGTGCGCGACGACACCAGCGTGGCCGTCCTGGCCTCCGACCCCGTGGACCGACACCATGACCTCGCCTGACGTCCGGAAGATCACCACAGCTGCGGAGGCCGCCCGAGCCCGGGCCTTCGTGGCGCACCTCGCGGCCTCCCTGGGCGCGCCCGAGATCGAAAGGGCGCGGTTCCTCACCGCGCTCACCGCACAGTTGCGGCAGTCTCTCGGGCAAGGCGGCGCAGAACTCACCCTCACCGTCCAGGAACCAGGCCCGGACGGGGGCGTGCAGGTACGGGCTGTCGTACAGCCGGTCACGCTGTCCCCGGAACCTGCCTCGTCGTGGCACCTGGCCCTGTCCTGCCCCGACCCGAATAGGGCGCAGGGCCCGTCCCTCCCGGCGCAGCGGGACGACACCGCGTTGGCCGAAGCCCTGCTGGCGGCGGACGAGGAGACGGCGGAGGTCCTGCAGAGGCTGGACGAGTCGGAGAACCTGCTCCGTCTCCACCGTGAGGAACTGCACCAGACCAACCAGGGCGTGCTGGCCCTGCACGCCGAACTGGACGCCGCCGCGCTGACGCAGCAGCAACTGCTCGACGCGGAACGGGCCGCGCGAGGCGAGGCCGAGAAGGCGCGACGCCTGCTGACCTTCCTCGCCAACGCCAGCGCGGTCGTCACCGCCTCGCTCGACCACGAAACCATCGTGCGCCGTCTGCCCGAACTGCTCATTCCGGAGTACGCGAGCGAGGTCGACGTCTGGCTCTTCGACAAGGAGGAACAAGCAGCCGGAAAGGGCCGCCACTCCGCCGCCGCAGTGGCCGCCGCCCGCACCGACCGCCCGCAGCACGCCGGACCGCACCCCGGTGACCTGCCCGGCACCGACGACCTCCCGCCCTCTGCCCTGTCGCCGGATCGTCCTCTGCTGTGCATCCCCCTCACCGTGCGGCGATCCCTCGGCGTCCTGACGCTCGCGGCACCCGGGGACCGTTTCGACGCCGACACCAGCCTCATGCTGTTCGAACTGGCTCGTCGTGTCGCCATCGGCCTGGACAACGCCCTGCGCTACGAACAGCATCGGGACACCGCCGAGGAACTGCAGCGCGCCCAGCTCACCGACCTCCCCACCGCCGACGGCCTGCACCTGGCGGCCCGGTACCTGCCCGCCACCCGCGGCCTCAACATCGGCGGCGACTGGTACGACGCCTTCTTCCAACCCGACGGCAGCCTGCTGACCGTCATAGGAGACGTCACCGGACACGGACTGCACGCCGCCGTCATCATGGGCCAGCTGCGCACGGCACTGCGCGCGTACGCGATCGAGGAGACCAGCCCCGCCCGGATCCTCACACGACTGCACCGCATGCTCTGCCACCAGCAGCCCAACCTCTACGCCACCGCCATGATCGCGCGCTTCAGGCCCGGCGACCTCCAGGTGACATGGGCCGCCGCCGGCCACCCGCCGGCCGTGCTGCGTGCTCCCGGCGGCGCCGTGCGTGTCCTGGACGACAGGCCGGGGGTGATGCTGGGGGTGCCGATCCCGTTCGAGTACACGGACCACACGACCGAGATCGAAGCGGGTTCGACTCTGGTGCTCTACACCGATGGTCTGATCGAGCGGCGCGCGCAGGGCATGGACGCCGGGATCGAGTTGCTCTCCGAGACCCTGGCGGCACTGCACGAGCCCGACCTCGAAGACCTGGACGCGTGCTCCGAGTCCCTCCTCAAACCCCTGGTCCACGAGTCCGAACGCGACGACGACGTCTGCCTCCTGCTGTGCCGCACCGCTCCGTTCGTGAGTTCCGGGCGGCCGACAGGGACGGACATGGACTGACGCCGATGCGTGGAGGTCCCGCCGCACCCGCCGGCAGTGCTCTTGGTCACCGCTCGCCAGGCCGCTCCTCCGGAGCGGGCGGCACCTCGCTGCGAGCGGCGAGGAAGGCCCTCATCCCGCGACTCAGAGCCGACCGCTCCGCCGGTTCCATGGCTGCCAACGCGAGCGTCAGTACGTCCGCCCGGCGCGACGCCACATCATCCAGTACTCGGCGTCCCTGCAGGGTGAGGCTCAGCCGGACCTCGCGGCGCTTCTGCGGGTGCAGAGTTCGTTCCAGCATCCCCGCCGCCTCCAGCCGGTCACACAGCCGGCTCGCCGTGGGAAGCCCTATGTCAAGGCGCTCGGCCAGCGTGGTGAGGTTCAGGCCAGGTGCCGTCTGCAGCGTCCGCAGCGCCCGAAGCTGGTGCAGGGACAGGCGCACGGCCGCCTCCTGGGCAGCCAGCGACCACAGGTTCGTCAGACTCTCCACAGCGTCGGCGATCTCCGACGCGACGGCGTCCGGGCCGTCGCCCGGCCTCTCCTCACGGTCGTCGCCTGGGCCGTCGAGACGGGTCACGAACACATCGCTTTCACTGGGTTTCGGACGCTGCAGAGACAATCCTCATTCAACCGCTGTACCCGAAGGCAAGGGGGGCAAGCCGCTCCCGGATCGGCCGGACGTCGCACGGACAGCGCCGGCGGCGCGGGACGGAAGCGGGCCCGCGGTCACCTCACTGACCCGCTACACCCTGCGCGCCGCGGCCCGGCACCACCCCGGCCGTGTCCCGTCGGAACGCCCACCCCATGGTCGGCTCCACCACGAAGCGGAAGACACGGCGGACGGGCGGTGTGCACAGCGCGGTCACGATCGCGGCGGCGACGAGGGTGACGGTGATCTCGCCGAGCGGACCGTGGATCCAGGCGGGGGAGTACCAGCCCCAGAACTTCGACCCCTGGGCGATGAAGCCGTGCAGCAGGTAGCCGTACAGCGTGCCCGCGCCCAGTGCGGTGAACCACAGGCGGCGACCCGGCACCCAGGCCAGGAAGCAGGCGACCAGGACCATCGAGCAGCCGAACGTGGCCAGGGTCATCACCGGCCCGTACCAGGCGGGAGCGCCCAGCTCCTGGGCGCTGTCGCGATGGAAGAACCAGGCACCGGTCATCCGAGGCACCGCCCAGTACGCGGCGGCGAGCGCACAGATGAACACCGGCACGGCCAGGATGCGCACCTTCCAGCGGCGTACCAGCCGGAAGTGCTCCGGCCGCAGGCACAGGCCGACCACGAAGTACGGCAGGAACTGCAGCACCCGCTGCAGATCGAGGTCGTTGCCGATGGACGGAGAGACGGTCGCCAGCATGGCGACGAGGAGCGCCACCGGCAGCGGCCGGCGCACCTTCTGCCAGAGCGGGGTGGTCAGCCGCCAGATGAACAGCGCCACCAGGAACCACGTCAGATACAAGGGGTCCAGGAGGGTGATCGGCCGGTCCGGAACGCCGTCTGTCCAGCGGGTGAAAAGGGTGTACGCCGTCTCGAAGACGACATACGGAACGGCGATGCCGGTCACGAGTCGTCTGATCTTCGCCGGGCTTGCGTCGAAACCGCGGGAGAAGTACCCGGAGATCACGATGAACGCCGGCATGTGGAAGGCATAGACGAGGTCGTAGAGCGCGGTGACGGTCCGGCTGCCGTCCCGCAGCGGCTCCCACGCGTGGCCCATCGCCACCAGCACGATCGCCAGATACTTCGCATTGTCGAAATAGGCGTCGCGCTGCTTCACCCGCCCTTGCCGCACACCGCCTGCGGAACCTGCGTCTTTTGATGGGTGTCTTGCCTGAGTCACGGCTGTGGTCTGGGGGTGGGACATCCTGCGCGCCTCACCGGTTCTGCGCGACGTAAACCAACCGGAGAAGTGAGCCAGGGCACCGCAGCTCAGGCAGACGCCGGATCAGAGGTCGAACTCGTGCGGCGGCAGGTCGAGGGTGAAGCAGGCCTCCCGCACCACGGCCTGCTCCGTCTTGTCGAAGTCGCCGTCGGCGCCCCCGATGACGATGCCGATCTGGACGACGGCCCGGGCCTCGGCGGGCTTCTTCTTCGCCTTGGCGATCTCCTGCAGCACACTGACCTTCCCGAACGCGAAGTCCGTCGTCAGCTTGTTCAGGTTCTCCTCGAAGCGGCGGCGCAGATCGTCGGCCGGGAAGTTCTGCAGGACCTCGTTGGTGGCGATCAACTGGGCCACGCGCTGCCGCTCGGCCGGGTCGATGGTGCCGTCGGCGGCGGCGACCAGGGCGCACATCGCCATGCTGGCGTCGCGGAACGCTCCGCTCTTCAGGTCGTTCTTCTTCGCCACGAGCTGGGTCTGCATCGTCGACGCGGATTCCTTGATGCGGTCCCACAGGGCCATGAGAACTCCATGTGTTCGGTGTCGTAAGAGATCTACAGCACCGTGGAAACTCGTGGCGCGGAGGATAAGTTCCGTCCGTTCCAGGAGAGTTCACCTGCTGCGTGCCGCCGGAAAAATCCGGTGCCGCGCCCGCTCCGACTTCCCTACACTCGCCACGCACCGTGCGTCGCCGTGACGCGCGGGGACGAGTGAGGAGGACGGCCGTGCGTTACCGCACCCATGTCGTCGTCCCCTGCTCGCAGTTCGAGGTGATCCTCGTGTCCTGGTCCGTCCGGTGCCCGCTGCGCGGCCGGTACCGGATGCCCGTGACGAACGTCTGACGCGGTCCGCCGTATTCACCGGCGCCGAGTGGTCGGAACCGTTCGCCCGGGAATCGCGCTGCCCTGTTCCGATCATCGCCGATGATCAGCGATCACCAGAAAGGCCAACGGGCCGTGCGCACCAACCTCAACGCCCTCGCCGTCGTCCGCAACCTCGGCATCCTCGCCCATGTCGACGCGGGCAAGACCACTGTCACCGAGCGGATCCTGTACGCCACCGGGACCACGCACCGGCGCGGTGAGGTCCACGACGGCACCACCGTCACCGACTTCGATCCGCAGGAGCGCGATCGCGGCATCACCATCTTCGCCGCGGCGGTCAGCTGCGCCTGGGACGGCCATCGGATCAACCTCATCGACACCCCCGGGCATGTGGACTTCGCCGACGAGGTGGAGCGCTCGCTGAGAGTGCTCGACGGGGCGGTCGCGGTGTTCGACGCCGTCGCCGGGGTCGAGCCGCAGAGCGAGTCCGTGTGGCGGCAGGCCGACCGGCACGGCGTGCCGAGGATCGCGTTCGTCAACAAGCTGGACCGTGCGGGCGCCGACCTCGACACGGCCGTCACGTCGATCCGCGAGCGGCTGCATCCGGCGCCGCTGGTCGTGCAGTTGCCGATCGGGGCGGAGGACGGGTTCCGCGGTGTCGTGGACCTCGTCCGCATGCGGGCGCTGGTCTGGGCCGACGGTGCCGACACGGCCGTAGAGGGTCCGGTGCCGGAGGAACTGCGGGCCGAGGCGGCGCGGCGTCGGCGGCTGCTGGAGGAGGCGGTGGCCGAGCTGCACGCCGGTGCGCTGGAGGAGTTCTGCCTGGTCGGGGCCCTCTCATCGGAGACGCTTGCCGCCGCGCTGCGCGAGCTGACGCGCAGCGGCGAGGGCGTCGTCGTGCTGTGCGGCTCGGCGTACCGCAACCGCGGGATCGAACCGTTGCTCGACGCCGTGGTCTCGTATCTGCCCTCGCCGCTCGACGTGCCCGCCGTACAAGGCACGTTCGACGGTACGGAGCAGGAGCGGACGGCCGATCCGGCGGCGCCGTTCGCGGCGCTGGCGTTCAAGGTGAATGCCACCCCGACGGGGCGGCTGACGTACGTACGCGTGTATTCGGGAACGATCGGGAAGGGAGACGCCGTGTGGGACGCGGGCGCGCGCCGCACCGAGCGGATCGGGCGGATCCTGCGGGTGCAGGCCGACCGGCACACGCACGTGGACCGTGCGGTTGCCGGGGACATCGTCGCCGTGGTCGGCCTGAAGTCCGCCCGCGCCGGCTCGACCCTGTGTGCCCCCGGCGCGCCGATCGTGCTCGAACCGCCGGGTGTCGCGGAGCCGGTGGTCTCCGTGGCCGTCGAGGCCCGCAGCTCCACCGACGCCGACAAGCTGGCCTCGGCGCTCGCACGGCTGGCCGAGGAGGACCCCTCGCTCGTGGTGCGCACGGACCCCGAGACCGGCCAGACGGTGCTGTCCGGGATGGGTGAGCTGCACCTCGAGGTCGCGGCGGAGAAGCTCCGGCGCGCCCACGGGGTCGAGGTCAACGTCGGCCGTCCGAGGGTGAGTTACCGCGAGACGGTCGGGCGCGGGGTGTCCGGGCTGGTCTTCCGGCATGTCAAACAGGACGGTGGAGCGGGCCAGTTCGCGCATGTCGTCCTCGACGTCGAGCCCTTGGAAGCCGGGTTCGAGTTCCGCTCGGCCGTAGTCGGCGGGCGGGTGCCGCAGGAGTACGTGCGGGCGGTCGAGGCCGGCTGCCGGGACGCCCTCGCCGAGGGACCGCTCGGCGGTCACCCGGTGACCGGGCTGCGCGTGACCCTGACCGACGGGGCGACCCATGTGAAGGACTCCTCGGAGACCGCCTTCCGCACGGCGGGCAGGCTCGGCCTCCGGGAGGCCCTGAGGGCCTGCGCGATGGTTCTCCTGGAACCCGTCGTCGAGGTCACGGTCACCGTCCCCGAGGACGCCGTCGGCGGCGTCCTCGGCGACCTGGCCGCCCGCCGCGGCCGCGTCTCGGGCTCGGCCACGCGCGGCGGCGCGGCGGTCGTCACGGCCACCGTGCCCCTGGCCGAACTCTTCGGCTACGCAACCCGCTTGCGCAGCCGGACACAGGGCCGCGGCACCTTCACGGCCCGACCCACGGGCTACGCACCGGCACCGACGGTGACACCGGTCCGGTAACCGAGAAGGCGGCCCCTGCCGTACGCGGGTAGGGGCCGCCCGCTGATCGGGGGGCACGGCACCGCCCGTGGACGCTACGGTCGACGTCCTGGCGTCCGGGCACCGGTGGCGAGCCCGTACGGCCGTTGTCACGCCGCACCCGGAGTCGCGCGGCCCGGCACTACGGGGGCTGCCTGCGCGTGCCGCCCCAAGCGGCACGATTGCCCGCAGGTTCGTGCCGGGTGACACTTGCGGCCCGTCCCACGGGACCTGTTGTATGCGGGCGGGCTCGCGCGGCCCGGCGCTATGGGGGGCTGCTTGCGCGTGTCGTCCCAAGCGGCACGGCTGCCTGCAGGTTCATGCCGGGTGACACTTGCGGCCCGTCCCACGGGACCTGTTGTACGCGGGCGGGCTCGCGCGGCCCGGCGCTATGGGGGGCTGCTTGCGCGTGCCGCCCCAAGCGGCACGGCTGCCGGCAGGTTCGTGCCGGGTGACACTTGCGGCCCGTCCCACGGGGCCTGTTGTATGCGGGCGGGGTCGCGCGGCCCGGTACTACGGGGGCTGCCCGCGCGTGCCGCCCCAAGCGGCACGCTGCCGGCAGGTTCGTGCCGGGTGACACTTGCGGCCCGTCCCACGGGACCTGCCCGGGCGTGGGCGCCCCGGCACGGCAGCGCCCGTGCGCGGTACGGCCGATCCCTGGACGTCGGGGCGCCGCGTCGGTGACAACACCGTACGGCCGTTGTCCGCCGCACGCAGGCCGCGGCACCTTCACGGCCCCTCCCACTGGCCGCGCGCCGGCCCGATCGCGGCCCAGTGACCGACACGGCGGCCCCTCCCGTGCACCGGCGGGGCCGCGCCCCCGCTCACGGATACGACACCACCGTTGACGGCACCGTCGACGTTCCCGACGTCGGGGTGCCCGTGTCGTTGATGACGTGTTCGTACTGGCCCTTTCCGCCCAGGGAGACCACCAGCAGGTCATGGAAGCGCACGCCGGGCCGGTTCGGGGCGGTGAAGCCGTTGTGCTGCACGATCGTCGGGTCGACGTCGTAGTAGCAGTAGCTGCCCAGGCCCCAGCCCTCGTGCGCGGTGACGCCGTCGCCGACCTTGTAGGCCGCGTAGCCCTTCACCGAGCCGTTCTGGATCGCGGCCTGGTCCGGGGCGTCGTAGGCCTTCTCGTTCTGGAAGAAGATCGTGCGGCCCCGCTCGCCGTACCACTGCACGTCGTACTTGTTGAAGTGCTCGACGAACAGGCCGGTGCACAGCACGTCGTCGCCGTTCACGACGATCCCGTAGTCGGCGCGGTTGGTGTCCCAGCCGACTCCGTCGCCGTGGTCGGCGCGCCAGACCCAGGTGTGGTCGACGATGGTGTGCCTGTTGTTGATGACCATGCTGGTGGTGGCCTTACCGGCGCCGGCGCCGCCGATCCGGACGAACACGTCCTGCACGGTGGTCGGGTTGGCGGAGTGGTCCCGCCAGGCGCCGCGCGGGCCGATCTCCAGCAGGGTGGGGGAGTTGACCGGTCCGGCGTCTATCAGGAGGCCCGCCAGGCGTACGCCGTCCACGTCGGCCACCCGCAGGACGGTAACTCCGTTGGTGGGCAGGAGAGTTGCGTAACCCAGACCCAGTACGACCGTGTTGGCGCGGTTCACCTGGATCGGCTGGTCGAGGTGGTAGATCCCCGGCGTCAGCAGGAGGTGAAGGCCCTGCTTGAGAGCCTGGTTGAGGGTGGCCGCGGAGACGCCCGGCTTGGCGACGTAGAACTGGGACAGGGGAAGTGAGGTGCCTCGCGGGGTGCCGTTGCCCCAGGTGACGCCTCGGGCGTTCGTCCGCTTCTCCGGCAGGAACACGCGGAGGCCAAAGGTGCCGTCGACGTACAGGAAGGGCTTCTCGCGGGAGACCGGGGTGGTGTCCAGCGTGGTGTACGGCGGGTTCGGGAAGCTCTGCGCGGGGGCGCCCTCGACGCCGGAGAAGACCATGTTCCAGACGCCGTTGAGCCAGCTGCCGATCGCGCTGTCCCGGGTGTACCACTGCTGCTGCGAGTACGGTCCGACCTGTCCGTCGATACGGCTGTCGGCGATGTAGCCGCCGCTCGCCCAGCCGTAGCCCGTGGGCGAGAGGTTGAGGCCGCCGCGCACATGCATACGGCGGAAGGGGGCCGCCTGTGCGACCGCCCACCGGTTGGTGCCGTTCGCGGGAACGAGGGCCAGGTTCTCCGCCGAACGCCAGAAGTTCTGCGTCGCGTTGCCGTTGAACCAGCCCGCGTCGACCGTGACGTCCCCGTTGATGGTGGTGTCGTCGGGGGAGAGGCCCAGGCCCATGATCGAGGTGTAGAAGCCGAGTTGGGCGTTGAGGCCGTTGTAGGTGCCCGGCTTGAACAGCAGCGCGTAGCGGCCGGTGCCGAACTGGGCTGACTCCTGCTGTTGGAACACCTCGTCCAGCTTGGCCTGGATGCCCGGGGTGGACGGGTCGAAGACCAGGACGTTGGGGCCGAGGTCGCCGCCGCCGGGGAGGAGTTTCGGCTTCCCCCGCGACGACGGGGCGGCGGACGCACGGGCGGACAGACCGAGCACCACGGGCGCGGATGCGGCGGCTGCACCGAGGACGGTTCTGCGGCCCACGGGGGGCAGGCCGGAGTCAGGCAGGGGCATGGGGCGGCTCTCCTGTTCAGAAAGTGAACGAGGCGGGGTTTGGGAGCGCTCTCTCGCCGGTGAATGCTTCAACTACCCGAACGGGTGCGTCAAGAGGTGCGACCGGAGTTCCGCAAGCGTTGCCGCACCCCTTGACGCGGCTATCCCTTGAGGTTTAACTCACGTCCTAAATTAAGCCATGAGTGCAATCCCCGAAGGGACACCGGGAGCCATGCGCAGCATCCGAGCCGCGGCCGTAGGCGCCGTCACCCTGTCACTCGCCCTTGCCGCCTCGGCCTGCGGAGGCGGTTCGTCGACCGGCGGCGGGTCCGACGACTCGCCGAAGACGCTCACCTACTGGGCCTCCAACCAGGGCGCGAGCATCGCCGTGGACAAGAAGGTCCTGCAGCCCGAACTCGACAAGTTCGAAAAGCAGACGGGCATCAAGGTGAACCTGGAGGTGGTCCCCTGGTCGGATCTGCTGAACCGGATCCTCACCGCGACCACCTCCGGCCAGGGCCCCGACGTCCTCAACATCGGCAACACCTGGAGCGCCTCTTTGCAGGCCACCGGCGCCCTGCTGCCGTGGGACGCCAAGAACTTCGCGAAGATCGGCGGCAAGGACCGCTTCGTCGACTCGGCGCTCGGCTCGACGGGCGCGCAGGGCAAGGACCCGGCGGCCGTACCGCTGTACTCGATGGCCTACGCCCTCTACTACAACAAGGCGATCTTCGCCGACGCCGGCATCTCCAAGCCCCCGGCCACCTGGGACGAACTGGTCGCGGACGGCAGGAAGATCAAGGCGAGGGGCAGGTCGCCGCTGGGTGCCGAGGGGGCGAACCTCTCGGAGAACATCCACCACGTCTTCGTCTTCGCCAAGCAGCACGGCGGCGACTTCTTCACCGCGGACGGCAAGCCCGACTTCACCAACCCCAAGGTGGTCGACGCCGTCGAGCAGTACGTCGACCTGATGGCCAAGGACAAGGTCATCCCGACCGGCGACGCCGAGTACGCGCAGAACCAGTCCGTGAGCGACTTCGCCAAGGGCAAGCAGGCCATGCTGCTGTGGCAGTCCGCCGCCGCCAACCTCAAGTCGCAGGGTATGAGCGCCAGTTCGTACGGCATCGCGCCCGTGCCCGTGCAGTCCGGCACGCCCGGCACCGGCACCCAAGTCAACTCGATGGTCGCGGGCATCAACCTCGCCGTCTTCAAGAACACCCACAACCTCGACGGCGCCACGAAGTTCGTGAAGTTCATGACCAGCGACGCCGAGCAGAAGATCCTCAACACGGCGTACAGCTCGATCCCGCCCGTGAAGACCGCCCAGTCGGATGCCGCGTTCAACAGCGCCTCCGACTCCGTGCTGAAGCAGACCCTTGCGACGAGCGCGGCCGCGCTGCCGCAGGTCGCCGACGAGTCGCAGTTCGAGACGGCGGTCGGTACGGCCGTCAAGGACCTGTTCGCGGACGCGGCGGCCGGGCGCGCGGTGACCGCCGAATCGGTGAAGGCGGCGCTCGAGAAGGCCCAGCAGCAGATGCCGGCGAAGTGAGCCCGATGACGACCACCGCCCTCAAGGAGCCCTCGGTGAGCGGGAGTTCCTCCGGAGCGGCGGCACGCGAGCCGCGTGGCCGCCGTCCCGGCCGGATCCGCCGTATCGGCCTCCCCTACCTGCTCCTGCTGCCCGCCCTGATCCTCGAACTCCTGGTCCACCTCGTGCCGATGGTCATCGGCATCGTGATGAGCTTCAAGGAACTCACGCAGTTCTACATCCGCGACTGGGGCACCGCGCCCTGGTCGGGCCTCGGCAACTACAAGGTGTCGGTCAACTTCGACGCCCCCGTCGGCGAGGCGCTGCTGCACTCCTTCTTCGTCACCGTCGGTTTCACCCTGCTGTCGGTCGGCCTGTGCTGGCTGATCGGCACCGCGGCCGCGGTGTTCATGCAGGACACCTTCCGCGGCCGCGGCCTGCTGCGGGCGCTGTTCCTGGTGCCGTACGCCCTGCCGGTGTACACGGCCGTCATCACCTGGGTGTTCATGTTCCAGCACGACAACGGCCTGGTGAACCACGTCCTGCACGACCAGCTGCACCTCACCGACAAGCCGTCCTTCTGGCTGATCGGCGACAACAGCTTCTACGCGCTGCTCACCGTGTCGGTGTGGAAGGGCTGGCCGTTCGCCTTCCTGATCGTCATGGCCGGACTGCAGAACATCCCGCGCGAGCTGTACGAGGCGGCCGCCCTGGACGGTGCCGGGATGTGGCAGCAGCTCCGCCGCATCACGCTGCCGTCCCTGCGCCCCGTGAACCAGGTCCTGGTCCTGGTTCTCTTCCTGTGGACCTTCAACGACTTCAACACGCCGTACGTGCTGTTCGGGAAGGCAGCCCCCGAGGCCGCGGACCTCATCTCGGTCCACATCTACCAGGCGTCCTTCGTCACCTGGAACTTCGGCACCGGATCCGCCATGTCCGTACTGCTGCTGCTGTTCCTGCTGGTGGTGACGGGCGGGTATCTGGCGCTCACCTCGCGTGGACGGAGGACGGCCGATGTCTGAGGCCCAGAGGTTCAAGTCGCCCATGGCTCCGCCGAGTTCGTTCCTGTGGTTCCGGCGGATCTTCCTCACCCTGCTCACCGGCTTCGTCCTGGTGCCGGTGTACGTCATGGTCTCCAGCTCGCTGAAGCCCCTCGCCGATGTCACGGGCGCGTTCCGCTGGCTGCCCAGCGGTCTGACGATCCGCCCGTACATCGACATCTGGTCGACGGTCCCGCTGGCGCGCTACTTCGTGAACTCGCTGATCGTGGCGGGCGCGGCGACCGTCTGCTCGGTGCTGATCGCGGTGTTCGCCGCCTACGCCGTCAGCCGCTACGACTTCCGCGGCAAACGTGTCTTCACGGTCACCGTCCTGTCCACGCAGATGTTCCCGGGCATCCTCTTCCTGCTCCCGCTGTTCCTCCTCTACGTCAACATCGGCAACGCCACCGGCATCGCCCTGTTCGGCTCCCGCGGCGGCCTGATCCTCACGTACCTCACCTTCTCCCTGCCCTTCTCCATCTGGATGCTGATCGGGTACTTCGACTCGGTGCCGCGCGACCTGGACGAGGCGGCGCTGGTGGACGGCTGCGGACCGCTGGGCGCGCTGCTGCGGATCGTCGTGCCGGCCGCCGTCCCCGGCATCGTCGCCGTCGCCGTCTACGCCTTCATGACCGCCTGGGGCGAGGTGCTCTTCGCCTCCGTCATGACCAACGACACCACTCGCACGCTCGCCGTCGGCCTCCAGGGCTACTCCACCCTCAACGACGTCTACTGGAACCAGATCATGGCCGCCTCGCTGGTCGTCAGCGTGCCCGTGGTGGCCGGCTTCCTGCTGCTGCAGCGCTATCTCGTCGCCGGGCTGACGGCAGGTGCCGTCAAGTGACCCGCTCCAGCCACTTCGAAGGGACTTCCGTGTCCGAGCGCATCGACCTCGCCGCCTTCCCGCCCGACTTCCTGTGGGGCACCGCCACAGCGGCGTACCAGATCGAGGGCGCCGTCGCGGAGGACGGCCGCTCCCCGTCGATCTGGGACACCTTCTCCCACACACCCGGCAAGGTGGCGGACAACGACAACGGCGATGTCGCATGCGACCACTACCACCGCTGGCGCGAGGACATCGGCCTGATGCGTCGACTGGGCACGAACGCCTACCGGTTGTCGATCGCGTGGCCGAGGGTGATGCCGGAGGGGAACGGACCGGTGAACCCCAAGGGCCTCGCCTTCTACGACGAGTTGATCGACGGCCTGCTGGCGGCGGGCATCACGCCGTTCGTCACCCTCTACCACTGGGACCTCCCGCAGATCCTCCAGGACCGCGGTGGCTGGCCCGAGCGGGACACCGCACTGGCTTTCGCCGAGTACGCCTCGGTCGTGGCGGAACGCCTCGGCGACCGCGTGTCGCACTGGGCCACCCTCAACGAGCCCCTGTGCTCGGCCTGGATCGGCCATCTGGAAGGCCGGATGGCCCCGGGCCTCACCGACCTGACGGCAGCCGTCCGCGCCTCCTACCACCTGCTCCTGGGCCACGGCCTCGCCGTCGGGGCGATCCGGGCCGCGGCCCCGTCCGCGCAGGTCGGCCTCGTCACGAACCTCTCCACGGTGCACGCCGCCACCGACCGCGACGAGGACGTACGGGCCGCCCGGCGACAGGACGGCCACGTCAACCGCTGGTGGCTGGACCCGGTGTACGGCCGCGGGTTCCCGGCCGACATGCGCGAGGTGTACGGAGTCGAACTCCCGGAGCGGGGCGGCGACTCGGCGACGATCGCCGCCCCGCTCGACTGGCACGGCCTGAACTACTACATGCCGGCGACCGTCGCCGACGACCCCTCGGCCCCGGCACCCCATGTGCGTACGGTCCGCCGCCTCGGCGTCCCGCGCACCGGCATGGACTGGGAGATCGACCCGAACGGCATCGAGACGCTCCTGCTCCGGCTCACCGAGGAGTACGGCGCCCGGCGCCTGTACGTCACCGAGAACGGCTCCGCCTACCCGGACGTCGTACGCCCGGACGGCACCGTCGAGGACCCCGAGCGCCAGGACTACCTGGAACGCCACCTCGCGGCCTGCGCCTCAGCCCTTCGCAAGGGCGCCCCGCTGGCCGGTTACTTCGCCTGGTCGCTGCTCGACAACTTCGAGTGGGCGTACGGCTACGACAAACGGTTCGGGCTGGTGCATGTGGACTACCAGACGCAGGTGCGGACGATCAAGGGCAGTGGACACCGCTACGCCGAGATGGTCCGCGCACACCGGGGACGTGCCCGTAGGGCGGCCTGAGTCAGGACCCTGTGCCGGACCCGGGCGCGGGAGCCCGGGTCCGGCACAGGCACGGTCGCCGGGCTCATGGGCATTTTGCCGAGTCGTGTACGCATGGGCGGCTGTCGCGAAAGCGTCGGCGTGGCACGATAATGTGACGAGGATCACCCTATGAGGGGGTGCATGTCATGGCCATATCGGAAAAGGCGCCTGGCGCGGGAACCAAACCGGGACTGCGGCGCGAGATCGGCTTCGTGGGCCTCATCTGGGCCTCGGAAGGATCGATCATCGGGTCGGGGTGGCTGTTCGGCGCCCAAGGGGCGCTGGCGGCGGCCGGGCCCGCGGCCATCATCTCCTGGGCCATCGGCGGCGTCGCGATTCTGATCCTGGCGCTGGTGCACGCCGAGCTCGGCGGGATGTACCCGGTGTCGGGCGGTACCGCCCGCTTCCCGCACTACGCCTACGGTGGCGCCGCGGGAGCTTCCTTCGGCTGGTTCTCCTGGCTGCAGGCGGCCACGGTGGCACCCATCGAGGTCCTGGCCATGATCACCTACGGCCAGCACTACTCCTGGGCGCACGGCTGGGAGAAGATCAAGGGCGGCCAGCACGTCCTCACCGGCTCCGGCATCGCCGTCGCGGTGGGCCTGATGGCGGTCATCACGGCCATCAACTTCCTCAGCATCCGGCTGCTGGCCCGCACCAACAGCGCGGCGACCTGGTGGAAGGTCGGCATCCCGCTGCTGACGATCTTCGTCTTCGCCATCGCGCAGTTCCACACCGGCAACTTCACGGCGGCCGACGGATTCAACCCCTACGGGGCCAAGGGCATCCTGTCCGCGGTCTCGACCAGCGGCATCATCTTCGCCCTGCTCGGCTTCGAGCAGGCCGACCAGCTCGCCGGTGAGAGCGCCAACCCCAAGCGGGACATCCCGCGCGCGGTGATCGGGTCGATCATCCTCGGCATCATCATCTACATCCTGCTCCAGGTCGTCTTCCTCGCGGCGCTGCCCGCGTCGCAGATCGGCCATACCTGGGCCAACTCCGCGTTCACCGCCCTGAGCGGGCCATTCGCGCAGGTCGCCACACTGATCAGCCTCGGCTGGCTGGCCACCGTCCTGTATCTCGACGCGGTGATCTCACCCGGCGGCACCGGCCTGATCTACATCACCGGCTCCTCCCGGGTGTCGTACGGCCTCAGCCGCAACGGCTATGTGCCGACCGCCTTCGAGCGGACCAACAAGCGCGGTGTCCCCTGGGTCGGCCTGCTCACCGCTTTCGTGATCGGCTGCATCTGCTTCCTGCCCTTCCCGAGCTGGCGCTCCCTGGTCGGGCTGATCACCAGCGCGAGCGTGCTGATGTACGCGGGAGCGCCGCTCTCGTTCGGTGTGTTCCGCAACCGTCTGCCCGACGCCCACCGCCCCTACCGGCTGCCCGGCGGCAGCTGGATGTCGCCGCTGGCGTTCATCGTCGCCAACCTGCTCATCCTGTGGTCGGGCTGGACCACCGACTGGAAGCTCGGCGTCGCCATCCTCATCGGCTACGTCATCCTGGTCGCCAACAGGGTGTTCAAGATGAACCCGATCACCCCGCAGCTGGACCTGCGCGCCGCGCAGTGGCTGCCGGTCTACCTGGTCGGCATGGGTCTGATCGTCTACCTGAGCGACTTCGGACCCCTGAAGCACCCATGGTTCCCGCTGTGGTGGGACATGGTCGCCACCGGCGTCTTCAGCCTGATCATCTACTACTGGGCCATGGCGGTCGCCCTGCCGGCCGAGCAGATCCAGTACATGATCGACCAGGTCGTCGTCCCCGAGGAGGAAGAAGTCCTCTGACCGGGGGCTTCGGCCGAGACGGCCGGCAGGGCGCGGGGCGCGTCAGCAGTCCCGGAACTCCGGCGACTGGTTCAGCACCTGCGACCGCAGTGAGGTGAACCGCCCGTACGTCTCGCCGTCCCGTGCCCCCGGCCGGAACGCCGCCACCCGGTGGCAGTTCTGGAAGGCCAGTTCCACCCCGAAGTGGCGTTCCAGGCTGCCGCGGATGGCGTCGCTCGCGAGGGCGCGCAGGAGCTGACCACGCTCCTGCTCGGAGGGGGGAGGGGTCTGATTGTCGGTGAACTCCGCCGTGCCGCCCTTGAGTTCGGTCGCGAGGGACGCGATCAGGTCGTAGGCGTACGGGAGGGACGTGCGGACCGTGTCCACGAAGTCCTCCTCGCGGATGTCACCGGACTCGGCTTCGGCGAGGAGCTTCGGGGAGACGTCGAGAGACATGAAAAGGGGCGTCCGTTCCAGGAGTCGGTGGATGTGCTGAATGGGGGGGAGTGGTCAGGTGAGCGCCGTCGGGCCCGGTACGAACTCCGGGTCCACCTGGGCGGCCAGGTCCAGGCCGGTCGCCTCGTCCGCCCATGCGCGGGCATTGCGCAGGTGGAACTCGACGGCGTGGCGGTGGAGGGCGGGCCAGTCCCTGGGGTGGGCGTCGACGGTCTCGCGCAGAATGGTCAGGGCGTGGCGGTTGTGCGGCTCCAGGGTGTCCAACCCGCCCTCCGCGCGGCCCTGTTCGGCCGCCCGCACCCACGGGGAGTGGACCAGGTGGGTCAGGAGGTCGTCGCCCACCTGCTCCTTGAGGAACAGCAGGTCGTCCTCGCCCGTCACCTTGTTGCCGATCACGGCGATACGGATGCCGAACTCGCGGGCGTGGTCGCGGTACTGGCGGTAGACCGAGACGCCCTTACGGGTCGGTTCCGCCACCAGGAACGTGATGTCGAACCGGGTGAACAGGCCGGAGGCGAAGGCGTCCGCGCCCGCCGTCATGTCGACCACCACGTACTCGCCGGGGCCGTCGACCAGGTGGTTGAGGTAGAGCTCGACGCCGCCGAGTTTGGAGTGATAGCAGGCCACCCCGAGGTCGCTCTCGTCGAACTCGCCCGTCACCATCAGCGGCACGTCGCCCACACGGCGCACGTGGCGCGCGTGGAGTGCGTCGTCGCCGAGAAGGCGCAGGAGACGGGAGCCGCGGCCGGGCGGGGTCGTCTTGATCATCGCCTCGCGGGAGGCGATGCGCGGGTTGGTGCCCCGCAGATACTCCTTGATCTGGGGCAGGTGGGCGCCGAGGGGCGGGGCGTCCAGATGGTCCTCGTCGTGTCCCAGCGCCTCGGCCAGGTGCTGGTTGATGTCGCCGTCGATGGCGAGTACCGGCGCGCCGGAGCGGGCCAGATGACGGGTGAAGAGCGCTGAGAGGGTGGTCTTGCCGCTGCCGCCCTTGCCGACGAACGCGACCCGCATTACCGGGCCGACCTCATTTTGAAAATGAATGTCATGTGGCTAGGTTTTAGGCAGCTTCCGACGGTCTGTCAAATCGGCGGCAGGGATCCCGGCGGCGGGGGCGGGCTTCGGGGCCGTGCCGGCGGCTGCGGTGGGGTTGTTGCCGCGGCGGTAGTGCTCTGCGGTGAGTGCCGCTGACGCGTTGTCGGTTGTCTGCCGGTCCGCTGTGGCTGGTCGCGCCCGCGCGGCGGAGCCGCAAATCGACACAGCCCCGAGCCCCTTGCAGGGCGCTGCCGACCGCTTCCTGACATGTGCCCGGCGGCCGGAGGCCCCGCGGCCCGACCGTGAGGCCGCCAACGCCCGACGAGCGGCTCGGGTCCGGGAGCCGACCCGGTACCGGTCCCACGCGAGGTGTGACCGTCGTTCAGGACGTCACCGGCTCGCGTTCCGACTCCAGGTCCAGCATCTCCTCCACCTCGCCGTCCCGGACCCGGGACGTGCGTCGCAGCCACAGGACGTCGCGGCCGAAGGACCAGATCAGGGTGGTCAGGGCCAGGACGACGACCCCGAGGGAGGCCATGGGGGGCAGGTAGCCCGAGGCGGCCAGGAGGAGGCAGATGCCCTGCATCGCGGCGACCGTCTTGCGGGCCGTGCTGGGCGGCAGTGAGGCGTTCAGCCACGGCCAGACGCGGGCCGCGGCGACGAAGGCGTAGCGCATGCCGCCGATGAGCAGGACCCACGGGCCGAGTTGCATGGAGACGTAGACGCTGAGCACCAGGATGAGGAACGCGTCGACCTCCATGTCGAAGCGTGCGCCCAGCGGGGTGGAGGTGCCCGTGGCGCGGGCGACCTTGCCGTCGACGCCGTCCAGGATGAGGGCGACCGCCGTGAGGCCGACGAGGGCGGTGACCGGCGGGGAGCTCTCGAAGGAGTCCGCAACCAGGGCGGTCACACCGCCCACCAGGGTCGCCCGGCCGAGGGTCACGCGGTTGGCCGGGCCGAACGAGCGCGGCCGGGTGCGGTGCAGTGCCCGCGAGAGCACCGCCCACATGGCGATGGCGAAGACGAGGCCGGTCAGCCAGCCCGCCGGCCCCATGCCGATCGCCGTGCCGAGCAGGGCCAGCAACAGGATCTGAACGCCCGCTCCCACAGCGGTCTCCTGCTGGACCAGCCTTGCGTCGTAAGTGTTGTTCAGGGCCACCGCACACCCTCCGGCCGTATGACAAAGTCGATCAACGCCGCGTACTGTGCGCGGCCTGTGCACACCTCGGTACGTGAACAACTTCCCGATCGTTCAGGAGGAGGCCGGATGAACCGCATCGCACGCGCGTTCTGGCTGAGTCGTCCGGGTCTCGGCGAGATCCGGACCGTCGACCTGCCCGAACCCGCTCAGGGCGAGGTGCTGGTGCGCTCGCTCTTCTCCGGGGTCAGCCGCGGCACCGAGACACTCGTCTTCCGCGGCGGCGTTCCGGAGAGTCAGCACGCGGCCATGCGGGCGCCGTTCCAGGAAGGTGAGTTCCCCGCACCCGTGAAGTATGGCTACCTCAGTGTCGGGAGGGTGGAGGAGGGGCCCGAGGAACTGGTCGGGCGTACGGTCTTCTGTCTGTATCCGCACCAGACGCGGTACGTGGTGCCGATTTCGGCCGTTACGGTCGTTCCGGACGCCATTCCTGCCGAACGGGCCGTCCTCGCCGGGACCGTGGAGACCGCCGTGAACGCCCTGTGGGACGCCGCGCCGCTGGTCGGCGACCGGATCGCGGTGGTCGGCGGCGGCATGGTCGGCTGCTCGGTGGCCGCCCTGCTGGCCCGCTTCCCGGGCGTACGCGTGCAACTCGTCGACGCCGACCCGGCCCGCGCCAAGACCGCCGAGGCCCTCGGAGTCGACTTCGCGCTGCCCGAGGACGCGCTCGGAGAAAGGGACCTCGTGGTGCATGCCAGCGCCACGGAACAGGGCCTCGGTCGGGCCCTGGAACTCCTGGCCGCCGAGGGCACCGTCGTGGAACTGAGCTGGTACGGCGACCGGAAGGTGAGCCTCCCGCTCGGCGAGGCCTTCCACTCCCGGCGGCTGACGATCCGCAGCAGCCAGGTCGGCACCGTCTCCCCGGCCCGCGCGAACCGCAGTTACGCCGACCGGCTCGCCCTCGCCCTCGACCTGCTCGCCGACCCGGCCCTCGACGCCCTCATCACAGGGGAAAGCGCGTTCGAGGAGCTGCCGGAGGTGATGCCCCGGCTGGCGAGCGGTGAGATTCCCGCGCTGTGTCACCGTGTGAGGTATCCCGAAACGGTCTGACCTGAGAAAAGAGTGAGACTCGGCTGAACGGGGGGAAGCGAAGAGCCGTACTACACGGCATCCTCCGGCGGCCAACGGCCGGAGGACCAGACGCGCCGCACCTGGAGGGTCGTCCGTTGTTCAGTGTCACCGTCCGCGATCACATCATGATCGCCCACAGCTTCCGCGGCGAGGTCTTCGGACCCGCGCAGCGCCTGCACGGAGCGACGTTCCTGGTGGACGCCACGTTCCGGCGCGAGCAGCTGGACGACGACAACATCGTCGTCGACATCGGACTCGCCACCCAGGAACTCGGCGCCGTCGTCAGCGAGCTGAACTACCGCAACCTCGACAACGAGCCCGAGTTCGCCGGCGTCAACACCTCCACGGAGTTCCTGGCGAAGGTCATCGCCGACCGGCTCGCCGAGCGGATCGAGAAGGGTGCGCTGGGCGAGGGTGCCAAGGGCATCGCGGGCATCTCGGTGACGCTGCACGAGTCGCACATCGCGTGGGCGAGTTACGAGCGTGCCCTGTGACCGACGTGACCTTGGAGAAGGTGGAGAACGCCCCCGGGGAGGCGGAGACGACCTCGCTCAGCTATGTGCCCGTGCAGCACTCCGCCCTGAAGAACGCCGAGATCATCCCCATGTCCCTGCGCTCCGTGCACTTCGTCATGCCGGGCGGCGTCGACGACCCGGCCGCGCCGAGCGGGGGCAACGCCTATGACCGGCGGGTCAGTCTGGACCTGCCCGGCTTCGGCTGGCAGGTGCACAAGCACGCCGTGGCCGGCGAGTGGCCGCGGCCGGGGGCGGCGGCCCGAGCGGAACTCGCGCGGACGCTGCGGGAGTTGCCGGAGGGCTCGGTCGTCCTGCTGGACGGGATCGTGGCCTGCGGGGTCCCGGAGATCGTCGTCCCGGAGACGGAGCGGCTGCATCTGGCGGTCCTCGTGCACCTTCCGCTCGGCGACGAGCGGGGCCTCGAGCCCGCCGTGGCCGCCGAGTTGGACGCCAAGGAGCGTGCCGTGCTGCGGGCCGTGCCCGCCGTGATCGCCACCAGCGACTGGGCGGTCCGCCGCCTCGTCGCCCACCACGGCCTCGCCCCCGAGCGGGTGCATGTCGCCGCACCCGGCGCAGACATCGCGCCCCTCGCCTCCGGCACCGACGGCGTCTCCCGGCTGCTGTGCGTCGCGTCGGTGACCCCGCGCAAGGGGCAGCACCGGCTGGTGCAGGCGCTGGCCGCGGCGGCCGACCTGCCGTGGAGCTGCGTGTGCGTCGGCGGGCTCGGGCACGACCCGGAGTACGTCGCCCATCTGCGGCTGCTGATCAAGGAGCACGGTCTGGAGGACCGGATCCACCTTGCCGGACCGCAGTCCGGTGCCGAGCTCGACGCCAGTTACAACGCCGCCGACCTCATGGTCCTCACCTCGTACGCGGAGACGTACGGCATGGCGGTGACGGAAGCCCTCGCGCGCGGCATTCCCGTGCTGGCCACGGATGTCGGCGGTCTCCCGGAGGCGGTCGGACGCGCCCCCGACGGCGGTGTGCCCGGCATCCTCGTGCCGCCGGAGGACCCCGCCGCCCTCGCCGCCGAACTGCGCGGCTGGTTCGGCGAGGCCGACGTACGACGCCGGCTGAAGGCCGCCGCCCGGGGCCGGCGGGCCGCCCTGGACGGATGGGCGACCACGGCCCGAAGCCTTGCCGGAGTACTGGGCCGGCTGCCGAGCGAACCCAGGAGGGCGGCATGAACAGGACGGTACCGGCGAAGGCCGGCGGGAAGATCCCGGCGCAGCCCGGGCCGCGCGGCGGCTCCGAGACGGAGGACTCCGTGATTCCCGGCGCGGGCCCCGCCCCGCGCCCCGGCGAGCGCGCCACCGTGCGGCTGCGGGACACCGGGCCCGAGGAGCCGCCCCGTTACGCGCCCGAGTGGCTGGAGCTGCGCGAGCCCGCCGACGCCGCCGCGCGGGCGCACGAACTGCTCGACCCGCTGCGGATCCGGCTGGCCAACCTGCCGGGCAAGGCCGGGCTGGTCATCCACGACCTGGGCTGCGGCACCGGCTCGATGGGCCGCTGGCTCGCACCCCGCCTGGACGGCGCCCAGCACTGGGTCCTGCACGACCGCGACCCGTACCTGCTGCACTTCGCGGCCGTCGCCTCCCCGCGGTCCGCCGCCGACGGCAGCCGGGTCAGCGTGGAGACGCGGCGCGGCGACGTCGCCCGGCTCACCCCGGACGCGCTCGCCGGCGCCTCGCTGGTGACGGCCTCAGCGCTCCTCGACGTCCTCACCCGCGAGGAGATCGAGGCCCTCGCCGCCGCCTGCACCGGGGCCGGCTGCCCCGCCCTGCTGACGCTCTCGGTGGCCGGACGCGTCGAACTCACCCCGTCCGACCCGATGGACGAGGAGATCACCGAGGCGTTCAACGCCCACCAGCGCCGCGGCGACCTGCTCGGCCCGGACGCGATCACGGTGGCCTGCGAGGCCTTCTCGGAACGGGGCGCGACGGTACGGGTCAACCCCAGCCCCTGGCGCCTCGGCCCCGACGAGGCCGCGCTGACGGCCCAGTGGCTGCGCGGCTGGGTGGGCGCGGCCGTCGAGGAACGCCCCGAGCTGAAGGCCCGCGCAGAACGGTATCTGCAGGACCGCCTGGCCGCCTGCGCCGCGGGCGAACTCCACGTCGTCGTCCACCACAGCGACCTGCTGGCCCTGTCCCGGCCGACGGGCGGCGCGTCATGAGCGTGGAGACGGTGCGGGCGGTCGTCGTACGACGTGACCCGAGCGGGCGAACGGCACGAGCGGTACGCGCCCTGCGTCGCGTACCCGCCCAGGGGCAGGCCGACGGTGTGACGTCGACGGAGGCGCCGGTGGACGCGCAGGCCGTCGGATCGGGCTCCACGACGGCGACCGGGGCGGTCGTTGAGGCGCGGGGCGTTGGTGTCGGATCTGCGTCCGCGCCGGGTGCGGCCGTTGAGGTGCGAGCCGGAGGTGCCGGGTCGACCGGGTTGACCGTTGAGGCGCGGGGCGGTGGTGTCGGTTCGGCGGGGGCGGCCGTCGGCGGCCGGCCCCGTGGGGTGCCGTCCCTCGCGCCCACCGGTGCTGCCGTCTCCGAGGCGCGCATCGGTGTGATCGTCTCCTCCCCCCGGTCCGAGGCGGGCGTGGGGCGGGGGTCGTGGTGGCGTGGCGTTGTGGCTCGGCTCAACTCTCGTGCCGTGAGGACCCACTTCGGTACGGTCGCCGGTGTCGTCATCCTCGGGGCGCTGCTGTGGCGCCTCGGGACCGGGGTGCTGCTGGACGGGCTGCGGCGGATCGACATGCCGACGCTGCTGGCGGCGCTGGGCATCGGGGTGGTCACCACCGTGCTCAGTGCGTGGCGGTGGGCGCTGGTCGCCCGGGGGCTCAGGATCCGGCTGCCGCTCGGGGCGGCCGTGGCCGACTACTACCGGGCGCTGTTCCTGAACGCCGCCCTGCCCGGCGGAGTCCTCGGCGATGTGCACCGTGCGGTACGGCACGGGCAGAGCGCCGGTGACATGGGCCGCGGCGTGCGCTCGGTGGTCCTGGAACGGGTCGCCGGGCAGGTCGCGCTGACGGTCCTCGGCGGAGCCGTGCTGCTGACGATGCCGTCCCCCGTGCTGGCGCAGACCCGGCACTTCGCGCCACTGGTGGGGCTCGCGGCGGTGGGCGCGCTCGCCGTCCTGGTCGCGCTGCGGATGAACGGCACGCCCTCCCGCCGCGGGCGGGCGCTGCGCGCGACGCTCGCCGAGGCGCGCGAGGGGCTGCTGTCGCGCCGCAACTGGCCGGGGGTCGTCGTCTCGTCGGTGCTCATACTGGCCGGCCACGTCGCGATGTTCGTGCTGGCAGCGCGGGTCGCCGGATCCGGCGCCTCCGTGGCCGCGCTGCTGCCGCTTGCGGTCCTCGCACTGATCGCGATGGGCCTGCCCCTGAACGTCGGCGGCTTCGGCCCCCGCGAGGGCGTCGCCGCCTGGGCGTTCGGAGCGGCGGGGCTCGGCGCGAGCAGCGGGGTGGCCGTCTCCGTGGTGTACGGGGTGCTCAGCTTCGTGGCGGCCCTGCCCGGCCTGGCCGTCCTCGTCGCCCGCTGGTACACGGGCCTGCGCGCAGGATCCGGAACGGCCGCGGAGGCAGCCCCGGAACCCGCACGCGAACCCAACTACCCGCGCGCGCTGCCGGCTTCCCCCGTATCTCCGGTTTCCGCGCCGGAATCGTCCGCCGAGGTGAGGAGTGAGAAATACGCTCCGAAGGAATCCGCGAGGGCGGCGAGCAGTTCCTTCCCCTTTTCCGCGGAACCGAGCGAAGGGCGTCCGATGACGCCCGAATCGGTATAGCCGGACATACCGAGGGTGAGCAGATGACGCCGGTCGTCCGCGACGAAATCGGAGGTCTCATAACCGGGGCGGAGCAATTCCGGGTGAGCGTGCAGAAGGATGGAGGTCTCGATTTCTCCCGCGTGCATGTCGGTCAGCAGCGAGGTGATCACCCCCGCCCGCTGCCGAGCCGCTTCCCAGTCCTCTGCCGCCGGAAACAGTGCCATGCGCTCGCCGCGGGCGGAGGATTCCTGAACGACGTTGCCCAGTACGTAGTTTCCGCCGTGCCCGTTGACCACCACCAGGACGTCGACGCCGGAGCGGCGCAGCGACTGTGCGATGTCACTCACCACCGAGTGAAGGGTCACGGAGGAGATGCTGACGGTCCCAGGCCAGGCCGCATGCTCGTGCGAGCAGGAGATCGTCACCGGCGGAAGGAGGTGCACCGGGTACGCCGCCGCGATCTCCCGGGCCACGGCACAGGCGACGAGCGTGTCGGTCGCCAGCGGAAGGAACGGACCGTGCTGCTCGAAGCTCCCGACCGGAAGGACGGCGACCTGCGTTGAGACACCCGCCGCCCTGGTCCGTACCTCTTCCGTAGTGTCCGCCGGCACCAGCCCGTATGCCGCCGTACGCGCGCCCGAAACACTCATTTCTTCACGGCCTTTCGTCTCTGCTTAGGAATCAGATCATGACAGATAAAATCGGCGTCCTCGGCAAGAAGTCCCCACAGCGCACGGGCGTGGAACGGATTGTGAATGCCCCACTGCCCACGGTGTACGGGCAATTCCGGGCGGTGGGTTACATGGATCACGATCGCGGCGACGAGCAAGTGGCCCTCGTCCACGGTGACATCGGCACGGACGGTGTTCTCACCCGGCTGCATTCCGAGTGCCTGACCGGTGACGCGTTCGGCTCCCAGCACTGCGAGTGCGGCGACCAGCTCGCCTCCGCGCTGAAGGCCGTCGTCGCCGAAGGCAGCGGCATAGTCGTCTACTTGAGGGGCCACGAGGGCCGCGGCATCGGTCTGCTCGCCAAGCTGCGGGCGATGGCGCTGCAGGCGGAGGGCCTGGACACCGTAGAGGCCAACCTCGCGCTGGGGCTGCCGGTGGACGCCCGCGACTACGGGGTCGCCGCCAAGATCCTTCAGGACCTGGGCGTGAACTCGGTGCGCCTGATGTCCAACAACCCGCGCAAACGGGAGGCGTTGGTGCAGCACGGCATCGAGGTGGCCGAGACCGTCCCGCTGCTGATCCCGCCGTGCGAGAGCAACATCACCTATCTGCGCACCAAGCGGGAACGGCTCGACCACGTCCTGCCGCATCTGGACGCGGTGGCCCACCTGTCCTGAGCAGGATCGCGCATCACCTCGCCGACGCCGGCGGTCGGCGAGGTGATCCGGTCGCGACCCCGGGGACCGTTCAGTCCGCGACCGCCTCGTGGACCAGCCGCTTGAGGTCCGGGAAGAGCCTGAGTGACGACTTCGGCCGGACCTGCGTCATGAACTGCACGGTCAGATCGCGGCCGGGGTCCACCCAGAAGGTCGTCGTCGCCACCCCGCTCCAGCCGAACGTGCCCGGGCCCGAGGGCGCCTGGGTGCGGTCGGGGTCGATGACGACGGAGACGCCGAGGCCGAAGCCGACGCCGTCGTTGCCGGGCTCGTCATGGGCCGGGCGGCTGCCGAAGGCGCGCAGGTCGGCGCCGCCGGGCAGCTGATTGCTGGTCATCAGGTCCACCGTCTCGGGGGCCAGCAGGCGGACCCCGTCGAGCTCGCCGCGGCGGCGCAGCAGCTCCATGAAACGGTGCACGTCGTACGCGGAGGCCACCATGCCGCCGCTGCCGGACAGGAAGCGGGGCCGCCCGCGCAGCGGCAGCCCGGCGATCGGCTCGATGCCGCCGGCGTCGGTCTCGCCGTACAACTCGGAAAGCCTCGGCACCTGTTCGTCCGTGACGCAGAACCCGGCGTCGGTCATGCCGAGCGGGCCGAGGACGCGCTCGGCGAAGAACACGTCGAGCGGCTGCCCGGACACGACCTCGATCACCCTGCCGAGGACATTGGTGGCGACCGAGTAGTTCCACTCGGTGCCCGGCTCGAACTGCAGCGGCAGGCGCGCGTACGCGTCCACGGTCCCGGCCAGGTCCGAGCCGGGCAGTACGGCCGAATCGAGGCCCGCCTCGCGGTAGAGGGCGTCGACGGGGTGCTGGTGGTAGAAGGCGAAGGTCAGGCCCGCCGTGTGGGTCAACAGGTGCCGGATCAGCGGGGGTTGGGCGGCCGGGCGGGTCCGGGTGTCGGAGCCGGATCCGCTCTCGTAGACCTGAGGGTCGGCGAAGGCCGGGAGATGGCGGGCGACCGGGTCGTCGAGCGACAGACGGCCCTCCTCCACCAGTATCAGTGCGGCGACCGAGGTGACCGGCTTGGTCATGGAGTAGATCCGCCACAGGGTGTCCGCCTCGACGGGCAGCCCCGCCGCGATGTCGCGCAGGCCGTGGGTGGTGAGGTGGGCGACGCGTCCGCCGCGGGCCACGGCCACCAGGTAGCCGGGCAGGCGGCCCTCGTCGACGTAGTGGGCGAAGTGCTGGTCGAGGCGGTCCAGCGCCTTGGCGTCCAGCCCGGCCTCACCGGGGTCGACCTCTTGTCGCAGCTCTGCCATTCGCTCTCCTCCGAAACGCGCTCCGCTGTGAGTGCCGCGAACGGACCGCAGATCGTCTGCGGCACCATCGTGGCTGGTCGGGCCCGCGCGGCGGAGCCGCACAACGATACGGACCCGCGCCCCTTCAGGGGCGTGCTGAACCACAGCGGACTGTGCCTGTTCTGCCTGGTCTCATCGTCGCTCAGGAACGCGGGCGTTGGCTCCCTGTTGACCATGATTGATCGTTTCGGTGGAACGTTCCGGCAGTGCGCGGCCCGCCACCGCCCCCGCCACGGCCACCATCGCGAGGACGACCAGCGGCAGCCCGTGCCCGTGGCCGAGCCCCATCAGCGTCGTCGCTACGGCCACGCCCAGCACCGGCCCGACGTTCATCGCGGTCTGCTGCAACCCGCCCGCCACCCCGGCCGACCCGACGGCGGCCTGGCGTACGACGACATGGGTGGCCGCCACCATCACCGTGCCGAACCCGGCCCCCACCAGTGCGAACCCGGTGCAGAAGCCGACCGTGCCGGAGGCCCGGGCCAGCACCAGGATCCCGGCGGCCAGAACGGTCATCGCCGCCACGCTCGTACGGCGGGCACCGGCGCGGCGCAGCAGCACCGCGCACCCCGGCGCGGCGACGATCATCAGTGCCGCGAGCGGCAGGCTGAGCAGGGCCATGTGCACCGGGTCGAGACCGAGCGTGTCCTGGAGCAGGAAGGTGGCGACGAACAGCGTGCCGTTCAGGGCGGCCGACGCGGCGACCAGCATGGCGAGCGCGGAACCGACGGCCGCCGAGCCCACGACGCCCGGCGGCACCAGGGGGCTCGCTGTCCGCCGCTCATGCTGTACGAAGGCGGCACCCGCGACCGCGGCCGCCACCAGGCCGAGCGCGCTCGCCGTCGTCCATCCATCGTTCGGCAGGGTGACCAGGGTGTGGACCAGACAGGCCAGGGTCACAGCGAGCAGCAGCGCGCCGGGCACGTCCAGGCGGACGGGGGAGGACTGCCGGTCGCGCGGGCCGCGCAGTGTGAGCGCGAGCAGGCCGAGGACGAGTGCCGGTACGACGTTGAGGAAGAACACCGCCCGCCAGCCCGGGCCGGCCACCAGCGCCCCTCCCAGTACGGGCCCCGCCGCGGCCGCGAGCCCGATCGCGCCGGTCCGCACGGCGATCGGCATCCGCAGCCGGTCGGGCGGGAAGGCGGCCCGCAGCATCCCCAGCGTGGCAGGCTGCAGCAACGCCCCGAACACACCTTGCAGGACCCGCAGACCGATCACCCAGCCGACACCGGGTGCCAGACCGATGCCCGCCGACGTCACGCCGAAGCCCAGCATCCCCAGGGCGAAGAGCCGTTGATGCCCGTACCGGTCGCCGAGCCGTCCGGAGAACACCAACAGGCCCGCCACCGCGATGAGATAGCCGGTGCTGGTCCACTGGACCTGTGCGAAGGACGCGCCCAGGTCGCGTTGCAGGGTGGGCTGCGCGACGGTGAGGACCGTGCCGTCCAGGGCGACGATCACCGCCCCGACCACACTGCACGTCAACGTCAGCGCGCGGTGCCCGCTCATGCGCCGTCCCCCAGGTGCGCGTCCAGGGCCGAACGCAGCACAGGTACGAAGTCGTCGGCGCCCGTGGCGAGTTGGAGGCTGCCCCAGCCCCACAGCTGGGCGATGCCGTGCAGGTTCGCCCACAGCGCGCCCGCGACGACCCGGGCGTCCGCGTCGGGCCGCACCCGCCCGACCAGCTCCACCAGCCGCCCGAACAGCGGCAGGCTGGTGTCACGCAGACCCAAGTGCCCACTTCTCAGCAGATCGTGACGGAACATCAACTCGTACATGCCGCGGCTGTCGACGGCGAACTCCAGGTAGACCCGCCCGAGGGCCGTGAGCTGCTCGCGGGGGGTCGCCGTGCCGTCGCCGGTCGCAGCCGTCGCCCGCTCGGCCAGTTCGGCGAAGCCGCGGCGGGCGATGGCGGACAGCAGCTCCAGGTGGGTGGGGAAGTAGCGGCGGGGCGCCCCGTGCGAGACGCCCGCCCGGCGCGCGATCTCCCGCAGGGTCAGCGCCTGCGCGCCTTCGTCGGCGACCAGCTCCACTCCGACGTCGACCAGCCGGTCCCGCAGTCCACTTTCCGATGCATCCATAGACACTGTCTACCAGCTGCTCGTAGACAGTGTCTACTCGCGAAGAGGGGGAGGGGAATGCGTAGATCGGTCCCGCGGGTTGATCCGGGTATGACTCACGACACACTGCTCGAGCTGCTCTCCGACGACCGCAGCGGCGTACTGGTCACCCTCAAGCGCGACGGCCGGCCCCAGCTGTCGAACGTCAGCCATCACTACTACCCGGACGAGGGCATCGTCCGGATCTCCGTCACCGACGACCGGGCCAAGACTCGCAACCTGCGCCGGGACGCGCGGGCGTCGTACCACGTGTCCACCCCTGACCGCCGCGCCTACACGGTCGTCGAGGGCACCGCCGAGCTCACACCCGTCGCCAAGGACCCGCACGACGACACGGTGGAGGAGCTGATCCGCCTGTACCGCGACGTCCTGGGTGAGCATCCGGACTGGGACGACTACCGTGCCGCGATGGTCCGCGACCGGCGCCTGGTGGTACGGCTGAAGGTGGAGCGGGCGTACGGCATTCCCAAGGGGGCCAACCAGGGCTGAAAAGCCATACGCCCGTCCGGCGGTTCGGGAGCCGACCTGCCGTGATGCCCTGTCATGTTCCGTCACTGCGGCTAGGGTTGATCACTGCGAGCGGCAGTGGAACGGCGGAGAGCGGAAGACGGGGAGTCGCGGCATGGTGGATCCGGTTTCGCTGGGCGCCATCGGCGCGGTGCTCGGAGCCGTCGGATCGGGCATGGCGAACGAGGCCGGCAAGTGGGCGTGGGAGTCGGCCGGCGGTCTGGTCCGCCGTATCGCCGGCGGCGAGGTGACGGCTCCCACCACCCCCGCCCAACTGGACGAGGTGGCCCGCCTGGTGCACGAACGCGTTCAGCGGGACCCTCAACTGGCGCAGGCGTGGGCGCAGTTCGCCGCGGGTGTACGAGCCCCCGGCACCGGATCGGGACCGCACCGCCCCTGTCTGCCCACCGCCCCGCACTTCTTCACGGACCGCCAAAAGGCCCTGAAGGCCCTGGACAAGGAGGCGACGCGCGCCTTCGCCGGACGCCCCCGGCTGGTCCTCCTCCACGGTCCCGAAGGCATCGGCACCAGCACCCTCGCCATCCACTGGGGCTGGCGGCAGACCGCCCGCTTCCCCGACGGCCAGCTCTACGCCGACCTGCGCGCCCGCGCGCCCGAAGCGGTTCTCGGCAGTCTGCTGCGCGGACTCGGCCTGCCGGACGAGGAGATACCCCCGGCAGCCGCCGACCGTGCGGAGCTCCTCAGGCGCTGTCTGGCCGACCGGCGGCTGCTGCTCGTGCTCGACCACGCCCGGTCCGCCGCCCAGCTGCGGCCGCTGCTGACCTCGGCGCCCGGGGTCTTCACGATCGTCGTCGCCCGGCAGCCGCTCACCGGCCTGGACGCCCTGCGCATCCCGGTCGGCCCGCTGGCCAGGCGGGACGCCGTACGGCTGCTCACCGACCTCGTCGGCAAACCGGCGATCAGCGCGGCCCGCGCCGGGCTGCCCGCGGTCCTCGACCGCTGCGCCGGCTCGCCCTACGCCCTGCGCGCCGCGGCACCCCGCCTGGCCGCGCGCACGGAGCCGCCCGCGGGGCCGGCGGGCGACCCCGTCCGCGCCGCCGCCGAGGACTCGTACCGTCTGCTCACACCGGCCGCGGCCCGTCTCTACCGGCTCGCCGCCCTGCGTGACTGGCCCGCGCTCGACCCCGCAGCGGCCGCCCGCGCCGCGGATCTCGACGAGACGGAAACCGCCCGCCACCTGGAGGAACTCGCCGAGGCGCTCCTCCTGGAACGCACCGACTCCGGCCGTTACCGCTACCGCCCCGCCGTTCGCGCCCACGCCGAGCACACGGCTGCCGCCCTCGACGGAATCGCGGCCTGCTCGGCCGCCGTCAGCCGCGTCGTCGCCGGCTACCGGGACCTCGCCGTCGGCGCGGCACGGGCCGCACTGCCCGAGAGCTGGCGGGTGCCCGCCGCCGAGTCGCCGGTGTCCTTCGTGGACCGGGGCACGGCCGTCGCCGCCCTGGCCGCCGAGGCGCCCGGTCTCGTCGAGGCGGTGCATGCCGCGGAGGACTTCCGGGACTGGGCCACGGTCGTCCTGCTCTGCCAGGCCCTGTGGCCGCTCCAGCTCAAGGCCGGCCACCACGACGTCCTGCTGCCCGCACTGCGCGCCGGAGCACGTACCGCCGACGAACACTTCCCCGGCACCCGCACGGCCGGCGCGCTGCACGCCCAACTCGCCCACACCCTCACGGAGTTGCGCCGCTGGGACGAAGCCGAACCCGAGGCGCTCGCCGCCGCCCGTGACGAGCGGACGGCCGGCCATGTGCGCGGTCACGCCTCCGCGGTCGAGTTCCTCGGCCTGCTACGGCTGCGCCAGTGGCGCTTCGCGGAGGCTTACGCCTGCTTCGAGGAGGCGTACGGCATCCTCGACGGCATCGGCCCCGACGACGAGGGCGCCGCCGACCTCCCGCGTGCCCGCGCCCTGCTGGAACGCCACCGGGGACGCGCCCTGCGCGGCCTCGGCCGCCGCGAGGAGGCGGTACAGCGCCTCGAACGCGCCCTCCACTTCTTCCGCGACACCGCCGAGGCCTACAACACGGCCCGCACGCTCACGGACCTCGCCGAAACCCACCTGTCCGCCGACGAGCCGCACCGCGCCCGCCCACTGATCGACGAGGCACTCACGGCCCTCGACCGGGAGAACGCCGAGTACCAGGTGGCCTGGCTACGGGTACTGCGGGAGCGGTGCGCCACGGCGGAGTGAACCGCTGGGGATGGCTGCCGTGCCCCTGCCCCGCCGGCGGTGGTTTGCCTGCTGCGAGCTGTGCGTATTGGGCGGGGGCTTGAGGGCCTCGGTGCGGAGATCGCCGAGTGTCAGGTGGCGTGGTTGGGGGTGTTGGGGGAGCGGTGTGTCAGGCCGGAGTGAGTCGGCCGGGGTGGGCTGTCGTCCCGGTCCGGATGGTCAGCGCTGTTCCGGGCTCGGTGGTTTGCCTGCTGCGAGCTGTGTCGATCGGCGAGGGGCTTGAGGGCCTTGGGTGGGGAGATCGCCGAGTGTCAGGTGGCGTGGTTGCGGGTGTTGCGGGAGCGGTGTGTCAGGCCGGAGTGAGTCGGCCGGGGTGGGCTGCCGTCCCGGTCCGGATGGTCAGCGCTGTTCCGGGCTCGGTGGTTTGCCTGCTGCGAGCTGTGTCGATCGGCGGGGGGCGTGAGGGCCTTGGTGGGGAGATCGCCGAGTGTCGGGTGGTTTGGTTGGGGGTGTTGCGGGAGCGGTGTGTCAGGCCGGAGTGAGTCGGCCGGGGTGGGCTGTCGTCCCGGTCCGGATGGTCAGCGTTGTTCCGGGCTCGGTGGTTTGCCTGCTGCGAGCTGTGTCGATCGGCGGGGGGCGTGAGGGCCTTGGTGGGGAGATCGCCGAGTGTCGGGTGGCGTGGTTGGGGGTGTTGCGGGAGCGGTGTGTCAGGCCGGAGTGAGTCGGCCGGGGTGGGCTGTCGTCCCGGTCCGGATGGTCAGCGCTGTTCCGGGCTCGGTGGTTTGCCTGCTGCGAGCTGTGTCGATCGGCGAGGGGCGTGAGGGCCTTGGGTGGGGAGATCGCCGAGTGTCGGGTGGCGTGGTTGGGGGTGTTGCGGGAGCGGTGTGTCAGGCCGGAGTGAGTCGGCCGGGGTGGGCTGTCGTCCCGGTCCGGATGGTCAGCGCTGTTCCGGGCTCGGCGTGGTTTGCCTGCTGCGAGCTGCGTCGATCGGCGAGGGGCTTGAGGGCCTTGGTGGGGAGATCGCCGAGTGTCAGGTGGCTTGGTTGCGGGCGTTGCGGGAGCGGTGTGTCGCGGCGGAGTGAGCTGCTGGTGGTGGCTGTCGTCCCGGGATGGTGAGCCCCTGTCCGGCCGGCGGCTTTCGTGCGTTGCCTGCTGTGAGCCGTGCGCCGTGGCGAGGCGCTTGAGGCCCTCGGGTGGGAGAACGCGAGTGTCACGTGGTGGGCGATCCGGACCGTGAGCGTCTTCCTGGTCGACGCCATCGGCGAGGCGATCGCGGCGCTCGATCCCTGGAACGCGCCGAGTACCAGGTGGCGTCACTGCGGGACCGGTGCGTCGGGTCGGGGTGAGCTGCACTCCCGGGAGGGGCAACCCCTGTCCGGCGGGCGGCTCGGTGGCTTGGCTGCTGCGAGGCGCTTGAGTGCCTGGGGGAGCCCGGTTCAGGGTGGCGTGGCTGCGGGAGCCGTGCGTTACGCCGGAGTGAGGCGCACAGGGTGGGCTGCCGTTCCGATTCGGGCCGTCAGCCCCTGCCCGGCCGCCTCCTCCAGCGACCTGCCCGCTGCGAGCCACGCATGCAGGGCGGAGGCGTACGCCGCCGGATCGGCGTCCGCGCCCGGAGCGGCGTCCAGGCGCATCGACGTGCCTGAACGGGTGCGGACGACACACGAGCCAGGGCCGGTGACATAGGCGGTCAGCGCGCAGTGCGGATGGCGGGTGAGGGCCTCCGCCGTCCAGTGCGCGGGGGAGACGAAGCGCGGGTCGTTTTCGTCGCCGTAGCGGAACACCACGTCCGCCAGGGCGAGTTGGTCCCTCTCGCGGGTGTCCTCGTGGACCGCCGTGTGCGCCTCGCCCTCCCCGCCCGCCGGTGGATGCGGGCCCGCGTACCGGGTGACCGAGACCTCGCCGGAGCCGAGCAGGCGGGTGAGGACCAGCAGCGGGACGGTGTGTGTCGCGGGTTCGTACGGCGGGAGAGGGAGTGGTTCCAGGCGGGCGGGGGCGTCCGGTTCGGGGATGCCGATGCGGTCGTAGAAGAGCCGTCGGAGGCGGGTCGCGGACTCGCCCGGTGCGGAGCTGACCGACTCGGCGGGTTCGGGGTGTGGTTGGTGGTTGTTGATGAGAGCGTCCAGTTGTGGGCGCAGGGGCCCGGCGGGGGCGAGGCGGGGTGCGGTACTGACGAATGCGTGGACCGGGGCCTCGGGGTCCAGGCCCGCGAGGGGCGCGGCGCCGAGGAGGACCGGTGTGCCGAGGGCGGCGGCGTAGTAGGTGACGGATCCGTGGTCGCCGATCACCGCGTCGGCGGCGAGCAGCGCCTGGCGCCAGCCCTCCAGTGGGTCGATCAGGGCCAGCCCGGCGCGGCGGGCGCGGTCCAGCCAGGCGCGGATCTGGCCGGGGCCGTGACCGTGCCAGACGTTGGGGTGCAGAACCGCCGCGAGACGGTACTCATCGGCCGGGAACTCCGAGGTCAGACGGGGGAGCAGAGAAGGGAGTACGTCATCGCCGCCGCCGTCGCCGAAGAGCGACTCGGGGTTCCAGGTGGAGTTGAGGACGATCAGGCGCTGGTCCCGGCCCACCCCGAGGGCGCGGCGGAAGCGGTCGCGGTACGGGCGGGCCGCCAGCAGACGGTCCCAGCAGGGATCCCCGGCGAGCACGGCCGTCGGCGCGGCCTCGGGGCAGACGGCGCGCAGCCGCTCGTACTGTTCGGGGTGGGAGAGGACGAGTGCGTCCGCGAGCGGTTTGCCGTTCTCGTCGAGGAGCCACTCCGGGGACATCCCGAAGACCGGATCCGACCGTTCCTGACCGCTGCCCGGTGTCGGGTGTCGGGTGTCGGGTGTCGCCAGTTTTTTAGTGTATCCGACACCGTGCGACAACACGGTCAATACACCGGAAAGTGATCGGAGTTGACCGCCGAAGCTCGCCGAGACGGCCAGCGCGACCGGCGTCTCGACCGCTTGTTCCCACGGCAGTACGGGCACCCCGGTCCCGTCCAGCAGTTCCGCGATGCCTGCCCGGAACGCCGACGAGCCCGGGCAGGTGGCCAGCAGCTGCACCCTGAAGTCGTCGTGGAACAGCGGCAGGACATCCAGCAGACGGGTCGCCGCGGTCACGTTGTGGACGACCAGCAGCACCTTGTGGCTGCGCCCGCGGGTGGCCCACCGTGCGGCGTCGTCGCCGACCGGCACCCGTATCCACCCGGCCCCCGCCACGTCCTCGTCCGCCTCTCGCCACCCGCTCGTGTGATCGGGCAACGATAGTCAACGTCGGTCCGCGCACCCCGGCCGCCCCTGAATCCGGCCGGAGCGCGCGGAGGTCCCTCATGATTACCGCAGTGCGCGCAATGCCTCAACAGCGCCTTTCGCCCGGAGGGTTCGGTATTGCGGCGGGTGGAGACCTAGGTCCCGGGGTGCAGGGCGGACGACCGATGGTTCGGGGATCACGGACTGCCTAGGCTGCGAGGAAAGACGCCGCAGCTCAGGAAGAGGTCATGATGCCGGTCGACGGCCGCAGCCACATCCGCATCGCCCGCCCGTCCCGGGACCTTGCGGTCGCCGAGCGGTTCTGGGCGCAGGGGCTCGGGCTGAGTGTGGTCTGGCGGGCCGAGGGCGGTTCCGAACCCGGCGAGCACGACCTGCTGATGCTCGGCTGGCCGGACGCGGGATGGCATCTGGAGCTCGTCCATGAGCCTGCGCGGCCCGTCGAGCCCCGGCCCACCGAGGAGGACCTCCTCGTCGTCTACGTCGACGGGCCGGTCCCGGACGACCTGGTGGCCCGGCTGGAGGAGCACGGCGGCAAGCGGGTGCCGTCGCCCAATCCGTACTGGAACCAGTGGGGGGTCACCGTCGAGGACCCGGACGGCTACCGGCTGGTGCTGTGCGAGCGGGGCTGGTCGAACGCCTGATCAGGCGCTGGTCGCGGCCCTGTTGTCAGTGGTGCGCAGTACGGTCCTGGTATGGCAGCCACCTTCGATCTCACGCTTGACTGCGCGGACGCGAAGCTCCTCGCCGATTTCTGGAAGACGGCGCTCGGCTATGTCGACGAGCCGCCGCCCGCACCCTTCACCACCCGCGAGGAGTGGCTCGCGCAGTTCGACCTGCCGGACGACGACTCGGCGGACGGCGGCGCGTGGCTCTGCGATCCCGACGGCGTGGGCCCCCGGCTGTCCATCCTGAAGGTCCCCGAGCCCAAGACGGCGAAGAACCGCCTCCATATGGACGTCCGGGTACCGGGAGGCGGGAGCCCCGACGAGCGGTGGGCTCGCATCCGGGCCGAGTCCGAGCGCCTGGTGAAGGCGGGCGGGAGCGTCCTGGAGGAGTCCGGCGGACACCACATCGTCATGGCCGACCCGGAGGGCAACGAGTTCTGTGTGGCCGCGGCCTCCGCATGAGGCACCCGCGCGCCGCCCTTGCCGTGCCCCGGGCCGGGGACCTAGCCTCCGCGCGTGATCAATGGTGCACATGTGGTGATCTACACCCGCGACGCCGAGGCGGACCGCGCCTTCTTCCGGGACGTCCTCGGCTGGGCCCACGTCGACGCCGGGCACGGCTGGCTCATCTTCAAGGCGCCGCCCGCCGAGGTCGCCTTCCACCCGGCCGAGGGCGATCCGTCGCACGAACTGATGCTGATGTGCGACGACCTCGACGCGACGACCGCCGAACTCACCGGGAAGGGCGTGGAGTTGACTCGGCCCTTGCAGGAGGCGCGCTGGGGTCGGCTGACCGGTTTCCGGCTGCCGGGCGGCGGCGAGGTCGGCCTCTACGAGCCGCGGCACCCCCGGGCGTAGGAGGCCCCGGACAGGCTGTCCGACCGAGGCCTACGGCAGTCGGGGACGTTGGCCGCGCCCGTGCCGCCGGTCGAGGCGGGTGCGGGCGTCCTCGCGGCCGCGGTGCGATGCACGCGGCAGTTCACGCCGGTCGGCGGGCGAGCCGTCCGCGATCTCGTTGGTCTGAGGGGGCGGCGGCCGGAACGCCGGACTCCGGCGCCGTACCCGCGGCCCGGCGCGGAGGAGATCTGCGGCTGGTGCCCGGAGGCCGGTGCGGTGGCGCGCGAGCAGCCTCGACAGCGGGAGTCACGCCCTCGTGGGTGGCCGAGGCGGCCCTGAGCGTGGGACGGGCACGCCGGAACCCCCGGGCGCCGGAACCAGTGCGGGTGTCCGGGGCCCGGGGGCGTGCGGGGGTGCCGTCAGGCGGTGACCGTCTCCGGCTGTGACGCTCCCTGTGCGGCCCGCTCGCCCAGGAGCTCCGTCGGGAGCCTGTGGGTCTCGCGGGCCGAGAGGCCGGTGATGACCGGCGGGACGCAGAGGGCCGCGGTGAACAGGGCGACCGAGGACCAGTCGGTGCCGTCGGGGCCCGCGATCTGCGCGGCGAACGTGACCGCGAAGCCGGCCACGGCGAAGCCGATCTGGGTGCCGATCGCCATGCCGGACAGGCGCACGCGGGTGGAGAACATCTCGCCGTAGAAGGAGGGCCAGACTCCGTTCGCGGCGCTGTAGACGATGCCGAAGGCCACGATGCCCAGGACCAGGGTCAGCGGGTAGTTGCCCGTCGAGATCGCCCACAGGTAGCCGAACATGGCGAGCGCGCTGCCCACCGCGCCGATCAGGAACACGGGACGGCGGCCGATGCGGTCCGACAGGGAGGCCCACAGGGGGATCGCGGCGAGGGCGACGAGGTTGGCGAGCGCGCCCACCCACAGCATCGAGGAGCGGGACATGCCCACCGAGTCGCTGGTGGCGTAGGCGAGGGCCCAGACCGTGAAGATCGTGGAGACCGAGGCGATGAGCGCGCCTCCGATCACCCGCAGCACGTCCGCCCAGTGCTCACGCAGCAGCACCGCAAGCGGCAGCTTGACGACACCCGCGCCGGCCGCCTGCTTCGCGAAGGCCGGCGTCTCCTGGAGCTTGCGGCGGATGACATAGCCGACGACGGCGACCGCGACACTCGCCCAGAACGGGACCCGCCAGCCCCAGGACAGCAGCTGGTCCTCGGGGAGCGCGGCCACCGGGATGAAGACCAGGGTGGCGATGAGCTGGCCGCCCTGTGTGCCGCTGAGGGTGAAGCTGGTGAAGAAGCCGCGCCTGTGCGGTGGCGCGTGTTCCAGGGTCATCGAGTTCGCGCTGGCCTGCTCGCCCGCCGCCGAGATGCCCTGCAGCACACGGCAGGCGACCAGCAGGACCGGGGCGAGGGTGCCGACCTGGGCGCGGGTGGGCAGACAGCCGATGAGGAAGGTCGACAGGCCCATCAGGATCAGCGTGAAGACCATGATCTTCTTGCGGCCGACACGGTCACCGAAGTGGCCGAGGAAGAGCGCGCCGATCGGCCGGGCCGCGTACGCGACACCGAACGTGGCCAGGGACAGCAGGGTCGCGGTGGCCGGGTCGGACTCGTCGAAGAAGACCTTCGGGAAGATCAGCGCGGCCGCGCTGCCGTAGATGAAGAAGTCGTAGTACTCCAGGGCGCTGCCGATCCAGGCGGCGGTGGCCGCCTTTTTCGGCTGCCCGACGGCTTCGGCAGGGTCGCGGGGTGCGACGGCATGGGACACGGCGTTGCTCCTTTGAGGGAACTCCAAGGTAGGCGGAGTGAGCGGCGGGGAGAAGTGCCGGATCCCTGGGGTGACGGGACGGCCGCGCCGGGTGCTACCCGGCTAATTAACGCACTGGATAGTTAGTAGCGGTTGGCTACGGATGTTGCGCCCACGTTTCCCGCGTGTCAAGGGGTACTGCGGAACGGGCTCAGTCCGTCGCGCGGTCCGCCGTCAGGTAGGCGATCACCATGTCGCCCAGCATCGTGCGGTAGTGCTCGCGCTGGGCCGGGTCGACCAGGTCGCGGCCGAACAGGGCGCCGAACGTATGCCGGTTGGAGACCCGGAAGAAGCAGAACGAGCTGATCATCGCGTGCAGGTCGACCGCGTCGACATCGGCCGTGAACAGGCCCGACTCCTGTCCGGCGGCCAGGATGCGGCGGATCACGTCCAGCGCGGGGGAGCCGATCCTGCCCAGCTTCTCGGAGGCGGCGATGTGCTCGGCGCCGTGGATGTTCTCGATGCTGACCAGGCGGATGAAGTCCGGGTGCTGCTCGTGGTGGTCGAAGGTCAGCTCGGCCAGCCGCCGGATGGCCGCCACCGGGTCCAGATGCTCGACGTCCAGCTTCTGCTCGGCCTCCCGGATCACGCCGTACGCCCGCTCCAGAACGGCCGTGAACAGCTGTTCCTTGCCGCCGAAGTAGTAGTAGATCATCCGCTTCGTGGTGCGGGTGCGGGCGGCGATCTCGTCGACCCGGGCGCCGTCGTAACCCGCCCGCGCGAACTCCTGTGTCGCCACGTCGAGGATCTCGGCCTGGGTGCGGGCGGCGTCGCGGATCCGCCCGTTGGGTCGTGCCGGTTCGTCGACGCTGGTCATCGGGTTCCTTCGGGAGTGCGGCCAGTGCCGCAGATTCTAGAAGGCGGGCCGGGTGGCGGCGGCGGGGTCTTCCCAGGGGCTGCCGGGGCTGATATAGCTAACGTACTAGTTCGTACATTAGCGCTCGGCTCAGGAGGTCCCGTGGTCAAGGACTCGTATCTCGTCGGACTGATCGGTTCCGGCATCGGTCCGTCGCTCAGCCCGGCGCTGCACGAGCGCGAGGCGGACCGGCAGGGCCTGCGCTATGTGTACCGGCTCATCGACATCGACACCCTCGGCGTGCCGCCGGAGGCGGTCGGCGACCTGGTGCGGGCCGCGCGGGACCTCGGCTTCGACGGGCTGAACATCACGCACCCGTGCAAGCAGCTGGTGATCGAGCACCTGGATGCGCTTGCTCCGCAGGCCGAGGCGTTGGGGGCGGTCAACACCGTCGTTTTCGAGGGCGGACGCGCGATCGGCCACAACACGGACGTCACCGGGTTCGCGGCTTCGTTCGCGCGCGGGCTGCCCGACGCTTCGCTGGAGCGCGTGGTGCAGCTGGGGGCCGGCGGGGCGGGGGCGGCCGTGGCTCACGCCACGCTCACGCTGGGGGCCGAGCGGGTCACCATTGTGGATGCGTTGGGTGATCGGGCTGCGGATCTCGCCGATGGGCTGAACCGGCACTTCGGTGTCGGCCGGGCGGCCGCCGGTACTCCCGATCAGCTCGGTCGGTTGCTCGGCTCGGCCGACGGGGTTGTACATGCCACGCCCACCGGGATGGCCGCGCATCCGGGGTTGCCCTTCGCTGCTGAGTTGCTTCATCCGGGGCTGTGGGTTGCCGAGGTGGTTTATCGGCCCCTGGAGACGGAGTTGCTGCGGGCTGCCCGGGGGGTTGGCTGCGCCACTTTGGACGGGGGTGGGATGGCTGTTTTCCAGGCTGCGGATGCGTTTCGGTTGTTCACGGGGCGGGAGCCCGGCAGTGGGCGGATGCTGGCGGACTTCTCGGAGATTGTTGCGGAGAGCTCGGTCGGTGAGGCCGTTTGACGGGTGCGGGTTTGTTGGTGGCTGGTCGCGCAGTTCCCCGCGCCCCTGAGGGGCGCTGCTGTAACGCAAGTTGAAAGGGCACCGTCGTGCGCACATCCGTTGCCACGGTTTCTCTCAGCGGATCTCTGACCGAGAAGCTCACCGCCGCCTCGCGGGCCGGGTTCGACGGGGTTGAGATCTTTGAGAACGATCTGCTGGCGAGTCCTCTCAGGCCCGAGGAGATCCGGGTCCGTTGTGCCGATCTCGGGCTCGGCATCGACCTCTACCAACCCATGCGGGACATCGAGGCCGTGCCCGAGGAGGAGTTCGCACGTAATCTGCGTCGGGCTCGGCACAAGTTCGAGGTCATGCGGCGGCTGGGGGCCGATACGGTCCTCGTCTGCTCCAGCGTTTCGCCGCTCGCCGTCGACGACGACGCCCTCGCCGCCGAGCAGCTGAGTCGACTCGCCGATCTGGCGCAGGACTTCGGGTTCCGTGTCGCCTACGAGGCGCTTGCCTGGGGGCGGCACGTCAGTACGTATGACCATGCCTGGCGGGTTGTCGAGATGGCGGACCATCCCGCGCTCGGTACCTGTCTCGACAGCTTTCACATTCTTTCCCGTGGGTCCGATCCCAAGGGGATCGAGGACATTCCGGGCGAGAAGATCTTCTTCCTGCAGCTCGCGGATGCTCCGCTGCTTGCGATGGACGTCCTGCAGTGGAGCCGCCACTACCGCTGCTTCCCGGGGCAGGGCGGCTTCGACGTCGCCGGGCTCGTGCGGCATGTGCTGCGCGCGGGATATGGCGGGCCGCTCTCCCTGGAGGTCTTCAACGACGTGTTCCGGCAGGCCGAGGCCGGGCCGACGGCGGTGGACGCGCACCGGTCGCTGCTGGTCCTCCAGGAGGCGGTGGGGCTGGCCGAGCTGCCCGCCCCTGTCGTTCCCACGGGGGTTGCCTTCGCCGAGCTGGTCACTCCCGATGCCGAGCCGGTCAGCGAGGTGCTGGGGGCCCTGGGGTTCGCCCGGACCGCGCGGCACCGCAGCAAGCCGGTCGATCTGTGGCAGGCGGGGGAGGCGCGGGTGCTCGTCAACACCGGGCCGGCCGCCCGGCGGGACGGGACCGGGCTCGCCGCGATCGGTCTGGAGTCCCCGGACCCTGCTGGCGCCGCCCGGCGCGCCGAGGCGCTGCTGGCGCCCGTACTGCCGCGCCGTCGGGCGAGCGAGGACGCGCCGCTGGATGCGGTGGCGGCCCCGGACGGCACGCAGTTGTTCTTCTGCGCGACCGGTCGGCCCGAACTGCCCGAGTGGCGCGGCGACTTCGCGGACGTCGAGCAGGCCGGACCGGCGGTTCCGGGCGTGCGGCGCATCGACCATCTCGCGCTCGTCCAGCCCTGGCACCACTTCGACGAGGCCACCCTCTTCCACCGCAGCGTGCTCGGCCTGTCCGCTCAGGAGAGCGTGGACGTCGCCGACCCGTACGGTCTGCTGCGCAGTCGTGCCGTCGCCGCCGCCGACGGCGGCGTCCGTATCGCCCTGTCCGTCGGCGCGGCGCCCGCCGACGACACCGTCCACGCCCAGCACATCGCACTGGCGACGGACGACGTGGTGGCCGCCGCGCGCCGCTTCCGCGAGGCGGGCGGGCCGCTGCTGGCGATGCCGGCGAACTACTACGACGACCTGGCGGCCCGGTTCGAGTTCGCCGAGGGAGAGTTGGAGACGTATCGCGAGCTCGGGATCCTCTACGACCGGGACCGGTACGGGGAGTTCCGGCACTGCTACACGCGGACCGTGGGCCGGGTCTTCTTCGAGCTCGTCCAGCGTGACGGCGGATACCAGGGGTACGGCGCCCAGAACGCGCCCGTGCGGCTGGCCGCGCAGCATGCCGCGCGGCGGCTCACTGGCGGCTGACGGTTCTGGTCACACCGGTGACGACCGTCGTGGCCAGGACCCAGCCGGTGATGATCAGGGCGTAGGCGAGGTACTGGTACCAGCCGTCCGGTGCGAACGCCTCCTCCTGGCCGAAGGAGATCACCGGCAGCAGCAGGTCGAGGGTGTAGAAGACCGGGTTGAAGTGCGGGGCCTCCGACGCCTTGAGCGCGTGCGGGTGGTGCAGGGCGTAGGCGGTCGAGCCGAGGGCGAGGAGCGACAGCAGCCAGACGGCTGCGCGCAGCGGGCGGAAGCCGTAGCCGACGGTGGCGTCCTGGACGTAGCCCCAGAGGCGGCCGTACCAGGCGCGGGTCGAGCGCAGGCGGCGCTGCTTGGCGAGCTGGACGAGGCGGGCGGCGTGGTCGTCGCCGACACGGCGGTAGGCGGTGGCCAACTGCTCGTAGGCGTGCGGCACATAGCCCTCGGCATCGCGTTCCAGCATGGGGAGGCGGCGCTCGGCGGGTTCGTGGGGAGTGAGAGTGGTGTACACGAGGCTGCTCAGATAGACCTCGTCGGGAACCACCTCCGGCTCCAGGAACAGGACGTCCACCTGCGCGCGGCGCAGGTTGAGCCGTCCGTCCAAGGGCGGCCCCTTGCGCAGCCAGAGTTCACCGATGGTGCAGCTGCTCGCCCGCAGGGCCGAGTCGTCCGGGTTCGACAGGCGGGAGTACGACAGGTCGAAGCGACCAGCGATGCGTGCGCCGCGCAGGCCGACCCAGCCCGTCGCCTCCACCCGCCGCATCAGGAGGTCCCCTTCCACGACGAGGGTCTGGGCGTCGAGGACGGCGTTGCCGGGGTGGTGGAGTTGGGCGTCGTTGAGGTCGACCGATCCGGCGACGGCGGCGCCGTCGAGTCGTATCTCGCCGTGGGTGCGCAGCCCGGGGGCGCACAGGTCGTCCTCGATGGTGACGTGGCTGAGCTTCAGGACCGGCCCGGTCTCCGGCACGGCGGCGAACTCGGCCCCTTCGAGGAACAGCACCCCGGATATGTGTGACCCGCCCAGGTGCACGACTCCGGAGAACCGGCACCGCGTCAGCCGGACGCTGCCGTCCACCCGGGCCCGCGCGATCATCAGGCCGGGCAGCGCGGAGTCACGCAGGTTGAGGTAGGGGAGGTGGGCGCCGGAGAGGTCCGGGGCCTCCGCGAAGTGACAGTGGCTCAGATGGACGATGCTGTCCACCGTCGCATGTCTCAGGTCCAGGGTGCCGGTGACCCGCGCCCCCCTGACCTTGAGCGCGGCCACTTCCCCCGGCACCCGGGGGCCGTTGAGGAGCAGAGCCCGCAACACCGTTGCTCTTATGCTCCGTTCAGGCCCCCACAGCGCACCCTCCGCCGTGTCCTCGTCGTCGCCCCCCTCCCGGAAGTCGACCACCGCCCCCGTCGCGAACGCCCGCCACACCTGCTGCTCGGCCGGCGTCAGATCGTTGATCTCCACAGACCGGGACTCTAATCCCACCGAAGGGGTGCGGCGGTCGGTACGGCCTCTGCCGGGGGCAGGGAACCGGGGCCCCAGGGTGTCAGGGCCGGGTGTTCCACTCGGCGATCACCGGGCGGTCGTGTTCGGTCGACAGCCGGCTGACCGTGCCCGTCGCCAGTTGGAAGAGGCGGCCGTCCGCGGGGGGCAGGCCCAGACGGCGGGCCGTCAGGACCCGCAGGAAATGGGCGTGGGCCACGAGGATCACGTCGCCGTCGGGGAGGGCCGCGTCCACGCGGGACAGGACGCGGTCGGCGCGTCGGCCGATCTGCTCGGGCGATTCGCCGGGGTGCCCGTCCGGGCCGGGCGGCACGCCGTCGGTCCACAGGTTCCAGTCGGGGCGGGTGCGGTGGATCTCGACGGTGGTGATGCCCTCGTAGTCGCCGTAGTCCCACTCGTGCAGGTCCGGTTCGACCACCGTGCCCGTGATGCCCGCGAGTTCGGCGGTGCGTATCGCGCGGCCGAGCGGGCTGGTCAGTGCAAGTGCGTAGGTCCGCTGCGAGAGGAGTGGAGCGAGCGACTTGGCCTGCTCCTCACCGTGCTGGGTGAGGGGCAGGTCGGTCCAGCTGGTGTGCTGTCCCGACACGCTCCACTCCGTCTCGCCGTGGCGGACCAGGAGAAGGTCCCCCACGGCTGCGTTACTCCTTCGACTCGACGGCGTGCCCGCCGAACTGGTTGCGCAGGGCCGCGATCATCTTCATCTGCGGGGAGTCGTCCTGGCGGGAGGCGAACCGCGCGAAGAGGGAGGCCGTGATGGCGGGCAGCGGCACCGCGTTGTCGATGGCCGCCTCGACCGTCCAGCGGCCCTCACCGGAGTCCTGCGCGAAGCCCTTCAGCTTGTCCAGGTGCTCGTCCTCGTCCAGGGCGTTGACCGCGAGGTCGAGCAGCCAGGAACGGATGACCGTGCCCTCCTGCCAGGAGCGGAACACCTCCCGGACGCTGTCCACCGACTCGATCTTCTCCAGCAGCTCCCAGCCCTCGGCGTAGGCCTGCATCATGGCGTACTCGATGCCGTTGTGGACCATCTTGGAGAAGTGCCCGGCGCCGACCTTGCCCGCGTGGACATAGCCGTACGGGCCCTCCGGCTTGAGCGCCTCGAAGATCGGCTGGAGCCGCTCGACGTGCTCCTTGTCGCCGCCGACCATCAGCGCGTAGCCGTTCTTGAGGCCCCACACACCGCCGGAGACACCCGCGTCGACGAAGCCGATGCCCTTGGCGCCCAGCTCCTCGGCGTGCTTCTCGTCGTCCGTCCAGCGGGAGTTGCCGCCGTCGACGACCGTGTCGCCGGGGGAGAGGAGGCCGCCGAGCTCGTCGACGACGGACTGGGTGGGGGCGCCCGCCGGGACCATCACCCACACCACGCGCGGTGCTTCGAGCTTGTCGACCAGTTCGGCGAGGCTCGCCGCGTCGGAGAGGTCGGGATTGCGGTCGTAGCCGATGACGGTGTGGCCGGCGCGGCGGATCCGCTCGCGCATGTTGCCGCCCATCTTGCCGAGCCCGATGAGTCCGATCTGCATGGTCAGTTCACTTCTTCCTGAGCGTTCTTGAGCTCGCGGTACGCGGCCACGAGAGCGGTGGTGGAGGGGTCGAGGCCGGGGACGTCGGCGCCTTCGGTGAGAGCCGGCTCGACGCGCTTGGCGAGGACCTTGCCGAGCTCGACGCCCCACTGGTCGAACGAGTCGATGTTCCAGATCGCGCCCTGGACGAACACCTTGTGCTCGTAGAGGGCGATCAGCTGGCCGAGCACCGACGGAGTCAGTTCCTTCGCCAGGATCGTCGTGGTGGGGTGGTTGCCGTGGAAGGTGCGGTGCGGCACCTGCTCCTCGGGGACCCCCTCCGCGCGCACCTCGTCGGCGGTCTTGCCGAAGGCCAGCGCCTGGCCCTGCGCGAACAGGTTGGCCATCAACAGGTCGTGCTGGGCGGCCAGTTCGTCGCCGAGCTCGGCCGCCGGACGTGCGAAGCCGATCAGGTCCGCGGGGATGAGCCGGGTGCCCTGGTGGATCAGCTGGTAGTAGGCGTGCTGCCCGTTGGTGCCGGGCGTTCCCCACACCACCGGGCCGGTCTCCCAGCCCACCACATGGCCGTCGCGGTCGACCGACTTGCCGTTGGACTCCATGTCCAGCTGCTGCAGATACGCCGTGAACTTCGACAGGTAGTGGCTGTACGGCAGTACCGCATGGGACTCGGCGCCGAAGAAATTGCCGTACCAGATGCCCAGCAGGCCGAGGATCAGCGGGGCGTTGGCCTCCGCGGGGGCGGTCCTGAAGTGCTCGTCGACGGTGTGGAAGCCGTCGAGCAGCTCCCGGAAGCGGTCCGGGCCGATCGCGATCATCAGCGACAGGCCGATGGCCGAGTCGAAGGAGTAGCGGCCGCCGACCCAGTCCCAGAACTCGAACATGTTGTCCGGGTCGATACCGAACTCGGTGACCTTGCCGGCGTTCGTGGACAGGGCCACGAAGTGCCGGGCGACCGCCTTCTCCTCGCCGAGCCCGCCGGGGCCGTTCAGCAGCCAGGAACGGGCCGAGGTGGCGTTGGTGATGGTCTCGATCGTGGTGAAGGTCTTGGAGGCGACGATGAACAGGGTCTCCGCCGGGTCCAGGTCCCGTACCGCCTCGTGCAGGTCGGCGCCGTCCACGTTGGAGACGAAGCGGAACGTCAGCTCGCGGGCCGTGAAGGTGCGCAGCGCCTCGTACGCCATCGCGGGGCCCAGGTCGGAGCCGCCGATGCCGATGTTGACGACGTTCTTGATGCGCCTGCCGGTGTGACCGGTCCAGGCGCCGGAGCGGACCCGCTCGGCGAAGTCGCTCATCTTGTCCAGGACGGCGTGCACCTGCGGCACCACGTTCTCGCCGTCGACCTCGATCACCGCGTCCCGCGGGGCGCGCAGCGCGGTGTGCAGCACGGCCCGGTCCTCGGTGACGTTGATCTTCTCGCCGCGGAACATGGCGTCGCGCAGCCCGAACACGTCGGTGGCGGCGGCCAGTTCCTGCAGCAGCGCCAGAGTCTCGTCGTTGACGAGGTGCTTGGAGTAGTCGATGCGCAGGTCGCCGACGCGCACGACATACCGCTCGGCGCGGCCGGGGTCGGCTGCGAACAGCTCACGCAGCACCGGCTGGCCCTGGGCGCGGTGGTCCTCCAGGGCGGTCCACTCGGGGCGCCGGGTGAGCTTCGGGGAGTCAGACATGAGAGACGGTCTCCTTGGCGGCCTCGCCCCGCAGGGCGACGGCGTACATCTCGTCGGCGTCGAGGCGGCGGAGCTCCTCGGCGATGAGTTCGGAGGTGGTGCGGACCTTCAGGGCGAGGGTGCGCGAGGGCTGGCCCGGCAGGGTGAGCGTGGCCAGCGGGCCCTCGGGGCGGTCGATGACGATCTCGCCGTCCGCGGTTCCCAGGCGCACGGCCGTGACGACCGGGCCCGCGGTGACCACGCGGTCGATCTTCACGTTCAGCCGTGCCTCCAGCCAGCGCGCCAGCAGTTCGGCCGCCGGGTTGTCGGCCTCGGCCTCCACGGCCCCCGACACGATCCGGGTGCGGGCCTGGTCCAGGGCCGCCGCCAGCATCGAGCGCCACGGCGTCAGCCGGGTCCAGGCGAGGTCGGTGTCGCCGGGGGCGTAGGAGCGGGCCCGCTGCTCCAGCGTCTCGGCGGGGTTCTCGACGGCGTACAGGTCGGTGATCCTGCGCTGCGCGAGGGCGCCCAGCGGGTCCTTGGCGGGCACCTCGGGCGCGTCCACCGGCCACCATACGACGACGGGCGCGTCCGGCAGCAGCAGCGGCAGGACGACCGAGTCGGCGTGGTCGGAGACCTCGCCGTAGGTGCGCAGCACGACCGTCTCGCCGGTGCCGGCGTCGGCGCCCACCCGGACCTCGGCGTCCAGCTTGGAGGCCATGCGGTCGCGCGGGGTGCGGGCATGCCGCTTGATGACGACCAGGGTGCGCGAGGGGTGCTCGTGCGAGGCCTCCTCGGCCGCCTTGATCGCGTCGTAGGCGTTCTCCTCGTCCGTGACGATGACCATCGTCAGGACCATGCCCACGGCCGGTGTGCCGATGGCGCGGCGGCCCTGCACCAGCGCCTTGTTGATCTTGCTTGCCGTGGTGTCGGTCAGGTCGATCTTCATGGCCTGCGCCAGCTCCGTCCGTCTCGTGCGAGCATCTCGTCGGCTTCTTCGGGTCCCCAGCTGCCCGAGGCGTACTGCGCGGGCTTGCCGTGCCGCGCCCAGTACTCCTCGATCGGGTCGAGGATCTTCCAGGACTCTTCCACTTCCTGGTGACGGGGGAACAGGTTGGCGTCGCCGAGCAGCACGTCCAGGATGAGCCGCTCGTACGCCTCCGGGCTGGACTCCGTGAAGGACTCGCCGTAGGCGAAGTCCATCGACACGTCCCGGATCTCCATCGAGGTGCCCGGCACCTTGGAGCCGAACCGGACCGTCATGCCCTCGTCGGGCTGGACGCGGATGACGATGGCGTTCTGCCCGAGCTCCTCGGTGGCGGTGGAGTCGAAGGGGGAGTGCGGCGCCCGCTTGAAGACCACCGCGATCTCGGTGACGCGACGGCCCAGGCGCTTGCCGGTGCGCAGATAGAAGGGGATGCCCGCCCAGCGGCGGTTGTCCACCTCCAGCTTGATGGCCGCGTAGGTGTCGGTCTTGGAGTTCGGGTCGATGCCGTCCTCCTGCAGGTAGCCGGCCACCTTCTCGCCGCCCTGCCAGCCCTCGGCGTACTGGGCGAGGACCGTGTGCTCACCCAGGTTCTCCGGCAGCCGCACGGACTTGAGGACCTTCAGCTTCTCGGTGAGCAGCGACTCCGCGTCGAACGCGATCGGCTCCTCCATCGCGGTGAGCGCCATCAGCTGCAGCAGGTGGTTCTGGATGACGTCACGGGCGGCACCGATGCCGTCGTAGTAGCCGGCGCGGCCGCCGATGCCGATGTCCTCTGCCATGGTGATCTGGATGTGGTCGACGTACGACCGGTTCCAGATGGGCTCGTACATCTGGTTGGCGAAGCGCAGCGCCAGGATGTTCTGGACGGTCTCCTTGCCCAGGTAGTGGTCGATGCGGAACACCTGGTCGGGCTCGAACACGTCGTGCACGATCGCGTTCAGCTCGCGGGCGCTCGCCAGGTCGCGCCCGAACGGCTTCTCGATCACCGCGCGCCGCCAGGAGCCCTTGCGCCCGTTCGCCAGCCCGTGCTTCTTGAGCTGCTGGACGACCTTGGGGAAGAACTTCGGCGGTACGGACAGATAGAAGGCGAAGTTGCCTCCGGTGCCGCGGGAGGCGTCCAGCTCGTCGACGGCCGACTTCAGCTGCTTGAACGCCGTGTCGTCGTCGAAGTCGCCGGGGATGAACCGCATGCCCTCGGCGAGCTGCTGCCAGACCTCCTCACGGAACTCTGTCCGGGCGTGCTCGCGGACCGCGTCATGCACGACCTGCGCGAAGTCCTGGTCCTCCCAGTCCCGGCGGGCGAACCCGACGAGCGAGAAGCCCGGCGGCAGCAGGCCGCGGTTGGCGAGGTCGTAGACGGCGGGCATCAGCTTCTTGCGGGACAGGTCGCCGGTGACGCCGAAGATGACGAGCCCGGACGGGCCCGCGATCCGCGGGAGCCGGCGGTCGCGGTCGTCGCGCAGGGGGTTGGTCCAGTCGAGCGCCGACCCGACCGTGGCGTGCTCGGTCATTCCGTCTCAACTCCCTTGCTGTCGAGGGACTTGGCGACGGCGTCCAGCAGGTCCTGCCAGGCCGTCTCGAACTTGGCGACGCCCTCGTCCTCGAGCTTCTGCACGACCTCGTCGTAGGAGATCCCGAGGGCCTCCACGGCGGCCAGGTCGGCGCGGGCCTGCGCATAGCCGCCGGTCACCGTGTCGCCGGTGATCTCGCCGTGGTCGGCGGTGGCGTTGAGGGTGGCCTCCGGCATGGTGTTGACGGTGCCGGGCGCGACGAGTTCGTCCACGTACAGGGTGTCCTTGTACGAGGGGTCCTTCACGCCGGTCGAGGCCCACAGGGGGCGCTGCTTGTTGGCCCTGGCGCTGCCGAGGGCGGTCCAGCGCCCACCGCCGAAGACCTCCTCGTACGCCTCGTAGGCGAGACGTGCGTTGGCGAGCGCCGCCTTGCCCTTGAGGACCGACGCCTCGGGGGAGCTGAGGCCGTCCAGCCGCTTGTCGATCTCGGAGTCGACGCGGGAGACGAAGAAGGAGGCGACGGAGTGGATGGCCGAGAGGTCGAGGCCCTTCGCGGCGGCCTTCTCCAGGCCGGCCAGGTAGGCGTCCATGACCTCGCGGTAGCGCTCCAGGGAGAAGATCAGCGTGACGTTGACGCTGATGCCCAGGCCGATGACCTCGGTGATGGCCGGCAGGCCCGCCCTGGTCGCCGGGATCTTGATCATGACGTTGGGCCGGTCGACCAGCCACGCCAGCTGCTTGGCCTCGGCGATCGTCGCCTTGGTGTCGTGGGCCAGACGCGGGTCGACCTCGATGGAGACCCGGCCGTCGCGGCCGCCGGTGGCGTCGTACACGGGCCGCAGGATGTCGGCGGCTGCACGGACGTCGGCGGTGGTCATCATCCGTACGGCCTCTTCGACCGTGACGCCGCGGACGGCCAGGTCGGCGAGCTGCTCCTCGTAGCCCTCGCCGGAGCCGATGGCGGCCTGGAAGATGGACGGGTTGGTGGTCACGCCGACCACGTTGCTGTTCTCGACGAGTTCGGCGAGGTTGCCGGACTCGATCCGCTTGCGGGAGAGGTCGTCCAGCCAGATGGAGACGCCCTCGTCGGACAGGCGCTTGAGTGCCCCCGCGGTCGCGGTTGCTTCGGTCACTTTGATCATCTTCTTTCTGGCGATCGGATCAACCGCGGGCGGCAGCGAGGGATTCCCGGGCTGCGGCGGCGACGTTCTCGGGGGTGAAGCCGAACTCGGCGAACAGGGTCTTGGCGTCGGCGGAGGCGCCGAAGTGCTCCAGGGAGACGATGCGTCCTGCGTCACCTGTGTAGCGGTACCACGTCAGACCGATCCCTGCCTCCACGGCGACACGGGCCCGCACGGACGGGGGAAGGACGCGCTCGCGGTACTCCCGCGGCTGCTGCTCGAACCACTCCACGGACGGCATCGACACCACCCGGGTGCCGATCCCCTCGGCCTCCAGCTGCTCGCGCGCGGCGACGGCGAGCTGGACCTCGGAGCCGGTGGCGATCAGCACGACGTCCGGGATCTCCTTCGAGGACTCCTTCAGGACGTAACCGCCCTTCGCCGCGTCCGGGTTGGGGGCGTAGGTCGGCACTCCCTGACGGGTGAGGGCGAGGCCGTGCGGGGCCGGGTCGGTGGCGTGCCGCTTGAGGATCTCGCCCCAGGCGATCGCGGTCTCGTTGGCGTCGGCCGGGCGGACGACGTTGAGGCCCGGGATGGCGCGCAGGGAGGCCAGGTGCTCGACCGGCTGGTGGGTCGGCCCGTCCTCGCCGAGTCCGATGGAGTCGTGCGTCCAGACGTACGTCACCGGGAGCTGCATGAGCGCAGACATCCGCACCGCGTTGCGCATGTAGTCGGAGAACACCAGGAAGGTGCCGCCGTAGATGCGGGTGTTGCCGTGCAGCGCGATGCCGTTCATCTCGGCGGCCATCGAGAACTCGCGGATGCCGAAGTGGACGGTGCGGCCGTAGGGGTCGGCCTCCGGGAGCGGGTTGCCCTTCGGCAGGAAGGACGACGTCTTGTCGATGGTGGTGTTGTTCGAGCCGGCCAGGTCGGCGGAGCCGCCCCACAGCTCGGGGACGATCGCGCCGAGCGCCTGCAGCACCTTGCCGGAGGCGGCACGCGTGGCGACGGACTTGCCCTCCTCGAAGACCGGCAGCGCGTCCTCCCAGCCCTCGGGCAGCTGGCCGGCCACGATCCGGTCGAACAGCTCGGCGCGCTCCGGGTTGGCGCCGCGCCACTTGTCGATCTGCTTGTCCCAGGCGGCGTGCGCCTCGGCACCGCGGTCCAGGGCCCCGCGGGCGTGGGCCAGCACATCGGCGTCGACCTGGAAGGACTGCTCGGGGTCGAAGCCGAGGATGCGCTTGGTGGCGGCGATCTCCTCGGCGCCGAGCGCGGAGCCGTGCGAGGCCTCGGTGTTCTGTGCGTTCGGGGCCGGCCAGGCGATGATCGTGCGCATCGCGATGATGGACGGGCGCTCGGTCTCGGCCTGCGCCGCCTTCAGGGCCGCGTAGAGGGCCGGTACGTCGATGTCGCCGCCGAGCGAGGGCTCGACACGCTGCACATGCCAGCCGTAGGCCTCGTAGCGCTTGAGGACGTCCTCGGAGAACGCCGTCGCGGTGTCGCCCTCGATGGAGATGTGGTTGTCGTCGTAGAGGAAGACCAGGTTGCCGAGCTTCTGGTGGCCGGCCAGCGAGGAGGCCTCGGCGGAGACGCCCTCCTCCAGGTCACCGTCGGAGACGATCGCCCAGATGGTGTGGTCGAAGGGGGAGGTGCCCTCGGGAGCCTCCGGGTCGAACAGGCCGCGCTCGTAGCGGGCGGCCATCGCCATGCCCACCGCGTTGGCGACACCCTGGCCGAGCGGCCCGGTGGTGGTCTCGACGCCGGCGGTGTGCCCGTACTCGGGGTGGCCGGGCGTCTTGGAACCGTGCGTACGGAACGCCTTCAGGTCATCCAGCTCGACCTCGTACCCGGCGAGGTACAGCTGCGTGTAGAGCGTCAGCGAGGTGTGCCCGGGGGACAGGACGAAACGGTCCCGGCCGGTCCACTCGGGGTCCGCGGGATCGTGACGCATCACCTTCTGAAAGATCGTGTACGCGGCCGGGGCCAGGCTCATCGCCGTGCCCGGGTGGCCGTTGCCCACCTTCTGCACGGCGTCGGCCGCGAGCAGACGAGCCGTGTCGACGGCACGCCGGTCGAGTTCGGTCCATTCGAAGCTGTCCGGAGTCTGCGTACTCATCTTCAAGAAGTCCTCGATCGAAGCGACTGAACTGCTCTGATGCCTTCAAACTTAAAAGTCTGACTTTTACGGGGGAAGGTCGCTGTGTGTCAGCCTGTGGTGAAAGTGGGACACCGACGGCACGACCGAGGCGGCACGAGTAGGACATGGCGGGCAGAACCATCCAAGGTGGAGACGGTGACGGTGGGGTGGACGGCATTCGAACGTTCCCTTTCCCGGTCGAGCTGAGTGTGGGCGGAGTCGGTATGCAGGTCGGCCCGATGGGGACCGGCCACACCTGGCACGCCGAGGCCCCGCTGGAGCGCGTCCACCGCATCGACTTCCATGTCGTGATGCTCTTCGACGGCGCCCCGGTCCGCCACATGATCGACTTCGCCGAGTACGAGGCGGCGGCCGGCGAACTGCTGTGGATCCGTCCCGGCCAGGTCCACCGCTTCTCGCGCACGAGCGGGTACCGCGGAACCGTGCTCACCATGCAACCCGGCTTTCTGCCGCGCGCCACGGTGGAGGCCACCGGTCTCTACCGCTACGACCTGCCACCCCTGCTCCACCCCGACGAGGCCCAGCTCACCGCCCTCAGAGCCGCCCTCGCCCAACTGCAACGCGAGTACGAGGACGACACGACCCTGCCGCTGAGCCTGCACACGGCGGTGCTGCGTCACTCGCTGACGGCGTTCCTGCTCCGCCTCGCCCATCTGGCGGCCAGCTCGGCGGAGGCGGTCCGCCGGCAGTCGGACACGACGTTCACCCTGTTCCGCGACGCCGTGGAGAAGGACTTCGCGACCAACCACAGCGTCAGCGCCTACGCCGATGCCCTCGGCTACTCCCGCCGCACACTCGTCCGTGCGGTCCGCGCCGCGACCGGTCAGACGCCGAAGGGCTTCATCGACAGGCGGGTCGTCCTGGAGGCGAAACGCCTGCTGGCCCACACGGACCTGCCGATCGGCCGGGTGGGCGCGGCGGTCGGCTTCCCCGACGCGGCGAACTTCTCCAAGTTCTTCCAGCAGCACACGGAGCTGACACCGGCGGCGTTCCGCGCGGAGCTGCGGTGACTCAGGAGGCGGCCGGGGCGCCCAGCCACGGCATGCGCCGCACCAGGGTGTCCCGCATCCTGGTCAGCGCCTCGATCCGCTCCGTCAGCTCGGCCACCCGCCGGGCCCCGACCTCGTGGTTCGCGGCGCAGGAATCCGAGTGCGCGAACACCTCGGGCAGGTCGCCGTCCAGGAAGCGCACGAAGGACTTGACGTTCTCCACGGTGAACCCGGAGGCGAGCAGGTCACGGATGTTGCGGACCCGCGTCTCGGCTCCGGGCCCGTAGACGCGGTAGCCGCCCGCGCTCCGACCGGACTCCAGCAGGCCCTGCTCCTCGTAGTAGCGCAGGGCGCGGGTCGTCGTGCCGGTCCGCGCGGCCAGGTCACCGATCAGCATCTCGCTCACCTCAGGGTTCACCTCTCCTGGTGGTCTACGGGAGTCAACTCCCCAGCCGTACCACGGTCTTCCCCGTGTATGCACCGCGGAGAAGATCGGTCAGCGCGCGGGGCGCGTTCGGCAGCCCGTCGATCACCGTCTCCTCGTAGACGATCTCCCCATCGCGCAGCCACCTGCGGAACTGCTGCCCGAACTCGGCCGCCTTGTCCAGGTGGTCGACGACGGTGAAGCCGCGGATGGTCAGCCGCTTGGCGGCCACGGTCAACAGGTCGCCGGGGCCCTGGTCGGGGCGGCCGGAGCTCTGGCGGGCGAGCGCTCCGCAGACGGCGATGCGGCCGTGCGGGTTCATCACCTCGACAGCGGCCCGCAGTTGCTCGCCGCCCACGTTGTCGAAGTAGACGTCGATGCCGTCGGGGGCGGCCTCGCGCAACCGGTCCAGGGCGGGGCCGTCGTGGCGGTCGAAGGCCGCGTCGAAGCCGAGCCTGCCGGTGAGGTTCCGGACCTTCTCCGGAGACCCCGCGCTGCCGATCACCCGCGCCGCGCCCTTGAGCCGGGCGATCTGACCGGCCAGAGAGCCGATCGCGCCCGCCGCGCTGGAGACGAACACCGTGTCGCCGGGCCGCAGTCGGGCGACATGGACGAGCCCGACGTAGGCGACCAGGCCGAAGCCGAGATGGAGGGAAGGGGTCGGGTAGGCGGCCGGGTCGACGCGGCGGAAGACCTCCGCCCCGGCCACGGCGTACTCCCGCCAGCCCAGCCGGTGCACCACCAGGTCGCCCTCCGCCAGGGAGGGGTCGGCCGAGGCGATCACCTCGCCGACGGCGTCCCCGTACAGCACCTCGCCGAGCTCGTAGCGGGGCCGGGGCACCGCGGGTTCGGCCGACATCAGCGTCAGCATGCCGGGGTCGAGGGACAGGTAGAGGTTGCGGACCAGCACCTGGCCGGGGGCCGGATGGGGCACCGGGACCTCGGCGATCTCGAAGTCGCCGGGGGTGGGCAGGCCGTCGGGCCGGAAGGCGAGTCGAACCTCCAGGCCCGTAGGGGAGTTCACAGCGGAAGTCGTCATGGCGGCGACGCTAGGGGTTGACCCATACGTGAAGGTCAAGCCGCCCCGCGCCGCCGCCCGCCCGGTCAGTGCCCGAAGTCGAACCAGTTCACGTTCACGAAGTCCGCCGGCTGGCCGCTGGTGAAGGTCAGATAGACGTCATGGGTGCCGGTCACCGCACTGATGTTGGCCGGGACCGTCTTCCAGGACTGCCAGCCGCCCGTGTTGGCGAGGGCGAAGCTGCCGATCGGAGTGGCGGTACGGCTGTCCAGGCGCACCTCGACCAGGCCGCTCACCCCGGATCCGGCGCCGCTCGCCACGCGTGCGTAGAACTGCGTGGCCGCCGTGGAACCGAAGTTGACGCCCTTGTAGAGGGCCCAGTCGCCGTTGGCCAGGGAGCCGATGTCCTGGCCGCCGCCGGTGTCCGTGGTGCTCTCCGTGACAGTGCCGGACTGGCTGTCGTACGACTCCGCCTGGATGGCGCTGTAGGCGTCACGGTTGCCGGAGGGAGGGGGAGTGGTCGTGCTTCCGCCGCTCGACAGGACCTGGACGTAGTCCACCAGCATCGGGTGGCCGGACTCGGTTGCGCTGGTCGGGCCGCCGCCGAACGCGGCCGGGAAGGCGCCGCCCATCGCCACGTTCAGGATGACGAAGAAGCCGTGGTTGGTGGCGTTGGCCCAGGTCGTTGCGTCCATCTGATCGGCGGTGACGGTCTGGTAGTTGACACCGTCGACGTAGAAGCGGATCGCCTCGGGGCTGACCGAGCGGTCCCACTCCATGGTGTAGGTGTGGAAGCCGGACTGGCAGGTGGTGCCCGGGCATGCGATCGAATTGCCGAGGCCCGTCGTCTCGTTGCAGGGGCCGCCGGGGTTGGTGCCGCAGTGCATCGTCGCCCAGACCTTGTTGATGCCCTGGACGTTCTCCATGATGTCCAGCTCGCCGACGCTCGGCCAGTTCTGGTAGTTGCCGCGATAGGGGGCGCCCAGCATCCAGAACGCCGGCCAGTACCCCGCGCCCGCATCGCCGGTGACGTCGGGCATCTGGAGACGGGCCTCGACGCGCAGCTTGCCGCCGGCCGGGGGCTGGAAGTCGGTGCGGTTGGTCTCGATACGGCCCGAGGTCCAGTTGCCGGCGGAGTCGCGGATCGGGGTGATCTTCAGGTTGCCGCTGCCGTCGAGTGAGACGTTGCTGGTGCTGTTCGTCATCGTCTCGACCTCGCCGGTGCCCCAGTTGGCGGCGCCGCCGGGGTACGAAGTCCCGGTGTCGTACTGCCAGTTGGAGGTGTTGACGCCGGTTCCGGCGGAGCCGTTGAAGTCGTCGAGGAAGAGCTGCGTCCAGCCCGACGGGGGCGTTGGCGCCGAGGCGTCGGCGGACTGGGTGGCGGCCGTGGCGAGCGCGGCCGCCAGGCCGAGCGTGCTGAGGACGGCGAGGAGCGCGCGTCGCCGTCTGGGCATGCCGGAGGTTGCACGCATGGGGGTGCCTCCCGGGTACGGAGTGATGGGCTGCGGGTGCTCTTGAGAGCGCTCTCAAAGTGGGCCCAATGTGCTCTCCGTCACCAGACTCGTCAAGAGTTAAAGCAAGGAAAGTCCTTCCGTGGCGTGGAAGTTCATGCCCTGAACGGTGCAAAGGTGTTAAAGCGCGCCCCCGCCTTCCACTCCGTGGCCGAACACCGGCCCTATGCGGGTCAGCTTGAATTTGTTGATCCTTTGAATTTCCGGGCCGATTCCTGAGATTCGGTGAGGAGTCGCCCTGAGAACGCCCGAAACCACGGTTGTCTCAGTCCTTGGGATTGTGAACAGAGTATGAGCGGCCCGACCGGGGCTCTGAGTGACCGACCACCGCCGGAGGTATACGTGACCGAAGTCCGCGAGCCGCACCACACCGTGGCCGTCGTCGGAGCGGGCGCGGCGGGCGCGCTGACCGCCGTCCAGCTCTGCGAGACGGCGACGCGCCGCCGGACACCGCTCGGCCTCGTGCTTCTCGATCCGGCCCCGGAGGCGGGCCGCGGCACCGCGTACGCCACCCGCGACCCGCGTCACCGCCTCAATGTGCCCGCGGGCGGCATGAGTTGCTACCCCGACGACCCCGGCCACTTCACCCGCTGGCTGTGCCGCCACGGCGAACCGTCGGTGACCTCGGCCGACTTCGCCACCCGCTACCGCTACGGCGCCTATCTCGCCGACACCCTCGCGCAGGCCATCGTCCGGGCGCAGGGCACGGTGACGGTACGCCGGCTGCGCACCCGCGCCGAGAGCTGTACCGGCACCCCCGAGGGCGGGCTGGAGCTCCGCCTCGCCGACGGGGGACACCTCACCGTGGACAGTGCGGTCCTGGCCACCGGCCCCGCCGCCCCCTCCGCGAGCTGGGCACCGCCCGCCCTGCGCGCCTCGGCCCGGTTCGTCGCCGCGCCCTGGGCGACGGGCGCCCTGGACGGACCGCTCTCCGACACCGCCGACGTCCTCCTCGTCGGCACCGGTCTGACGGCCGTCGACCTCTCCCTCACCCTCGACCGTCCCGGCCGCACGGTCCACGCCCTCTCCCGCAGCGGGCTGCTGCCGCAGCCGCACGCCCTCACCCCGGCCGGCCCGATGGGCGCACCCGAGGGCCTCGACGACACCTCGCTGGGCCGCCTGCGCAGGACCGTCTACCGTCACATCAGCCGCTCCGTGCGTACCCACGGCGACTGGCGTCCCGCCCTCGACAGTCTGCGCCCGCACACCGCCCGCCTCTGGGAGAGCCTCACCCCCGAGGACCGGGCCGAGTTCCTCGCCCGCGAGGGCGCCCTGTGGAACACCCACCGCCACCGCATGGCCCCCGCGACCGCCGAGTCCGTCACCCGGGCCCGTACGGCCCGGCGGCTCACCGTCCACACCGGCGCGGTGACGGAGGCGGTCGAGCACGACGGCTCACTCCTGGTCACCCTCTCCGACGGCCGTACCCTGCACGTCGGTTGGGTGATCGACTGCACCGGACCGGGACGACGGTTCGACGACCCGCTGTGGCGCTCCCTGTTCACGTCCGGGGCCGCGGTCCCGGGCCCGCTGGGGATGGGCGTGGCCACCCGCGAGGGGCGGCTGCTGGACTCGGAGGGCCGCGCCGAGCGCCCGCTGTTCACGCTGGGCGCCCCGCGCCGCGGCGAACTGTGGGAGACGACGGCAATCCCCGAGATCCGCGTCCAGGCGGCGGCCCTGGCGGGGCAGTTGCTCGCCCCGCTGACGGGCAGGTCGGGCAGGCCCCGCCCCTCCCGCCGTCCCGTCGACGGACAGGGGCTCGCCCTGTCCACCCACGCCGAGGCGGCCGCCGCCTACCGCAGTGGCCTCAACCGGGCCCTCAAGGTGCGTGCCGGCGCCGAGGACGCCTTCGCCCGGGCCGTGGCCCTCGACCCCGGGTTCGCCCTCGGCCATGCGGCCCTCGCCCTGCTGGGCCACGAGTGCGGCGCCGCCGTCGACGTACCGCAGGCACTCGCCGAGGCGCAGCGCTCCGCACGCGAACACGCCGACGAGCGGGAGCGCTCCTTCGTGGACGTGGTCACGCGGCGGGTGCACGGCGACGACGGCGACACGGCCCTCGTACGCCACCTCGACGCCTACCCCGGCGACGCGCTCGCGCTGGCCGTCGCCGTGCCCACCATCGCCTTCTCCGGCGTCACCGACCTCGACGACGACCACGCGCTGCGGCTGGTCGAGCGGACGTCTCCCGCCTACGACGGCCACTGGTTCCACACCTCGCTGCTCGCCTTCCTCCGGCAGGAGCAGGGGCGGCTGCACGAGGCCGGTGAGCTCGCCCACCGCGCTCTGGCTCTGGAGCCGGCCTCCGGACACGCCGTGCACGCCCTGGCCCACGTGCACTACGAGTCCGGCGTGCACGAGGCGGGCCGCGACTGGCTGGACGACTGGGTGTCCGGGCAGGGCCGGGGCGCCGTCCACCGGGCCCACTTCTCCTGGCACATCGCCCTGCACGAACTCGCCCTCGACGACCCGGCGGCGGTCCGCAGGCGCTGGTTCGCACAGCTTGCACCGGGCCGGGTGGTGACCGGGGTGCGGGCGCTCGTCGACTCGGGGTCGCTGCTGTGGCGGGCCCGGCTGAGCGACAGCTGGCGGGGCGAGCTGCCCGCGGGGGACGTCCTGGACACGGTCGCCCTGGACGTCCTGGAACGTCCGGCCACCGCCTTCACCGCGCTGCACGCGGCCGTGGCTCTCGCCGCCGCCGGGGATCTGGCCGCGCTGCAGCGGCTGCGGGACCACGCCGCCGGTGCCGACGAGGTGCAGCGGGAGGTGATCGTGCCGCTGTGCGAGGCGTTCGCCGCGGTGGTGGAGGAGCGGTTTCAGGACGCCGTGCGGGGGCTGGATGCGGTGTTGCCGATGCTGCGGCGCGTGGGCGGCAGTGCCGCTCAACGGGAGGTCGTCGAGGAGACGTTGCTGTATGCGCTGGTGTCGGCGGGGCGGTGTGACGCTGCGCGTCGGCTGTTGGATGCGCGGTTGGAGCGGAAGGAGGCGCCGCGGGATCGGCGTATGCGGGCCGGCCTGCCGGCCTGAGCCGGAGCGCCGCTGGAAGAGCCGGGATGTGTCGTTTGGCGTGTGCGGCGTCGTCGTGGCTGGTCGCGCCCACGCGGCGGAGCCGCATATTGATACAGTCCCCCGCCCCCAAAGGCCCGGGGGACTGGCCGCCAGTTCCTCAGCTGTGTGTCAACTCCCGCTGCCTGGGCGCCTCTTCGTGCAAGCCAAACCTGTCGTGCACCCGCCGCAGTTGCTTCGGCGCCCACCATGCCCAGCGCCCCAGCAGGGTCATCGTCGCCGGGACCAGCAGCATGCGTACGACCGTGGCGTCGACCAGGACCGCGAGGGTGAGGCCGAGGCCGATCTGGAGGATGGGGGAGAAGCCGCCCGTCATGAAGGCGCCGAAGACGACGGCGAGGAGCAGGGCGGCGCAGCTGACCACGCGGCCGGAGCGGCGCAGGCCGGTCACCACTGCCTCCTCGTCGTTGCCGGTCAGGTGCCGGGCCTCCCGCATCCGGGCCAGGATGAACAGCTCGTAGTCCATGGCCAGTCCGAAGGCGATCGCGACGATCAGCGGTGGGGCGGTCAGGCTCAGCGCGCCCAGGCCCTCGGCCCCCAGCGCGCCTGCCAGGTGGCCGTCCTGGAAGACCCACACCACCACGCCGAGCGCCGCGCCCAGGCTGAGCAGCGTGGTCAGGATCGTGCGCAGCGGGATCAGCACCGAGCCCGTGAACGCGAACAGCAGGACGAAGATGCCCGCCAGTACCGTCAGTGCGGCCCAGGGCGCGCGGTCGGAGAGCATCGCGCGGAAGTCGACCAGACGGGCGGCCTGTCCGGTGACCTGGACCGGTTCGGTGCCGCGCAGGTCCCGTACCTGCTTCACCAGGTCGGTGGCCTCCTTGCCGTCGACCCGGCCCGACGGCTGGAGCTGTACGACCGTCCCGCCGTCGGGCAGTTCGCGGGACTGTGCCGTCGGAGACAGGGCGTGGATCCGGTCCGCGGTCGCGGAGTCGGTGCCCGGCCTGAGGACGACGGTGACCGGCGAGACCCCCGTGCCCGCCGGGAAGTGCGCGTCGACCGTGTCGTACAACTGCCGTGCCTCGGTGCCGGCGGGCAGCTGGGTCGCGTCGCCGATCTCGATCCTCATGCCGGTGACGGGCAGCGCCAGGACGAGCAGGGCCGGGACCACCGTGGCCAGGACGGCGACGCGGCGGCGGGCCGAGAAGCGGGCCACACGGGCGAAGAAGCGGCCCTCCTCGCCCTCCGGCACGGCCTTCGCCGGGGCGATCTTCGCGCCGAACCTGGCCAGCAGCGCCGGCAGCAGCGTCAGCGCGGCCAGCATGTCGATGACGACCACGGCAGCCACCGCCAGGCCCATGCTGCGCAGGAACACACTGGGGAAGACGAGCAGACCGGTCAGGCTGACGGTCACCGTGAGCCCGGAGAACAGCACCGTCCGCCCGGCCGCGGCGACCGTCCGGTGCACCGCCTCCACGACGTCCTCGGTGGTCCGCCGCTCCTCGCGGAAGCGGACCAGCATCAACAGGGCGTAATCCACGGCGAGTCCGAGGCCCAGCATCGTCGTCACCTGGATCGCGTACACCGAGATGTCGGTGACCTGGCTGAACCCGAACAGCGCCAGGAAGGCGCCCGCGATCCCGCTCACCGCGATCACCAGCGGCAGCCCTGCCGCGCGCAGTCCGCCGAACACGACGAGCAACAGGGCGAGTACGACGGGAAGTGAGATCAACTCGGCATTCTTCACGTCCTGTTGGGCCCGCTCACCGAGTTGCTTGCCCAGCAACGGGCCGCCACTGACGTGCACTTGGGGCGCGTCGATCTGCTTGATGCGGTCGGCCGTCGCGTCCACCGCCTTCTTTTCGGCGCCGTCGGCGAGCCCGCCCTTGAAGGTGACGGGGACGATCAGGGCCTGCCGGTCGGCGGCGGTCAGACCGCGGGTCCGGTACGGGTCCGGCACCGCGGCGACACCGGCGATGTCTCGTACGTCCGCCACGGCCCGCTCGACCTGCTCGCGCAGCCCGGGGTCGGAGACGGCGGTCCCCGCGACGACGGCGGTGATCGACTCGCCCGTCGGGTCGGCGCGGTCCAGGTACTGGGCGGCGCGCTCCGACTCGGTGCCCGGCACCTCGGGCACGTTGTCGGAGAGCCGTCCGAAGACGCCCGTCCCCAGCCCGAAGCCGAGCAGCAGGAAGAGCATCCACAGCAGGATGACGGTCAGCGGGCGGCGGGTCGCCGCCCGGGCGAGTACGGAGAGCACGGTCCCTCCCGGCGGGTCGTCGGTTCTCATCGCCTTCAGGTTCGTGCTGACGGAGGGTGTGGCGGATCGCCGGAGGGAGTGGTTTCGGGGCCTCGGTCGTACGAGGGAGGCAGACGTCCGGCTCACCCCTGAGAGGGAGACGGCGGGAATCCTGCGCATGCGCACCGGGGTTGAGGGAGCAGCAGAACCGCGATCTTGGAGGAGCCCGTATGTCCGGTGAACCCGCCGTCCGCGAACTCCGTCTCGTCGTCACGGCGGCCGACTACGACGAGGCCCTGCGCTTCTACCGTGACGTCCTCGGCCTGCCCGAGCGCGCCGCCTTCTCGTCTCCCGACGGGAGAGTCACCATCCTCGAAGCGGGCCGCGCCACACTGGAGTTGGCCGACCCGAACCACGCCGCCTTCATCGACGACGTCGAGGTGGGCCACCGCGTGGCCGGGCACATCCGGGTCGCCTTCCAGGTCGACGACGCCGGCGTCGCCACGGCCCGACTGGCCGCCGCAGGGGCCGAGGTCCTCGCCGAGCCGACACGCACCCCGTGGAACTCCCTGAACTCCCGCCTCGAAGCTCCGGGAGCCCTCCAACTGACCCTCTTCGAGGAACTGGACGGCTAGGAGGCCCCCGGCGTCACCAGCCCCGTCTCATACGCGCAGATCACCGCCTGTACCCGGTCCCTGAGCCCCAGCTTGCTCAGCATGTTGCTGACATGGGTCTTGACGGTGTGCTCGCTCACGAAGAAGGCAGTGGCGATCTCGGCGTTGGACAGGCCGCGGGCCAGCAGCCGCAGCGTCTCCACCTCGCGGGCGGTCAGGGCGTCCAGCCGCTGCGGGACGGCCGGGTCGGCACTCTGCTCGCGGCGCCGCTGGACGATGTCCGCGACCAGTCGCCGTGTCACCGTCGGCGCGAGCAGCGAGTCGCCGGCCGCGACCACCCGTACGGCGTGCACCAGGTCGTCCCGGCGCACGTCCTTGAGGAGGAAGCCGCTGGCGCCCGCGTACAGCGCCTCGTACACGTACTCGTCCAGGTCGAACGTGGTCAGCATGACGACCTTGCAGCAGGACTGCGCACACACCCGCCGGGCCGCCTCCAGGCCGTCCATGACCGGCATCCGGATGTCCAGGAGCAGCACGTCCGGTGTGTGCCGCCGGACCGCCGCGACCGCCTGCTCGCCGTCGCCGGCCTCGGCGACCACCTCGATGTCCCGCTGCGCCTCCAGGATCATGCTGAAACCGCTGCGGACCAGTTCCTGATCATCGGCGACGACCACCCGGATGCTCACCCGAGGGCCGCCTGACGGTCGGCCGCGGCAGGCAGGCGTACGACGACCCGGAAGCCGCCGTCCGGTCCGCGCCCGGCCTCGGCGCTGCCCCCGCACGCGGCGGCCCGCTCCCGGATGCCGATCAGCCCGTGCCCGCCGCCGGGCGTCGCCGGGCCCCGTCCGTCGTCGGTCACCGTGAGGGTCAACAGGTGCTCCGTCCAGTCGAGTTCGACGGTCGCGCAGGCAGCGTACGCATGCTTCACCGTGTTGGTCAGGGCCTCCTGCACCACGCGGTAGACGGCGACCTCGGCGTCCGCGGGCAGGGGGTGCGGGTCGCCCGTGGTGTGCAACTCGACCCGCAGGCCCGCCGATTCCCCGACCTGGCGCAGCAGCCGGGGGAGCGCCCCCACACCCGGCTGGGGTGAAGTGCCGTTGTCCTGCTCCTCCTTGAGCACGCCGAGGATCCGCCGCAACTGCGCCATCGCGTCCCTCCCGGCCGCCGCGATCGCGTCGAAGGAGGCCTCCGCACGCTCCGGATCGCTGCGCACCACGACCGGTCCCGCTTCCGCCTGGACGACCATGAGGCTCACCGCGTGGGCGAGGATGTCGTGCATGTCCCGGGCGATCCGGGCGCGTTCCTGCGCGATGGCCCGTGCGGTGTCCGCGGCGCGCTCCCGCTCCATCCGCCGGGCCCGGTCCTCCAGTTCCGCGGTGTAGGCGCGCTGGACGCGGGCCAGCCACCCGAGCGAGTACGCGCAGGCGATGCAGAGCAGATGGAAGGCGTACTCGAAGGGCCGGACGTCCTCCTTGTGCTGCATGGTGACGGTGGCCCCGATCACCCAGCCGACCAGCATCAGGCGCCGCTGCCAGGGCAGGGCCCGGGCGGCCATGGTGTAGAGGACGACCAGTCCGCCCCACAGCACACCCGGCGGGGGCGCATGGTAGACGGCCATCGCGGGCGTGGCCGCCGACACCACCCATGCGGTCGCGAACGGCGCCCGCCGCCGCCACACCAGCGGCACGGCCGTCGCGGCACCCAGCAGCCAGCCCTGCCAGGTGAGCCGGTCGCCCCCCTCGTCGGGGAAGAGCCACTGCAGTGAGACGGCGAACAGGACGAGTGCGGCGAGCGCGGCGTCGACGGCGTACGGATTCGCCGTCCGCAGACGCGCGGCGGCCTGCGTGAACCAGGACTGCGGGGACATGGGCGGCTCCTCGGGGCAAGGGCCGTTCCAGTATCGCGAGGGTTCCTGGGCGGGGCCTCGCCGGTAAGAGGGATATCCGGGGGCGTCGGTCGTCTCCGAGCTTTGTCAGCGGAGCGCAGCGGTCCGCCTCCGTTTTGTCACCCTTTAACTATCAGTGCTTACCTACTCGTCCGTAACCTCGCGGCTCCTGGTCACCACGCAGAAGGGACGTTCTGAGGTGACGAAGAACCATTCGAAGAAGCCGCGCGACCGGAGAGCCGCACTCATCGGGGCCGGAGCCCTGCTCGGCGGGCTGCTGGCCGTTCCGGCCGTGACCGCGACGGCCGGGACGAACGGGGCTTGTTCCGATCCCGACGCCGCCATCTACCGGCCACCGGTGAGCGCGAGCGCCGCGCCGGGCGAGATCATCGCCTGCCGTACGGTCGACTCCCTGCCCATGGTGGGAGGGGGCACCCCGTTCCATGCCTGGAAGGTGCAGTACGGCTCCACCGACGGCCACGGCAGGAAGGACGCCGTGGCCGGCACGGTGATCGTGCCCCGCGAGGCCTGGCAGGGCCCGGGCGAGCGGCCGCTGGTCGCGTTCGTGCCCGGCACCCTCGGCATCGGACCGCAGTGCGCCTTCTCCAAGCAGCTCGCCGGCGCGTACCAGGACGCCTACGAGGGGCCGAACATCGCGGCGCTGCTCAAGGCCGGGTTCGCCGTCGCGGCGACCGACGGCGCCGGATACCTGGACGGCCAGGTCCATCCCTACGTCTCCGGCGCCGACGCCGGACACGCGGTCCTCGACGTCGTGCGCGCCGCCTCCCGGCTGCCCGGCAGCGGGGTGAGCCCCGACGCCCAGGTCGGGATCTGGGGCTACTCGGAGGGCGGTTCGGGCAGTCTGTGGGCCGCGCAGCTCGCCAAGTCGTACGCCCCCGAGGTGAAGGTGGCCGGTGTGGCGTCCGGCGGGGCCCCCGGCGACCTGAGGCAGGTCGGGAACTCGCTCGACGGCGGGGCGTTCGCCGGGTTCCTGGTGGACGCGGTGATCGGCCTGTCGGTCACCCACCCGGACATGCCGTTCGACGGACTGCTCAACGACACGGGCCGTCAGGCGGTCAAGGACGCCGAGTCGCTCTGCGCGGTCGGCACCGTCGCACGCTTCACCGGCGTCCACATCGAGAACTACACCAAGGACAAGCTCACCCTCGACCAGCTCTACGCCCTGCGCGGCCCCGACGGCACGACCTGGGGCGAGATCGCCGACACCAACAGACTCGGCGTCGGCGTGGGCCCGTCGGGATCCGGGGCCCGCTACGAGATGGGTTTCCCGGTCCTGCAGTACCGCGGCCTCCTCGACGAGGTGATCCCCGCTCAGACCGGCCAGGCCACCCGCCGCGCCTACTGCGACGCAGGGATAGCCACGCAGTGGACCTCGTACGCCGGCGACCATCTCCTCGGCGACCCGCAGGCCATCGGCGACTCGGTCGACTGGCTCACCGACCGGTTCGCGGGCAAACCGATGCCCGGCAACTGCTGAACGGTCTCTACGGCTGCTTCACAGGCCGCCACCCCAGGGCCCGCGAAATGCCGCGTGCCGCAAGCCGCACCGCAGGCGCCAGCACCGGTACCTGCGCATCGGCTTGCGGCACCACCACCGACACGGCGGCGACCACCGCCCCGCCCGGCCCGCGCACCGGGGCGGCCACCGACAGGGCGTCGTCGGTGACCTGACGGCTGCTCACCGCGACCCCTGTGCGCCGCACCTCGGCCAGCACCCGGCGCAGCTGGACCGGCTCGGTGATGGTGTACGGCGTGAACGAGGCGAGCGGCCCCGCGCAGTACTCCTCCTGCGCCTGCGAACCGCAGTGCGCCAGCAGCGCAAGCCCCACCCCGGTGGCGTGCAGCGGCCAGCGCGCCCCCACCCGTATGTGCACCCCGACGGCGCTGCGACCGGAGATCCACTCGATGTAGACGACCTCCCCGCCGTCCCGCACCGCCAACTGCACGTTCTCGTGCGTCGCCTCGTACAGGTCCTCCAGGTACGGCAGCGCGATCTGCCGCAGCGCGAGCCCGCGCGGGGCGAGCGCCGCCACCTCCCACAGCCTGAGCCCCACGTGGTAGACGCCGGATGCGTCCCGCTCCAGGGCACCCCAGTCGGTGAGGGCACCCACCAGGCGGTGCGCGGTGGTGAGGGTCAGCCCGGCCCGCCGGCTGATATCCGTGAGGGACAGCGCCGGGTGCTCGTGGTCGAACGCGGCGAGCACGGCGAGCAGCCGGTCGGGGGCGGAGCGGGCGGTCATGGCGTCAGCCGAGCCCGTCCCCCGCGATCCGCAGCAGCAGCGCGTGCAGCGTCTCGCGTTCGGCCGGCTCGAGCGGTTCGAAGAGCTCGTTCGTCGCCCGCAGCCCCGCCTCGTCGGTGTCGCGCAGGAAGGCGCGGCCGTCCTCGGTGAGGACGACGATGCGGCTGCGGCGGTCGTCGGGGGAGGGGCGGCGCTCGGCGAAGCCCAGCTTCTCCAGGTCGTCGACGAGGCCCACGATCGCGCTCGGGTCGTAGCCGAGGCGGGTGCTGAGTTCCCGCTGCAGGGCGCCGTCGGTGGTGGCGAGGAAGCGCAGGACCGCGTAGTGCCGCAGGCGCAGCCCCGACTCCTGCAGGAAGGCGTTGAACAGCTGTCCGGAGCGCAGGCCCAGGCGGTAGAGCAGGTAGCCGGTGTCCGCGTGCAGCCCACGCATCCACGGCTCGTCCACGTCGATGGGCTTCGGGGTGGCGTGCTGGCGTGTGATGGCGGGCTCCCTGTGCTCGATGCGTCCTGGTGATTCCAGCATGACGTGCCCATAGGTCGGCAACAACTATTGACGCCAACAATTATTGCTCTTAGCTTCGATCTCGAAGCCGCACCCCATGCGAAAGGGATCCACTCGTGCCCAGCATCGATCTCACCGGCAAGGTCGCCGTCGTCACCGGCAGCGGCCGGGGCCTCGGCCTCGCCTACGCGCACGCCCTGGCCGCCCACGGCGCGTCCGTGGTCGTCAACGACGTCGACGAGGCGGTGGCCGAGGCGGCCGTGAAGTCCATCGCCGAGGCGGGCGGCACCGCCGTCGCCGAGGTGGTCCCGGTCGGCACGAGCGAGGCCGCCGACCGGCTGGTGAATCGCGCGGTCGAGGAGTTCGGGCGGCTGGACATCCTGGTCACCAATGCCGGCATCCTGCGCGACAAGGTGCTGTGGAAGATGTCCGACGACGACTTCGACGCGGTGATCACCACCCATCTCAAGGGCACCTTCACCTGCGCCCGCGCCGCCGCGATCCGGATGCGCGAGCAGGGCGAGGGCGGCACCCTGATCCTGGTCGGCTCCCCGGCGGGCCAGCGCGGCAACTTCGGGCAGACCAACTACTCCGCCGCCAAGGCCGGCATCGCGGCCTTCGCCCGCACCTGGTCGATGGAGCTGGGCCGCGCGAACATCACCGTCAACGCGATCGTGCCGGTCGCCGCGACCGCCATGACCGAGACCATCCCGGCCTTCGCCCCGTACATCGAGGCCATGAAGAACGGCGAGCCGCTCCCGGACTTCCTGCGCAAGGGCGAGGGCTTCGGCACCCCCGAGGACTGTGCGGCCCTCGTCCCGTTCCTCGCCTCCGAGGCCGCGCGCGGAATCACCGGTCAGGCCATCGGCATCGGCGGCGACAAGGTGGCACTCTGGTCCCACCCGCAGGAGATCAAGGCGGCGTACGCCGACGGCGGCTGGACCCCGGACAGCCTGGCCGACGCCTTCCCCACCTCGGTCGGCGCGGAACTGCAGAGCGTCGGCGTCCCCGCCCCGAAGTTCCCGGAGGCCTGAGCCATGACGAGCATCGACGTCGAGGAACTCGTCGCGATCGACGTCCACACCCACGCGGAGGTCTCCTCCAAGGGCCACTCCTCCCTGGACGAGGACCTGCACGACGCGTCCTCCGCCTACTTCAAGGTCGAGGGCAAGCGGAAGCCGACCCTTCAGGAGACCGCGGCCTACTATCGCGAGCGCAAGATGGCCGCCGTGATCTTCACGGTCGACGCCGAGTCCGCCACCGGCACCGCGCCCGTCCCGAACGAGGAGGTCGCCGAGGCCGCGGCCGCCAACGCCGACGTCCTGATCCCCTTCGCCTCCATCGACCCCTTCCGCGGCAGGGCGGGCGTGAAGCAGGCCCGCCGGCTGGTGGAGGAGTACGGGGTGAAGGGCTTCAAGTTCCACCCCAGCATCCAGGGCTTCTTCCCCAACGACCGCTCGGTGGCGTACGACCTGTACGAGGTGATCGAGGAGACGGGCGCCATCGCCCTCTTCCACACCGGCCAGACGGGCATCGGCGCCGGAGTCCCCGGCGGTGGCGGAATCCGCCTCAAGTACTCCAACCCCCTGCACGTGGACGACGTGGCCGCCGACTTCCCGCACCTCAAGATCATCCTGGCGCATCCGTCCTTCCCCTGGCAGGACGAGGCCCTCGCCGTCGCCACGCACAAGCCGGGCGTGCACATCGACCTGTCCGGCTGGTCGCCGAAGTACTTCCCGCCGCAGCTCGTGCAGTACGCGAACACGCTGCTCAAGGACAAGGTCCTCTTCGGCTCCGACTTCCCCGTCCTGACCCCCGACCGCTGGCTCGCCGACTTCGAGAAGCTGTCGATCAAGGACGAGGTGAAGCCGAAGATCCTCAAGGAGAACGCCGCCCGCCTGCTCGGGCTGACGAAGCCGTAAGGGGCCGTAGATGCGCAACGAGGGACTCGGGTCATGGCCCGCACGCCGGGCCCGCAAGACCCCGCACCGTGCCGCCCTGGTCCACGGCGGCACCACGCTCACCTACGGCGAGCTGTACAGCCGCACCACCCGCCTCGCCCACGCCCTGCGCGCCCGGGGTGTCAGGCGCGGCGACCGGATCGCGTACCTCGGGCCCAACCACCCCTCCTTCCTGGAGACCCTGTTCGCGGCCGGGCTGCTCGGCGCGATCTTCGTCCCGCAGAACACCCGCCTGGCCGGCCCCGAGATCGGCTACCAGCTCGCCGACTCCGGTGCGAAGGTCCTCGTCTACGGCCCCTCGCACGCCGGACTCGTCGCCGGACTGCCGGGCAGCACGGACGTGCGCGTGTTCCTCGAAGTCGGCCCGGAATACGAGGAGTTGCTCTCCGCGTCCCCGGACGAACCGATCGACGAGCCCGTCGCCGCCGACGACACCTGTCTGATCCTCTACACCTCGGGCACCACCGGCCGCCCCAAGGGCGCGATGCTCTCGCACGCCAACGTCACCTGGAACGCGGTCAACTTCCTCATCGACAAGGACCTCCAGGCCGACGAGCGGGCGCTGGTGTCGGCGCCGCTGTTCCACATCGCCGGCCTGACCGTGCTCACCCTGCCGGTCATACTCAAGGGCGGCACCTGCGTCCTCGTCGAGGCCTTCGATCCGGCCGCCACCCTCGACCTGGTCGAACAGCACCGGATCACCTACATGTTCGGGGTGCCGGCGATGTTCGAGCAGATCGCCCGCCAGCCGCGCTGGCCGGACGCCGACCTGTCGTCGCTGCGGATGCTCAGCTGCGGCGGCGCCCCGGTGCCGACCCCGCTGATCGAGACGTACCAGGCGCGCGGGCTGACGTTCCTGCAGGGCTACGGCATGACCGAGGCGCTCGGCATCTGCTTCCTCGACGGCCCGCAGTCGGTCAGCAAGACCGGCTCGGCGGGCGTGCCGCACTTCTTCGCCGACGTCCGGGTGGTGCGGCCCGACCTCAGCCCGGTCGAGCCGGGGGAGAACGGCGAGGTCGTGGTCCGCAGCCCGGCCGTGATGTCCGGCTACTGGGGGCTGCCGGAGGAGACGGCGGCGGCCTTCGCGGACGGCTGGTTCCGCACCGGGGACGCGGCGCGCGTCGACGAGGACGGCTACGTCTACATCGTCGACCGCATCAAGGACATGATCATCTCCGGGGGTGAGAACATCTACCCCGCCGAGATCGAGGACCGCCTCCTCGCCCACCCCGACATCGTCGAGTGCGCCGTCATCGGCGTGCCGGACGAGAAGTGGGGCGAGGTGCCGCGCGCGGTCGTCGTGCCCCGCGAGGGCGCCACGATCGACCCCGACGAGATCCTCGCCTCCCTCGCCGGACAGCTCGCCAAGTACAAGATCCCGAAGTCGGTGGTCCTCGCGGACGAACTCCCGCGCACCGCCTCCGGAAAGCTCCTCAAGTCCCGCGTGCGCAAGCGCTACGGCACCCACTCCTGAACTCCTGAACTTTCCACGTAAGGACAGCTACATGAGCGTCACCGTCAACGGCATCGACGAACTGAAGAAGCTCGCGGGCAGCGACCTGGGCACCAGCGAATGGATCGAGGTCACCCAGGAGCGCATCAACACCTTCGCCGACGCCACCGGCGACCACCAGTGGATCCACGTGGACCCCGAGCGCGCCGCCGAGGGCCCCTTCGGCGCCCCGATCGCCCACGGCTACCTCACCCTCTCCCTGTTCATCCCCCTGTTCACCGAGCTCCTGGACGTCCAGGGCGTCACCACGAAGGTCAACTACGGCCTGAACAAGGTCCGTTTCCCCTCCCCGGTGAAGGTCGGCTCCCGCATCCGCCTGGTCGGAAGGCTCGCGGAGGTCGAGGAGGTGCCGGGCGGTGTGCAGATCACCGTGGACGGCACGATCGAGATCGAGGGCGGCACGAAGCCGGCGGCCGTACTGCAGAGCCTGTCGCGGTTCTACGCCTGATCGGGGCGTACCGGCATCAGGTCGAGAAGGCGCTCCGCGGCCTCCCGTGCGAGCGGTGTGAGCCGCTCGTGCACCGCCCGGAACGTCTTCTCGGCCCGTTCCGCCGGCCAGTCGTCCGGCAGGTGCTTGACCGGGAGGCGCGGGTCGCGGCGGATCACCTGCAGCCACTCGGCCTGCAGCCGCAGCCGCAGCGCGAGAGCGTCGTCGGCGTCCGGCAGCCGGCGCTCCCAGGCCTCCCAGCGGCTCACGAACTCCTCGTAGCGCGCGGCCAGTTCGGACAGCTCCCAGGTCTCCTCGATCATCGCGCCGATGTCCATGCCGGCGTCGGCGTGCGCACGGAACACCTTCACATGGGCGGCGAGCCCGAGCTCGGACACCAGCTCCGCCACGTCGACCTCGCCCGGCGCGATCCACAGACCGCTGAACAGCGGCCCGAAACCGCTCCAGGTGAGCTTGGAGCGCAGATCGTGCCGCTGTCGCTGCCAGGACTCCGGCAGCGAGAACCCGAGCAGGGTCCAGGTGCCGTCCCAGTGCCGGTTGACCGCACCGGTCTGCCAGATCCGGTGCTCACCGTCGCGCAGCACCGCCGCCGAGTGCTCGGTCAGCCCGAAGTACATCTTGCGGCCCTCGCGCTGGCGCCGCAGGAGGCCTCGCTTGACCATCCGGGTCAGCGTCGAGCGGGTCGCCTGCTCACCGACCCCGGCACGCGCGAAGACATCGATCACGCTGCCCGAGTACACACAGACGTCCCGCCCCAGCACCTGGTCCCCCAGAAACGTCAGCAGGAGGGACTGCGGCCGCAACGACTCTTCACCGGTCATGCGGCCACGGTACGACGCGAAGGATCACTTCGACGCGTCAGCCACCTACCACGTCGACGAAGACGGGGTTCGAGTAGAACCACGTGTCCGCCCACGGGTCACCGTTCCCGGGCTCATGCGGAATCGGCCCGGCAGGGTCGACCGAGGCACCCAGATACCCCACCCCGTGACGGTTCCCGTCACTCCCGCGCAGCCGGACGTAGAAGGACTCGTCCCCGGCGGTCAGTGGGATGCGCAGGGTGTACGTCCCCGTCCGGCCGGACACGTCCTTCGTCTGGACGACCCTGGTGTCCGGCGCCTTCCAGCTGTCCCGGTCGCTCACCGGTCCGCGCACCGCGCCCCGGATCACGTCCACGTGCGCCAACTGGGGCAGGATGCCCTGCGGATTGGCCCGGGAGGCGGTGGTGACGGTGACGTACAGGGTGATCCTCTCGCCCTTGCGGACGCGCAGCCGCCCGCCGAGCGTGACACCCCGGCCCGCGTCGCAGTCCCGCTTCACCCTGACGTCGAGGCCGTCGAGCAGATGTCCGTGGTCGAGCCAGACACGGCCCGCGCGCAGGCCCGCCATCACCGCGCGGTAGCCGTAGCGGGTCACGCCGACGTGGGTGCGGCTGAACTCGCCGGGCCAGAAGTCGCTGCCGGGCTGCGGGGTGTCGGTGTTCACCGGGTCGGGCAGCCTGCCGGTGTTGTCGAAGTTCTGCCCGGCCGGCCAGTCGCCGTTCTTCCAGGTGTCGAAGACCGTGCGGTGGTTGTCGGAGTTGGTGGTGATCGTGAAGAGGCGGCCCTCGGCGAGCATCGAGTCCCACAGACCGCCGACGGTCGCCGTCGCCCAGTCGAAGCCGCCGTACGTCAGATACGCGTCCGCCGGGTAGCCCGCCCAGGACTGCGCCGACGGCTTGTTCTCGTACTCGCCGCGGATCGAGGTGGCACCGCGCCAGCCGGGGATGGCCGCGCCCTGGGCGCCGGGTGCGCCCTCCATACCGATCATGATCTCGGGGGCCGCGTCCCGCCAGCCCCGCATCTCGTGCGGGGAGTCGATGCCGAGGCGCAGGGGGTGGTTGGCGAGGACGAGGACGTCGTCCACGTAGCCCGAACTGCGCTGCTCGGCCAGCCATTTGACGGCCTTGACGGCGTGGGCCTCGTTGCGGGCGGTGTCGGCGCCGGTCGCGGAGCCGTCGGTGTAGCCGAGGAGCTTGCCGTCGTAGGCGAGCTCGAACTGCGTGAGCAGATCGACCTCGTTGGGGCCGGGCGCGGCGAACACGGTGCAGTGCTCGGCGGCCGGGATGTACCACTCCAGGCCCTGGAAGATCAGCTGACGCGGGTTCTCGGCGCGGGCCTTGAGGATCTCCTGGTGCTCCAGCGCGGCGCCGTGGTGGGCGTGCCCGAAGTTGGAGTGCTCGTTGAACACCATCCAGTCCAGGCCATACTTGGCGGCCGCCTGCGCCTGCTGGGAGAACGTGTACTTGGCGTCGTGGCTGTAGACGGAGTGGACGTGGTGGTCGCCGACGAGGTACGCGAGGCGCGGGTCGTCGCCCCCGAAGGCGGGCTGCCGGGAGGAGGCGAAGGCCGGGGTGGCCGCCGACCCGAGGGTGAAGGCGGCGCCGAACATGCCTGCGCGGCGCAGGAGCCCGCGGCGGGAGACGCCCTGGGCGTCGAGGTGGGCGGGGGAGACGGACGGGTCGGCCCAGGCGGGCAGCTGCTGCTCGGTCATGGTGGGTCCCTGTCGCGGGTCAGTGGTTCATGAAGGAGGTGACGGGCAGCGCCCGCGAGACGATCCGCACGTCGCCGAGGCGGCCGTGCAGGATCTGGTCGATCTTGCCCGCGTACTCGTAGCCGCCGAGCAGCCACGGCAGTCCGACGGAGGTGATGCCGATCGCGGGGGCCTTCGGGTTGCGGACGACCGGGCAGCCCTCGACGTAGAGCGTCGTGTGCTTGCCGTCGTTGACCACCGCGAGGTGCCACCAGGTCTCCAGCGGGGTCTCCTGGCCCCAGTTGGTGGCGATGCCCTGCTGGTTGAGCGGGCGCATCGCCCACTGCGGCTCGCGGTCGTTGGACAGCGAGAGGGTGGCCAGCGGCTCGTCGGGGTCGTCGGCGGTCTTGCCCGCCGCGCCGCCGGTGCCGGTGCGGCTGACGATCCCGGACCAGGCGTTGTGGTCCGGGTCCCAGTCGGCGGGCAGCCGGTAGAACGCCTCGATGGTGTAACCGTCCTTGAACGTCGCCGAGTTGAGCGGGGCGCCGTCGACCGTCTTCAGATACGCGCCCTTCAGCGGCGACTTGTAGCCCTGGAACTCCAGGCTGCCGTGGCCGGGCTGGTCGGGGTGGTGGTCGGAGGACCAGTTCAGGGCGCCGCCGCCCACGGTGACGAGGGTGAGGTCGTTGCCGCGCCCGGACAGGTCACGGACGGTGCCGCCGACCGCCGTACCGTCGTCGTGTCCGTCGAATCGCCAATAGGCGACCGTGCCGGGGATGACGACCTTGGACGCCGGGCGGGCCGGACGTGCCGGGGCCGGGGCGAATCCGGCGAAACGTTTCTCGAAGTCGATCTCCACCGAGAAGCGGTCCGCGTCACCGCTCAGCTCGATCTCCTGCCGCTCCAGCTCGTTGAGGTCCTTGCGAGCCCGGCCGAGGATCCACGGGGAGACGGTCTCCACGTCGATGACGTTCCGGTCCAGGTCGAAGCGGTAGAGGCGGATCATCGCCGCGCCGCCGAAGTAGCGGTTCTGGTAGTTGGTGAGGTGCAGATGGACGTCGTTGCCGGCCGCGTTCTTGCGGGTCGCGCGGCCCGCGGGCCAGTAGTGGCCGTTCAGGGTGAGGAAGATCTGGTCGTGCTCCTCGACCAGCTGGTCCCACAGCTGCTGCCCGTACGTCGACAACTGGTCGTCCTGGACGACGAGTTCATGCGTGGTGAGGATGACCGGCGCCTTGGGGTGCCGGGCGAGCACGTCCTTCGCCCAGGCGTACCCCTTCGCCGACAGCCGCCAGTCCAGCGCGAGCACCAGCCACTCGCGCCCGGCAGCCCTGAACAGGTGATAGGTGTTGTAGCCGTCGTCGGACGCGCCGCCGAACGTCTTCCTGCCCTTGAAGCGCTGCGGCCCGAACGTGTCCAGGTACGGCGTCGAGCCGCGCTGGTCGTCCGTCGAGGACCTCACGTCGTGGTTGCCGGCCAGCACGCTGTAACCGACACCCTTGCGGTCCAGCAGCCCGAACGCCTCGCCGATCGCGGCGAATTCGTCCTCGGCGCCGTTCTGCGTGAGGTCGCCCAGGTGGGACAGGAAGACGATGTTCTCGTCCTTGCCGTGCTCCAGCAGATAGCGCAGGGAGGCCTCGACCGGCGCCTTGTCGATGCTGGGCCCGTCGAAGAGGTATTGCGTGTCGGGCATGACGGCGAGCGTGAAGCGACGGCTGTGGACGTCGGGCCGCCAGCTGCTCGCGCTCGCCGGTGCCGCCTCGGCGACGGCCGGCAGCGCGACCCCGGCACCGGCGGCGGCGCCGAGCAGCGCGGTGGCTCTGAGGAAACTGCGTCGGGCGGCACCGGCCTGTGCGGCCTCGCCCTGGTTGTGGTCATGCGAAGTGCACACGTGTGCTCCGTGAAAGGTGACGTGAGGAACGGGGAAGGGCGGCGGTCAGAGAACGCGCAGGGTCCAGCTCCAGCGGTGGACCCCCGGCGGGATCAGATACGAGGCGGAGGTGTCGGGGCCGCACGACGCCGTGCCGAGCCCCCGGTGCGCCGCGTCGAGGTGCACCACACACCCGGAGCGCGGCACCAGCTCGTCGTGGTGCGAGGCGGCGGTCAGGTCCTCGGCGCGATGGCGGGTGACGGAGACCTGGCGCGGTTCGTCCAGCACGACCGCGAGGCCGGTCGCGTCCGCCGCGGACAGCGTGAAGTGCCGTACACCGTGCCGTCCGCCGCTCTCCTGCGGGCGCAGATAGGGGGTGAACAGCGCGTCCACGGGCACGGAGTGGTGGCCGACGGGCGCGCCGACGCTCCGGTCGGGATACGACTCCCACGGGCCCTGCCCGAACCACTCCAGCAGGTCGAGGCCGTCCGCCGTCTCGAAGACCGAGCCGACCCGCGCCACATCGTGGAACTCGTCGGGCAGCTCGGCCTCCTCGTCGATGCGGATGCCGCCCTCGACCGGTGTGAACACCTGCCGGTGCCGTACGACGCCGACCGTGCCCGCGTACTCGGCGTCCACGGTGACCCGGCCGCCGTCCTGCCGTACCGACACGACCTTGCGGACGAGCGAGTCGAGCCCCCAGGTCCGCCAGCGCAGGGCGATGCCGCCGAGTTCGTCGTTGTCGGTGGGCGCCCGCCACAGGGAGAGCGTGGGGGCGGCCGTCAGCAGCGGATGGACCAGGAGACCCTCGTCGTCGACCTCGACGGTGCCGGCCACGGGGACCTCCCAGGACACGGACGGCCCGCGCAGTTGCACCTGGGGCGCGCACACATCCGTGCCGCGCGGCGCCCACGGCTGGTCCTCCGCGGTCGTCACCCGCAGCGTGAGCCAGGCCTCGCCGCCGTCGCGCGGGAGGTCGAAGGGCAGCGGCACTGCGGCCGTCTCGCCGGGCCGCAGGGCGGGCAGTTCGGCGGGCGCGGTCAGCGTGCGGCCGTCGGCGAGGGACAGTTCCCACCGGCCGGACAGCCAGTCCAGGCCCCGGAAGTGCTGGTGGTTGCCGAGCACGATGCCCTCGTGCTTGAAGCATTCGATGCGCACCGGCGCCGCGATCTCCCGGTGCTCGTACAGGACCGGCTTCGGGGCGCGGTCCGGGAAGACGACTCCGTCGGCGATGAACGCTCCGTCGTGGATCGTCTCGCCGAAGTCGCCGCCGTAGGCCCAGCGGTGGCCGGGCGCGGCGACACCGTTGTCATACAGCCCGGCGCCCCCACGCCCGACCGGTCTTCCGTCGTTCACACGCTGGAGAATGCCGTGGTCCCAGAACTCCCAGATGAACCCGCCCTGAAGACCTGGCGTTGACTCGATGGCCGCCCAATGGTCCGCTAGGGTGCCGTTGCTGTTGCCCATCGCATGCGAGTACTCGCACTGGATGAGCGGCCGGGTCTGCCGGCCGGACAGGGCATGGGCGACGCAGTCCTCCAGCGGCGCGTACATGGGGCAGGCGATGTCGGAGGCGTCGTCCGTCGCCGCCCAGTCGAGCTTCGCGGCACCCTCGTACTGGATCGGCCGCGTCGGATCGTGCCGCCGCACCCACCCGGCCGCCGCGTCGTGGTTGGCGCCGTAGTCGGACTCGTTGCCCAGCGACCAGATGATGATCGACGGGTGGTTCTTGTCCCGCAGGACCATCCGCGAGACCCGGTCCACGAAGGCTCCCAGGTAGCGCGGGTCGTCGGCGATCTCGTGGGCGTGGTCGTGGGACTCGATGTCCGCCTCGTCGACGACGTAGAAGCCGAGTTCGTCGGCGAGGTCGTAGAGCGTCGGGTCGTTCGGGTAGTGGGAGGTGCGGATCGCGTTGAAACCGAACCGCTTCAGCAGCACGAGGTCCGCGCGCATGTCGTCGTACGACACCGTGCGGCCGGTCAGCGGATGGAAGTCGTGCCGGTTGACGCCCCGGATGAACACCCGCTCGCCGTTGACGAGCAGGTCCCGTCCGACGATCTCGACGTCGCGGAAGCCGATGCGGTGCCGCGAGGTGTCGGCGACGGTTCCGTCGGCGCGGTGCAGGCGGACGGTGAGGTCGTACAGCTCGGGAGTCTCGGCGTTCCAGGTGCGCACCTCGGGGACGGAGGTCTGGATGCGGGCCTCGCCGAGGAAGTCGGAGACGCGGTCGTCCTCGGCGTTGACGCGGTCGAACTCCCGGTCCTGCGTGAGGAGTTGTCCGTCCAGTTCGCCGCTGACGTACCACCCGTCGGGCAGCGCTCCGCGCGTGTCCCGCACCCGGCAGTCGACGCGCAGCTCGCCGCCGTACGACGCCCGCACCGTCACGTCGGCCAGGTGCAGGGGATCGGTCGCGTACAGCAGCACCGAGCGTGTGATGCCGCCGTGCCACCACTGGTCCTGGTCCTCGATGTGCGAGGCGTCCGACCACTTCACGACGGTGAGCCGTACGGCTGACGGCCGGCCGGGACGCACCACGTCCGTGAGGTCGAACTCGGCGGCCAGATGGGAGTCCTTGGAGATCCCCACGGGGCGCCCGTCGACATGCACCAGCAGCACGCTCTCGGCGGCCCCGACCTGGAGCACGATCCGGCGCCCGGCCCAGTCGGCGGGGACGTCCACCTCGCGTTCGTACACGCCCGTCGGACTGGCGTCCGGTGAGCCGGGCGGGAACTCGGGGAACGGCATGCGGACGTTGGTGTACTGCGGCAGGTCGCCGGCACCGGCGGGCTGCATGGTCCAGACGCCGGGGACGTACGACGAGGACCAGTCACCGCCGACCGGCACGTGCGGAGCGGGAAGCAACTGGAAACGCCAGTCGCCGTCCAGGGAGAGGGCTCCGGAGCGCCGGTCGACGGCGTTCATGGGGAGGCGGCCCCAGGAGGTCACCTCGGGTGCCTGCCAGGGGCGGAGGGCGATCAGGGGATCCGCGGGGAGTGCGTCGGTCATGACCTGTCCGAAGTCGGTGCGATGGGCCGGGGGAGGACGCGGCCCTGCAGGCCCCAGGCGGGGTCGACGGGGATGCCGAGCCGGTCCAGGACGGTGGGGGCGATGTCGATGAGGCGGGGTGCGTCGAGCTGGGCGCCGGGGGGCCGGGGGTTGTCGGGTCGGTTGTCGGCGGGCTGGGCGCTGTTGGGGCGGGTGCTGTCGGGTCGCGCGCTGTGGGGTCGCGTGCCGTCGGGTCGCGCGCTGTTGGGGTGCGTGCCGTCGGGTCCGCGGTCGGCGGGCTGGGTGCTGTGGGGTCGGTTGTCGGCGGGTTGGGCGCTGTGGGGTCGCGTGCTGTTGGGTCGCGTGCTGTTGGGGTGCGTGCCGTCGGGTTGCATGCCGGTGGGTCCGCGGTCGGTCGGCTGGGCGCTGTGGGGTCGGTTGTCGGCGGGCGGGGTGCCGAGGGGCCCGGGGTCGGTGGGTCCGCGGTCGGCGGGTTCGGCGCCGAAGGGCCGGGTGTCGTCGGGGCGGTCGCCGGTGGGCCTTGTGCCGTCCAGCCCGCCGGGCTCCGCCAGGATGACGAAGACCTCCCGTTCGGCGTGCGTGTCCCCGCCGTGGCCGCCGCTGTCGAGGTGGCCGTGGTCCGTGGTGACCAGCACGGTCCAGCGTTCGTGGGCGCGGCGCGGGTCGCTGCGCCGGGCGTCGATCGCCTGCAGCAGCCGCCCCAGGTGGGCGTCCTGGGCGAGGAGGGCCCGGTCGTAGGCGGGGGAGAGGGGGCCGGTGTCGTGGCCGGCCTCGTCGGTGGCGCCGAAGTACACGAACACGACGTCCGGGTCGTGCCTGGTGAGCCAGCGCAGGGCGGTGCGGGCGACGCGGCGGTCCGCGGTCCGGTAGCCGCGGAACTCGCCGTTGAAGCGCCGGCGACGGTCGATGGCGGGGCCCAGGACGCCGCGGCGGACCAGTTGCGGCCAGGACACCGCGGCCGCGGTGCGCAGACCGGCTGTGGCGGCGCGGGTCAGGAAGTCGGGGTAGCGGGCGTAGTCGGCGCCGCCGAAGTCGTTGCCCCGCACGCCGTGCCGGTCGGGCCACACCCCGGTGAGGATGCTCGACCAGCCTGGCCCGGAGTCGGTGTAGGCCATGCTGGTCGACGGGCCGTTCTCCGCATGGCCGTCGGCCTCGCCGTAGGGCAGCAGGCTGGTGCCGACGGCGCCCGCCGCCATCAGGCCGTGCAGGACGGGGGCCGCGGACGGCGACCGGGTCAGCCGGTCGAACCGCAACCCGTCCATGCCCACCACGAGCACCTTGCCGCGCCCCGGCCGCGCACCGCCGACGTCGTGGCTCACCGCCCACCCCTCTCTCGCGACTTCGCCTCAGCTGCCCTGCACGGCCCCTTCTGTGGCCCCCGCGATGAACCCGCGGGCGAAGATGCTGAACACGATGACCAGTGGCAGCGCCGCCATCAGTACACCGGCCATGACCATGCTGTAGTCGGTGGTGTGGCCGACGTTGAGCTGGGCGAGCTCCACCTGGAGCGTCACATGGCCGGGGTTCGTGAGCACGACCAGCGGCCAGACGTAGTCGTTCCAGCAGTTGACGAAGGCGTAGATGGCGAGGAACGACAGCGCGGGCCTGATCATCGGCAGCGCGATGTTCCAGTACTGGCGGAAGAACCCGGCGCCGTCGATGCGCGCGGCGTCGAGGAGTTCGTCGGGCACGCCGTTCTGGATGTACTGGTGCAGCCAGAAGATGCCGAAGGCGTTGGCGAGGGACGGCAGGGCCAGCGCCTTGAGCATGCCCACCCAGCCGATCTTCGACATGAGGATGAACTGCGGCAGGATCGCCAGCTGCAGCGGCAGCATCATGAACAGCAGCAGCGTGCCGAAGAGCAGCTTGCGCCCGGGGAAGTCGAACTTGGCGAAGGTGAAGGCCGCCAGGGAGTCGATGAACAGCACCAGGACGGTGGTGACCGTCGCGACCATCACCGTGTTGAGCATCGACCCGAAGAAATCGATGGTGTTCAGCACATGCCGGATGTTCTCCAGCAGATGGGAGCCGAAGGTGAACTTCGGCGGGCTCTTGTAGATGTCCTGGGTGGTGTTGGTCGCCATGACGATCGTCCACGCGAAGGGGAAGACCGAGACCAGGACGGCCACGACGAGGATGATGTGCGCCGTCAGGCCCCTGGGGCGGCGCCGCCGCCTGCCGCCCGTGGCCGGCCGCGCGGTGTCCACTGCCGTCATGCCTTCCTCCCTCGTGTGGTGATGCGCCAGTTGACGGCGACGAGGATGATGATCAGTACGAAGAAGGCCCACACGATGGCCGCGCCGTAGCCGTAGTCGTTGTTGAGGAAGGCCGACTGGTAGAAGTAGAGCAAGGTGGTCAGACCCGCCTGGCCCGGACCGCCGAGGTTCGCGTTGGCGGCGTTGCTGCCGAACAGGACCTGGGGTTCGCTGAAGCTCTGCAGACCGTTGATGGTCGAGATGATGACGGTGAACAGGATGATCGGCCGCATGATCGGGATCGTGATCTGGAAGAACGTGCGGATGGGGCCCGCACCGTCCATCTTCGCCGCCTCGTAGATCGAGTTCGGGATCGCCTGCAGACCGGCCAGATAGATGATCATGTTGTAGCCGGTCCACTGCCAGGTCATCAGCAGCGCGATGACCAGCTTGATCAGCCACGGGTTGCTCAGCCAGGGAACCGGCGAGATTCCCACCATGCCCAGGATCGCGTTGACCAGGCCGAAGTTGTTGCTGAACACCGCGCCGAAGAAGATCGCCACGGCGACGATCGAGGTGACGTTCGGGACGTACAGCGCGATGCGGTAGAAGCCCTTGAAGCGGCGCACCGAGTGCAGCAGCGTGGCCAGCATCAGGGCGCCGAAGAGGGTGGGCACGGTGGACAGCACCCAGATCACCAGGGTGTTGCGGATCGACAGCCAGAACACCGGGTCGTCCCACAGGAACCTGAACTGCTGCAGGCCCACGAACTGCATGGTGCCCATGCCGTCCCAGCGCTGGAAGGCCAGGTACAGCGAGTAGAAGACGGGGAAGAAGGAGAACGCGGCGAAGATCAGGTAGAACGGCGAGATCGCCAGGTACTGCCGCCAGTACGACAGCGGCCCGCGCCGCCTGGGCCGAGCGGAGCCCGCGGGCGGGGTGCGCCGCGGGCGGAACCGGGCCGGGACCGGCCCGCCGAGGCGCTGCGGCACCTCGGCGGAGCCGGTGACCGGAGGGGACGACACCTCAGCTCACCCCCTGCCGGCGGGCGATCTGCTTGGCCTGGCTGACCGCGTCCTTCCAGGCGTCGTCGGGCTTCTTGCCCTTGGCCTCGATGTTGGTCAGTTCCGTCTTGTAGGGGGCCATGACAGCCGCGTCGGCCGGGGCCTCGTACGCGAGCGGCACCGCCTTGGCGGCCGGACCGAAGACCTCGATGATCTTCTGCCCGCCGAAGAAGGCGTCGGGACCGGTCATGGCCGGCATGGAGTACGCGGCCGGTGCGGCGGGGAATATGGCGGCGTCGGTGAAGCCGCGGGCGTCGTTGGCGGGGCTCAGGATCCAGCTGATGATCTTGAAGGCCTCTTCGGGGTTGCGGCACTGCCTGGGCAGCGCCAGGTAGGAGCCGCCCTGGTTGGCCGGTCCGACGGGCATCGGGCACACCCGCCACTTGCCCTTGGTCTGCGGGGCGGCCTGCTCGATGTCCAGCGCGTGCCAGGCCGCGCCGAGCTCGGTGAGGAGGGTCTTGCCGACGGCGGCGTTCCAGGTGTTGTCGTTGATCTTGGCGTCGAGGCCCAGGGTGTAGGGGCGCACCGACGTGGTCCATGCGGCGCGGATGTGGTCCTGGTCGCCGATGAAGTGGTTGTTCTTGTCGATGAACCGCTCGGTGCCCTGGCCGACGGTCATGTCGAACATGGAGCCGATGTTGTTGACCAGGTAGGTGCCGGGGTTCTTCTTCTGCAGCTCGGTGCCGAGCTGGAAGTAGTCCTCCCAGGTCTTGACCAGGGCGGCGACCTTGGCGGGGTCGGTTTCCACGCCGGCCTTGGCGAACAGGTCCTCGCGGTAGAACAGCGCGGTCGGGCCGATGTCGATCGGGAAGCCGATCTGCTTGCCGTCCTTGGTCTGGGCGAGCTTGGTCTTCCAGTCCAGGTACTGGGACGAGACCTTCTTGAAGCCGAGGTCGTTCAGGTCGAGGAAGCGGGAGGCGTTGGGCAGGAAGGACGCCATGTCCTCGCCCTTGATGCCGGTGATGTCCGGCACGGAGGTGCCCGCCGCGATGGTGGTGGTGAGCTTCTGCTTGAAGTCGCCGCCGATGGAGGCGGAGGTCAGCTTGACCGAGCTGCTGAAGTGGGTCTTCGCCTCCGCGACCACCTTGTCGCTGAGTGCGCCGCCCCAGTACCACAAGGTGAGGTCCTTGCCGTTCTTGGTGCCGCCCGAGCCCGAGCTGCCGCCGCATGCGACGGTCAGGCCGGAGGCGGCCGCGGTGAGCGCGGCGGCCTGGAGGAAGCCTCTACGAGAAAGGTCCACGGGTCACTCCTGTTGTTCCTGTTCGACTGGAGAGGGGGTTCGAGGGGGTGCTGCCGCCGTTCTCAGGCGTGGGGGCCGACGGGCGTGTGGGCGGGCGGGGTGACGGGGGCGTGCCGCACGGGCGGTCCGGGCTCGGCCGGGAGCCGGTCGGCCAGGAAGCCGTACGCGCGCCGCAGTTCGGGGTCCTTCAGCGACCGCCACCAGCGGTCGACGCCGTACCAGCCGGGCGCGGCGAGCGCCCCGCCGTGGTGCCGGACCGACAGCCCGGCGGCGAGGACGGCGAACCGGAGCCGTTCCTGAAGGGGCCAGCCGCCGAGCGAGGCCGCGACGAAGCTCGCCCCGAAGACGTCGCCGGCGCCGGTGGCGTCCAGGACGTCGACGTCCAGGGCCGGGACCTCGGCGTACTCGCCGGTGGTCTGGTCGACGGCCACGGCGCCGTCGCCGCCGCGGGTGACGACGGCCACCGGTACCAGCTCGGAGAGCGTGCCGAGCGCGGCGACCGCGCTGTCGGTGCGGGTGTAGGCCATCGCCTCGGTCTCGTTGGGGAGGAAGGCGTGGCACAGCTTCAGCTGGTCGAGGAGGTCGGTGGACCACTCCTGGGTGGGGTCCCAGCCGACGTCGGCGTAGATCCGGGTGCCGTTCGCGGCGGCCTTGGCGAGCCATGCGCGGGGCTCGGCCTCGATGTGCACGAGGGCGGTGCGCGCCTCGGGCGGGTCACCCATCAGGGTGTCCTGCGAGTACGGGGGTGCCTGGCCGTGGGTGACGAGAGCCCGGTCGTGGCCGGTGGCGAGCGAGACGGTGACGGGGGTGGGCCAGCCGTCCGCGGTGCGGGAAAGCGAGAGGTCGATGTCCTCCTGGTCGCACAGGACGTCACGGCAGTACTCGCCGTAGAAGTCGTCGCCGAAGACCGTGGCCAGCGAGGTGCTGAGGCCGAACCGGGACGCGGCCACCGCGAGGTTCGCGATGCCGCCGGGGCCGCAGCCCATCCCGCCCGTCCAGATCTCCTCGCCCGGTGTCGGCGGCTTCCCGAGCCCGGTGAGGACGAGATCGTAGAAGAGCAGCCCGGTCAGGAGCACGTCGGGCCTGTCGTCGTCCACGCGAAACAGCCTCTCGTCAAAACTCGTCATTTTCGATGACCGGAATCGTGCGCTGATCCATGAGATTGGTCAATACCCGAGCAGAACTGAGCATGGATTTGATTGAAGATGACGAGTAGTGTTCACGCCGTGCTGGCAGAACGACGACACCAACTCATCCTGCGGGCCCTGCGCTCCGGCGGGCCCGCGGCTGTGACCGACCTCTCCGAGCAGCTGGGTGTGAGCCCCGCCACGATCAGGCGCGACCTGGTCAAGCTGGAGGAGGACGGCCTGCTCACCCGTGTGCACGGCGGCGCCGTCGTGGAGGAGGGCGACCAGCCCTTCGCCGAGGTCGCCGAGGTGCGGGTGTCCGAGAAGGACGCCATAGCCGAGCGGGCCGCCGCCATGGTCGCCGACGGCCAGTCGGTGCTGCTCGACATCGGCACCACCGCCTTCCGGCTCGCCCGCCAGCTGCACGGCCGCCGCCTCACCGTGATCACCAGCAATCTGGTGGTCTACGAGGAGCTCGCCGACGACGAGGGCATCGAGCTGGTGCTGCTCGGCGGCATGGTCCGCCGCGAGTACCGCTCCCTGGTCGGCTTCCTCACCGAGGACAACCTGCGCCAGCTGCACGCCGACTGGCTCTTCCTCGGCACCAGTGGAGTGCGCCCGGGCGGGCAGGTGATGGACACGACGGTCGTCGAGGTGCCGGTCAAGCGCGCCATGATCAGAGCGAGCGACAAGGTCGTCCTCCTCGCCGACCAGGCGAAGTTCCCGGGCACGGGCATGGCGAAGGTCTGCGGTCCCCAGGACCTGGACGTGGTGGTGACGAACGCCCCGGTCGACCCGGCGACCCGCTCCTCCCTTGAGGAGGCGGGCGTCGAGGTGGTCGTGGCAGGAAAGGTGCAAGGGTGAAGCTGACGATTCTGGGCGGCGGCGGGTTCCGCGTGCCGCTCGTGTACGGGGCCCTGCTGGGCGACCGCGGCGAGGGCAGGGTCACCGAGGTCGTCCTGCACGACCTGGACGCGGGCCGGCTGTCCGCGGTGACCCGGGTCCTCGCCGAGCAGGCCGCGCAGGTCGCCGACGCCCCCGAGGTGACCGCGACGACCGACCTCGACGAGGCCCTGCGCGGCGCCGACTTCGTCTTCTCCGCGATCCGCGTCGGGGGCCTCGAGGGCAGGGCGAACGACGAGCGCGTGGCCCTCGCGGAGGGCGTCCTCGGCCAGGAGACGGTCGGCGCGGGCGGCATCGCCTACGGCCTGCGCACGGTCCCCGTCGCCGTCGACATCGCCCGGCGGGTGGCCCGGCTCGCCCCGGACGCCTGGGTCATCAACTTCACCAACCCGGCCGGCCTGGTCACCGAGGCCATGTCCCGGCACCTGGGCGACCGCGTCATCGGCATCTGCGACTCACCGGTCGGCCTCGGCCGGCGTATCGCCCGGGTGCTCGGCGGGAACCCCAAGGAGGCCTGGATCGACTACGTCGGCCTCAACCACCTCGGCTGGGTCCGCGGCCTGCACATCGCGGGCCGCGACGAGCTGCCCCGGCTGCTCGCCGACCCCGACCTGCTCGGCTCCTTCGAGGAGGGCAAGCTCTTCGGCGTCGACTGGCTCCAGTCCCTCGGTGCGATCCCCAACGAATACCTGCACTACTACTACTTCAACCGCGAGGCCGTCCGCGCCTACCAGCAGGCCGAGAAGACCCGCGGCGCCTTCCTGCGCGACCAGCAGGCCCACTTCTACGAGGAGATGCGCGACCCCGGCGCCCACGCCCTCGCCGCCTGGGACCGCACCCGCGCCGAGCGCGAGGCCACGTACATGGCCGAGAACCGCGAGACCGCCGGTGCCGGTGAACGCGACGCCGACGACCTCTCCGGCGGCTACGAGAAGGTCGCCCTCGCCCTGATGCGGGCCATCGCCCGCGACGAACGCACCACGCTGATCCTCAACGTCCGCAACCGCAGCACCCTCTCGGTGCTCGACTCCGAGGCCGTCATCGAGGTCCCCTGCCTGGTCGACGCCAACGGTGCGCACCCGGTCGCCGTCGCCCCGCTGCCCGAGCACGCCACCGGCCTGGTCTGCGCCGTCAAGGCCGTCGAGCGCGAGGTCCTCGCCGCCGCCGAGTCCGGCTCCCGCACCACGGCCGTGAAGGCCTTCGCGCTGCACCCGCTGGTCGACTCCGTGAACGTGGCCCGACGGCTGGTCGAGGGCTACACGGCCGTACACCCGGGCCTTTCCTACCTGAAGTAAGCTCCGGCGGAAAGCGCTTTCCAGCACCTTGCGCCCTCGCCGCCCTCTCTCTGGAGACCTCTCATGCACGACGAACGCCGCCGGATCGAGGAGCGCGCCGAGCGCCTCCACAACCAGCGCATCAAGACCGCGATCTACGCGGCCACCGTCCCCCTGACGGTCGAGGCCTGGCAGGCGCCGGGCGAGCCGGTCCCCTTCGAGGAGGCCGCGGCCGCGTCCTACGAGCCCTTCGCGATGGGCACCCCGTGGGGCCCGCCCTGGGGCACGACCTGGTTCCGGATGCGCGGGCAGGTGCCCGCCGAGTGGGCCGGCCGGCGTGTGGAGGCCGTCATCGACCTCGGCTTCGTCGGCGACTGGCCGGGCAACCAGGCCGAGGCCCTGGTCCACCTCACCGACGGGACACCGCTGAAGGCGGTCAACCCGCTCAACCAGTACGTGCCGATCGCCAACCCGGCCACGGGCGGCGAGGAGATCGACTACCTGGTGGAGGCGGCCTCGAACCCGGACATCCTGGCGAACAACTTCGCCGAGCCCACGCCCCTCGGTGACGTGCTGACAGCGGGCGACAAGCCGCTGTACACCTTCCAGCGCGCCGACCTCGCCGTCCTCGACGAGGAGGTCTTCCACCTCGACCTGGACTTCCAGGTGCTGCGCGAGCTCATGGTCCACCTCGGCGAGCACGAGCCGCGCCGCCACGAGATCCTGCACGCCCTGGACCGCGCCATGGACGTCCTCGACCTGGACGACGTGGCGGGCAGTGCCGCCGCCGTCCGCGCGGTGCTCGCCCCCGTCCTCGCCAAGCCCGCGCACGCCAGCGCCCACACCGTCTCCGGTGTCGGCCACGCGCACATCGACTCGGCCTGGCTGTGGCCCATCCGCGAGACCAAGCGCAAGACGTCTCGGACCTTCTCCAACGTCACCGCACTCGCCGACGAGTACGACGACTTCATCTTCGCCTGCTCCCAGGCCCAGCAGTACGAGTGGGTGCGCGACAACTACCCCAAGGTCTGGGCGCGCATCCAGGAGTCCGTGAAGAAGGGCCAGTGGGCGCCGGTCGGCGGCATGTGGGTCGAGTCCGACGGCAACCTGCCCGGCGGCGAGGCCATCGCCCGCCAGCTCATCCACGGCAAGCGGTTCTTCATCGAGCACTTCGGCATCGAGACCAAGGGCGTCTGGCTGCCGGACTCCTTCGGCTACAACGCGGCCTACCCCCAGCTCGCCAAGCTCGCCGGCAACGAGTGGTTCCTCACCCAGAAGATCTCCTGGAACCAGACCAACACGTTCCCCCACCACACCTTCTGGTGGGAGGGCATCGACGGCACCCGCATCTTCACCCACTTCCCGCCGGTCGACACCTACAACGCCCGCTTCAGCGGCGAGGAGATGGACCGCGCGGTCCGCAACTACGCCGAGAAGGGCGCCGGAACGCGCTCCCTGGCCCCCTTCGGCTGGGGCGACGGCGGCGGCGGCCCCACCCGCGAGATCATGGAACGCGCCCGCAGGCTCGCCGACCTGGAGGGCTCGCCCAAGGTCGTCGTCGAGCACCCGGACGACTTCTTCGCCAAGGCCCGCGAGGAGTACCCGGACGCCCCGGTCTGGAACGGCGAGCTCTACCTGGAGCTGCACCGCGCCACCTACACCTCCCAGGCCCGCACCAAGCAGGGCAACCGCCGCTCCGAACACCGCCTGCGCGAGGCCGAGCTGTGGGCGACCACGGCCGCACTGCACGCGCCGGGCTACTCCTACCCGTACGAGAAGCTGGACCGGCTGTGGAAGACGGTCCTGCTCCACCAGTTCCACGACATCCTGCCGGGCTCGTCGATCGCCTGGGTGCACCGCGAGGCGGAGGCCGAATATGCCCGGGTGGCAACGGAGTTGGAGGAGCTGACGGCCGAGGCGATCGCCGCGCTCGGGGGTGGCACGGCGCGGGTCTTCAACACCAGCCCCTTCGACCGGGCCGAGGTCGTGCGTACGGCCGAGGGCGCCCCGGCGTATGTCGAGGTGCCCGCGAGCGGCAGCGCTCCGCTTACGGCCGCCGAGCCGCCGCAGCCCGTGACGGTGGCCGGACGGGTCCTCGACAACGGCCTGGTCCGCGTCGAGGTGGCCGAGGACGGCACCCTGGCGTCCGTACGGGACCTGCGGGCCGGCCGCGAGGTCCTCGCCGACCGGGGCAACCTGCTGCGCCTGCACACCGACCTCCCGAACTACTGGGACGCCTGGGACATCGACAAGCACTACAAGAACCGCTACACGGACCTGCTGGACGCCGACTCGGTCACCGTCGTCGAGGAGGACCCGCTGCTCGGCGCGATCCGAGTCGAGCGCAGCTTCGGCAAGGGCTCCAGGCTCACCCAGACGATCACCCTGCGCGCCGGCAGCCCCCGCATCGACTTCGAGACGGACATCGACTGGCACGAGGCCGAGAAGATCCTCAAGGCGGGCTTCCCGGTCGACATCCGCGCCCCGCACTCCTCCGCGGAGATCCAGTTCGGCCACATCCAGCGGCCCACGCACACCAACACCAGCTGGGAGGCGGCCCGTTTCGAGGTCTCCGGACACCGCTGGGTGCACATCGCCGAGCCCGGCTACGGCGTCGCGGTCATCAACGACTCGACCTACGGCCACGACGTCTCCCGCACGGTCCGCGAGGACGGTGGTACGACGACCCGCGTCAGCCTCAGCCTGGTCCGCGCCCCGCGCATCCCGGACCCGGAGGCCGACCAGGGCCGCCACCGCTTCGTCTACTCCCTGCTGCCCGGCGCGAGCATCGAGGACGCGGTCGCGGAGGGCTACGCCCTCAACCTCCCCCTCCGGGTGGCCGATTCGGCGGGTGCGCCGGAGCCGGTCGTCTCGGTGGACGGCGAGGGCGTGACGGTCGAGGCCGTGAAGCTGGCCGACGACGAGTCCGGCGACGTGGTCGTCCGGCTCTACGAGTCCCGCGGCGGCCGCGCCCAGGGCGTCCTGCGCACCGGCTTCCCGCTGGCCGGCGCCCAGGTCACCGACCTGCTGGAGCGCCCGCTGGAGGACGCGGAGCTCGTCGAGGGAGCCGTCCCGGTGACGCTGCGCCCCTTCCAGATCCTGACCCTCCGGCTGCGGAGGGGCTGACGCATGGCCATGCAACCCTGGTTCACCGACGCCAAGTTGGGGATCTTCATCCACTGGGGCATCTACGCCGTCGACGGCGTCCAGGAGTCCTGGTCGTTCTACGACGACATCGTGCCGCACGACCGGTACATGTCCCAGTTGGAGCGCTTCACCGGCGCCAAGTACGACCCGAAGGCCTGGGCGGACCTGTTCGCCCGGGCGGGCGCCAAGTACGCGGTCCTGACGTCACGTCACCACGACGGCGTGGCCCTGTGGGACACGGAGTACGGCAACCTCAACCTCGGCAAGGACTACCTCGGCCCCTACGCCGAGGCCCTGCGGGAGAAGGACCTCAAGGTCGGCTTCTACTACTCCCACTCCGACTGGAACCACCCCGACTACGCGTCCACCCGCAAGCCGGGCCGCCCGCCGGAACAGGAGGACAACCGTTACTCGGAGGTCGCCGCCGAGGACGAGGACCTGGACGCCTGGGAGCGTTTCATCGCCTATCGGGACGGTCAGATCCGCGAACTGGCCTCCCGCTACCGGCCCGACCTGATGTGGTTCGACGGCGAGTGGGACCGCAGCGAGGAGCAGTGGCGCATCCCGGAGTTGGCCGCGCTGATCCGCTCGTACGTCCCCGATGTCGTCTTCAACGCCCGCATGCTCAGCGAGGGCGACTACGCGACGCCGGAGCAGGGCGCCCCCATCGTGCCGCCGGACGGCCCCTGGGAGCTCTGCCTGACGATCAACGACTCGTGGGGGTACCAGCACCACGACCACAACCACAAGTCGCTCGCCCAGCTGATCCGCTACTTCACGGAGACGATCGGCGGCGGCGGGAATCTGCTTCTGGACGTCGGCCCGATGGAGGACGGCACCATCCCGCAGCCGCAGGTCGAACGGCTGGAGGGCCTGGGGGAGTGGATCCGCAAGCACGCGGATGCCGTGTACGGAACGGTCCGCGGGCTGCCCGCCGGGCACCACTACGGCCCCAGCACCCTCTCCGCCGACCGCCGCACCCTCTACCTCACTCTGTTCGACATCCCCCGCGCCGACATCGGCGTCCGCGGTCTGGCCACGAAGGTCCGCAAGGTCAGCGTGGTGGGCACCGGCACCGAGCTCGGTCACCGGGTGGTCGGCGGTCTGCACGACGCGGTGGGCGTGCTGTGGATCGACCCGCCGGCACAGGCGGATCTGGACCCCTACGCGACCGTGCTCGCCGTCGAGCTGGAGGGCGAGCTGGAGCTGTACCGGGGCTCGGGCCGCTTCTGAGACCCGCTCACATATAGCCGTCCCGGTTCTCGTCGCGCTGCTTCCGGGCTTCCCGCCGTCCTTGTACGAGTTCGGTCAGGGGAGCCCGGAGCGCGAAGATGCCGACGAGGGCGCCGGAGATGCCCGCCGCCGTGTACAGCCAGTTCCGCATCGAGGTGAAGCGGTGCGACCAGGTGTTGTACACCTTCAGATGGACCTTGATCGGTGGGCTGAGGGTCTCCAGGGCACGGCTCGTCTCACCCTGGTAGGTGATGACGGTGAGAGCGAGGTCGTAGTCGCCAGGCTCGTCGGCCGACACGCTCCACTGCCACTGGGCGTTCTCGCCCGGCGCCCCGATGGCCTGCCTCTGCGGGCCGTGCAACACCGTCTTCACCTCCGGGCCGTCCGCCGACAGCCCGGCGCCCTGCCATCCGCCCACCCGGAAGACCCGGGTCTCCAGGGCGGCCTGCGCGGCGCGGCGCGCCGACTTCTCGCCGCGCGCGGTGAGGACGACGGCGTAGGTCAGACGTCCACCGACGGACATCGAGACGTCCGGGGTGTAGGTGAGGGACCCGTCGAAGAGGTGTTTGCGGTCGTTGCGGATCGACGCCTCCAAGGCGGCCTGACTCAGCCCCGCCCCCGAGCCCGACTCGCCGGGCACCCCGCAGGCGGCGAGGCCGAGCGTGAGGAGGAGCAACAGACACCAGGCGGCTGCGATCCTCGTCCTCACGCCTGCGCCGCCCCCGATTCCCGTCACGTCGAACCACGGGAAGGCCCCCGCGGCGGGACAAGATTCTTCCCGCCGCGGGGGCCCGGGCGCCAGCCCTTCTTCCGGCCTCCTCCCTTGCTCCTCAGCCGGTGAACCCGGCCGTGATCGAGGTGAACTGCCAGTTGTTCTGGCTGATGCCGGAGCAGTTGCTCACCACGCCGCCGCCGGGGCACGGACGGTCGCGGTTGACCGACCAGAAGGCGAGCCGGGCGATGTGGTGGCTGTTCGCCCAGTCCTTGATCTGGGTCCAGATCGCCGGAGTGGTGGTCTCCTGCTGGTCGGACAGGCCGTTCATGCCCGAGATCCCGATGTGGGAGTAGGCGGTGGCGTCGTCCCAGCCGAACGTCGACTTCAGCTTGGCCTTCAGGCCCTCCGCCGCGTTCACGGTGTTGCCGTACATGTCGGAGCCGCCGCCGAAGTCGAACGGCATGATGGTGAAGACGTCGATGTCGGCGCCCAGCGACTGCGCCTGCTCGATGAGCCGGTTGCCGTAGTACGTCGGGCCGGTCGTCGAGGTGCCGAAGGTGACGATGGTCTTCAGGCCGGGGTTGTTGGCCTTGACCGTCTTCAGGGCGGTGAGGATCTTCGCCTGGACGGCCTCGTTCTCGAACTCGTCGGAGTTCTCGATGTCCATGTCGATCGCCTTGAGCGAGTAGGCGTCGATCACCTTCTGCAGGGCCCCGGCGAGCGCGCTCGCGGAGGAGCAGTTGGCGCCGAGCTTGCTGCCCTGCCAGCCGCCGAACGACGGCACGATGTCACCGCCGGCCGAGCGGACGGCGTTGATCGCGGACTGGTCGGCGCCTCCGGTCAGCGGCCGGCTGCCGTCCCAGGCCGGGGTGCAGCCGCCGGAGTCCAGCACGAAGGCCATGGTGAACCACTTGATGCCGGTCGCGCTCATCACCGTCGACGGGTTCGGCGGGTCGCCCCAGCCCTCGTACAGATAGGGCGCGGCCTGCTTGAACCCGGTGCCGCCACCGCCGCCCGCATCCGTGGTGACGGAGACGGCGTTGGAGGCCCCGGAGGTGTTCCCGGCCGCGTCCCGCGCCTTGACGGTGAAGGTGTACGACGTGCTCGGCGAGAGCCCGCTGACCGTGGCGGTCGTACCGGAGACGCTGAGCACGTTGTTGGAGCCGCTGTAGATGTCGTACGCCGTGACGCCGACGTTGTCCGTCGAGGCGTTCCACTGCAGCGACACGCTCGACGAGGTCCTGCCGGTGGAGGTCAGCCCGGTCGGCGCGGTCGGCGCCTGGGTGTCCGAACCGCCGCCACCGCCGCCGGGGCCGTCGAGACTGATGTCGTCGGCGTAGTAGGTGCCCTGGGCGTACCAGCCGTGGACGTAGATCGTGGCGCTGGTCTGCGAGGCACCCGTGGTGAACGAGACGGACAGCTGGCTGTACGCCGACGGGGAGGTCGTCCAGTTCGACGCACCGCCGGTCACGCCCAGGTAGACGTAACTGCCACGCACCCAACCGGTGAGGCTGTACGTCGTGTTGGGCTGTACGGAGACGGTCTGGGTGCACTGAGCGTTGTCGCTGTCGGTCACCGCCCCCTGCAGGGCCTTGGAGCCGCCGTGCACGGGGGAGGAGACGACCGAACCGAGGTTGCCGGTGCAGGTCCAGGGGGAGAGGCTGCCCGACTCGAAGCCGGGATTGGTCAGGATGTTGGCCGCTTGGGCCGTACCGGGAAGAGCGATGGCTCCGGCGAGCGCGAGAGCAGCGGAGCCGAGCAGAGCAAGAAGCCGACGTCTGTGACGTCCGAGTGTGTTGCGCACGCGATCTCCCAGGAGGAATGGGGGTGTTCGGGAGTGCACGGGATGCAGAGAACTGCGCAACACAAGTTGGTATGGACCAATCCCGCTGTCAATACCTGACGCGGAATTGGTCCATACCGGTGAGCTTCTTCAGAGGCGCGGGCCTAGAGCGGCAGGACCTGAGCCGAGACCTCGACGGAGTCGACCGGTGCAAGTACGGCCGGCAGCAGGGGCTCGGACTCGTGGGCGCGCTGCTGCGGCAGCGACACCGGTCGGAGCTGCCGCGGCCCCGACACCACCGTGTAGTCCTGCCCCAGGAACGGCGGAGCCATCTCGCCCGGGTCCTCGCCGAGAGCCAACTGCACAGCCGCCCAAGGGGCGTTGACCCCGCACAGCGACAGCTGGTGCAATCCGCCCGCGGGCCGCGTGTTGACGTCCATCAACACCGGCTCGTCGCCGAACATCCGGAACTGGATGTTGGACAGATAGTGCAGCCCGAACCCCTCCGCGATCCGCCGCGCCGGCTCCAGCCACTGTTCGTGCAGCGTGAACCCGCGCCGCCGCCCGTTCTTGGTGCGCCCGATCGCCAGCCGCACCCGGTTGTCCGGACCGGTGAGGCAGTCCACCGACACCTCCGGCTGCTCCAGACGCGGCATCACCAGCCAGTCGACGGGCTCGTCGGCCTGCCGCAGCGCCTCCACGACCAGATCCAGCGGCACATGCGGGCCCGGGAAGCCGTTGAGGTGAACGAGCGAGAAGGGGGCGCGCGTGATCACACGGAAGCCCACGCCGCCCGCGCCGGACGCCGGCTTGAAGCACGCCTTGTGCCCGCCCGCCTCCAACTCCTCCACAGCGGCGACGAGTTCAGCAGCGGTCCGTACCCGCCACCACGGCGGCACCGGCACCCCGATCGCCTGCACCGCCTCGTACGCGATCACCTTGTCGTGGAAGACGGCCACCGCCTCCGGAGGCGGCGCCAGCAGCGCCGTACCGACCGCCTCGAAGTCGGCGCGGTGCGCCACGATCGCCGCCTGCTGCAGCCGGGGCACGAACACGTCGATGCCGCGCCGCTGGCACTGGTCGAGGGCGTACTCGACGTACGCGGCCGGGGACAGGCCCTCCGGCTCCAGATCGGCGGTGTCGGCGGCGGCCAGCACGGGGGAGTCCGCGTCCCCGTGCGTCGCATGGATCTCGACGGCGCGATCGCTGGGATTTCGCCGCAGCTGATCCATGAAGAACACGTTCTCCGCGTACGTGCGGTTGAGCCAGACGCGTACGCGAGAGACCATGCAGGGCCGTCCTTTCACGGTTCGCGGGCACGGCTGAGCAGCCCGTGCCCGGGCAGGGGAGATGGAGGGTCACCAAACCGCCCTTGAATGAAGGGAAGTTCCCGGCGGTGGTGTTGGGGCGATCATACGGCTTCCCGGAGGCCGCGCGTGCAACGTACGTGTTACGGATTCAACGATCTTGCCGCCTTGTCGGTGAGCCGGGAAATGTGTTCTCGTGGTCCCATTCGTGAGTCCGCGGATGCGCTGCGTGTACGGAGGGGGCGACAGGTGACGTCGACGGCCGGTGGTGCCGGACAACTGCTGGCCATCAGCGACCTGCACATCGGATACGCCGAGAACCGCGCCCTGGTCGAGGCGATGCGCCCCGAGTCGGACGAGGACTGGCTGCTGGTGGCCGGCGACGTCTCGGAGAACGTGGCCGACATCCGCTGGGCCCTGAAGACGCTCGCGAGCCGTTTTCGCAAGGTGATCTGGGCGCCGGGCAACCATGAGCTGTGGACCCATCCGAAGGACCCCGTCACCCTGCGCGGCGTCGCCCGCTACGAGCACCTCGTCGCCATGTGCCGCGAACTCGGCGTGACCACCCCCGAGGACCCCTACCCGGTGTGGGAGGGCCAGGGCGGCCCGGTGGCCGTCGCACCGCTCTTCCTCCTCTACGACTACTCGTTCCTGCCGGCTGGCTGCACCACCAAGGAGCAGGGCCTCAAGTACGCGCACGGCACCGGCATCGTGTGCAACGACGAGTTCCTGCTGCACCCCGACCCCTATCCGAGCCGCGAGGCCTGGTGCCGGGCCCGGGTCGCCGAGACCGAGGGCAGGCTCGCCGCCCTCCCCGCCGATCTGCCGACCGTCCTGGTCAACCACTACCCGCTGGACCGGCACCCCTGCGACGTCCTGTGGCACCCGGAGTTCGCCATGTGGTGCGGCACCGAACTGACCGCCGACTGGCACCGCCGCTTCCGCGTCGAGACCATGGTGTACGGGCACCTCCACATCCCGCGGACCACCTGGCACGAGGGTGTCCGCTTCGAGGAGGTGTCCGTCGGCTATCCCCGCGAATGGCGCAAGCGGCCGCAGCCGCCGGGGAGACTGCGACGCGTGCTGCCCAAGGAGGCCGGAGTCCGGTGATCGAGGAACTGCTGCCGGACGACGTGGTGGCCGTGGAGGCTCACGGCGACGACGGGAGCGAGCCCGCACCGCTGTACCCCGAGGAGGCGGCGGCCGTCGCGCAGGCCGTCTACAAGCGCCGCCGCGAGTTCGCCCTCGTACGGGCCTGCGCGCGCCGCGCCATGGAGAAGCTCGGCGTGCCCGCGCAGCCCCTGCTGCCCGGCGAACGCGGGGCACCGGGCTGGCCGCCCGGCCTGGTCGGCAGCATGACCCACTGCGACGGCTACTGCGCTGCCGCCCTGGTCCGCGCCACCGACCTGGCCTCCGTCGGCATCGACGCCGAACCCCACCGGCCGCTCCCGGAGGGCGTCCTGGACGCCGTGTCCCTGCCCGCCGAGGCGGGCAGGCTGCGCCGCCTGGCCGTGCGGCATCCCGAGGTCCACTGGGACCGGCTGCTGTTCAGCGCCAAGGAATCGGTCTACAAGGCGTGGTTCCCCCTCACCGGACTGTGGCTGGAGTTCACCGAGGCCGACATCGAGGTCTTCGTCGACCCCGACGAGCGGCTGCACGGCGGCTTCCGCGCCGAACTCCTCGTCCCCGGTCCGCTGGTCGGCGGCCGTCGGCTCGGGCACTTCGAGGGCCGGTGGACCGTCCAGCGGGGGCTGGTGGCGACGGCGATCGCGGTGCCGCACGCCCGCTGAGTCCCTGCCTGGCGGCCGCGGGCTGTCGGGGCTTCGGGTGTCGGCTCTGGCGGGGCTGGTGGTGACGGCGATCGCGGTGCCGCACACCCGCTGAGTCCCTGCCTGGCGGCCGCGGGCTGTCGGGGCTTCGGGTGTCGGCTCTGGCGGGGGCTGGTGGCGACGGCGATCGCGGTGCCGCACGCCCGCTGAGTCCCTGCCTGGCGGTCGCGGGCTGTCGGGGCTTCGGGTGTCGGCTCTGGCGGGGGCTGGTGGCGACGGTGATCGCGGTGCCGCACAGCCGCTGAGTCCCTGCCTGGCGGCCGCGGGCTGTCGGGGCTTCGGGTGTCGGCTCTGGCGGGGGCTGGTGGCGACGGTGATCGCGGTGCCGCACACCCGCTGAGCCCCCGCCCGGCGGCCGCCGGCCGTCAGGGCTCCGGGCACCAGCTCTGCAGCAGTCGGAAGAACTCCTCCTCGTTCCCCGCCAGTCCCGCGGCCGCCAGTGCCTGCTCCGCCTCGGCGAGCACGGCGGGCGGTACGACGGGTGGTCGCGGGGAGCCGGGGGGACCGTCGAACGCGGCTCGTACGGTGTGCAAGAGCCGCAGGTAGGCCTGTACGGCGGTGCGCTCGCGGTCGGTCAGTACGGCAGTGGGCATCGGTCGGCTCTCCCCGCGTCGGCGTCGTCGGTCGCACCCCGCACAAGGGGGCGCGACTCCAGCTTGCCGCCCGCCACTGACAATGGGGTCCGGGCACCTGTCGGTTCGCCCGCTTAGCGGAGGCGAAACGTCCTCGAAATCCCTTGTGGGAAAGCAGTTCTACGCTGGAGGACAAGGGCTTTCGGCCGCTTTCGCGCGGCCCTGGAAAGGGGAGGCGAGTGCGTGGTCGACGTCCCACGACGGCGCCCGGTGCGCGCCGTACGACTGCGCCCGGTGGGCGACGCAGAACTCGAGTTGCAGTACCGCGTGGTGCACGGATACCGGCGCGCCTTCCGCATGGCGGGCGAGGGCCCGGCGCTGGTGCTCATCCACGGCATCGGCGACTCCTCCGCGACCTGGGCCGAGTTGATCCCCGACCTGGCCCGCACGCACACCGTGATCGCGCCCGACCTGCTCGGCCACGGCGCTTCCGACAAACCGCGCGCCGACTACTCGGTGGCCGCGTACGCGAACGGCGTGCGGGACCTGCTCACCACGCTCGGCATCGAGTCGGCGACGCTGGTCGGGCACTCGCTGGGCGGGGGCGTGGCCATGCAGTTCGCCTACCAGTTCCCCGAGCGCACCGAGCGGCTCATCCTGGTGAGCGCGGGCGGGGTGGGACGCGAGGTCAATCCCGTGCTGCGGCTGGTCTCCCTGCCCGGCGCCCATCTGATGCTGTCGACGCTGCGGTTGCCGGGGATGCGGCTGCAAGTGGGGCTGGCGGTGCGTCTGATGAAGCTCCTGGACACCGATCTCGGCCAGGACGCACCCGAACTGCTCACCCTCGTCGACGCCCTGCCGGACGAGACCTCCCGCAACGCGTTCATCCGCACCCTGCGCGCGGTCGTCGACTGGCGCGGCCAGGTCGTCACCATGCTCGACCGGTGTTATCTCACCGAGGGCATGCCCACCATGCTGCTGTGGGGCGACCGGGACAGCGTGGTGCCGGTGCGGCACGCGTACGGGGCGCACGAGGCGATGCCGGGCAGCCGTCTGGAGATCTTCGAACAGGCGGGCCATTTCCCGTTTCACAGCGACCCCGCGCGGTTCGTGTCCCTGGTCGAGGAGTTCACGTCGACCACGCATCCGGCCGACTGGAGCCGGGAACACTGGCGCGAACTCCTCGTCGGGGGGCGGCCGGGCAGCACCGCAGGCCGGCCGGACACGGCCCGCAACCGTAAGGTGGAACGGGATCTGAGGGAGGCGAGCGAACGCAGTGCAACGTGACATGCCACCGCGGTACTCGCCCGAAGGGACACCCCTGGGGCGCACCGCGGACGACCTCAGGTTCAGCACCGGCTACTCCACCAGGACTCCCCGTGCCCGCAAGCTGTGGTGGCGCATCAGGGGCGTGCTGCGCCGGCCGGTGAAGAACAGCACGCAGAGCCGGTGATGCGCGCACCCGTGCCGTTCGTCCGCCGCTAGCCCTGCGGCCCCAGATACCCGAGCGACGCCTCGATCCGCCCCGCCAGATGATCGCGTTGCACCGGCCCCCGCACCCCCGAACCCGCCAGCCACGTACGGCATCTGCTGGCCAGCAGCAGGCCGAAGGACTCGGCCTCCCGCTCCTCGGCGAGGTCGAAACGGCTGCGGGCGGCCACCGTGCGGACGGTGTCCCGCAGGTCCGCGTCGTCGCTGAGCAGCCGGGCCGCGACCCGGGCGCCCTCGACGTGATGGCCGCAGTGGCCGGCCTTCATGTGCCACAGCTCGTGTCCGAGAATCACCAACTGGTGGTCCGGCGCGGTCCGTTCCTCGATCACGACGAGGTCCTGGTCGGTCATGTCGAGCCACAGCCCGCTCGCCGTGCCGGTCGGGAAGGCGGCCGTGCGGAAGTGCACCGGCCGGCCGCGCCGTCTGCTCATCGCCTCGCACAGCGCGCCGTACAGGTCCTCGGGCGGCGCCGGTGCGGCAAGGGTGAGCTCCGCGACCAGCTCGCCGCACAGGCGGCGCATGTCCCTTCCGATGCCCACAGCTCTCCCCAGGCTCACGACTCGGGCCGCTTGACGCTCTCCAGGAGCATGTCCAGCCACTCCGCGACCTTGTCGCGGTGCTGGTCGGTGGGCAGTTGTGCGGCCCGCCAGGCGATTCCGCGGACGCCGTGGTCCTGCAGCAGCCGCTCCAGCGGGTCGTCGGCGGCCGCGGCCGCCTCCCGCTCGGCGAGCTTGTGCAGCAGTTCCTGCTCCGTGCCCTGCAGGGCGCCCGTGAGGGCCTCGGGGTCCTCGGCCGTGAGGAATCCGGCGTGCACCCGGAAGAAGCGCTGGATGGCGTCGCAGTGCTCCATGGTGGGCCGCCGGTCGCCGTTGATCAGCGCGCCCGCCTGCTGGCGCGACATGCCCGCACCGTCGGCGATCTCCTGCTGGGTGTACTTGCGACCGTTGGGCTTGAGCCGGGTGCGCCGCAGCAGATCGAGCCGTTGCAGAAACCGCTCCTGCACATCGGGCTCGCCCGCGGGACGGCCGCTCAGCAGGGCTCTGACCACGGGCTCGGGAACCCCCGAGGCGGCGGACAGGCGCCCGGTGTCGAAGACCTCCGCGTGCGGCACGCCGAGCCGGTCGGCGAGCGCGGTGACGCGGGCGACGACGGCCGGCAGTGCAGCGGTCGTGGCCGTGGTGCCCGGACTCTCGAAGCCATCCGTCACCGACAGATCTCCTACGTTTCTCACAGGCTTCTCACAAGCGGTTGCCGTGAACCCGACGGAGATTACCGGGTAGTTCGAACTCACATCCAGGTGTCGCCACAACTGTGGCCAAATTCAGCCGTCAACAAGCATGAAATGCCACGATAGTTGACACGACTCGACCCGGGGCCGCAGGATCAAGGCGCCGCGTGAAGGCCGCAGAGGCAAGAGGGGTGACCTCCCGATGGCATATCAGGCAGGAGGGCAGCGTCCGGCACCGCGGCCCGTCCCCGAGAGTCTCGAGGCCCAGGCGTATCTGCAGGACTACGCCACCCTCCTGGAGGCCGTTCCGTTTCCGTCCGTCGTCCTCGACCACCGCTGGGACGTCGTTCTGTCCAACAATGCTTTCGCGTCACTTTTCCGTGAGGTGAGCCCGCATCCGACGGCGATGCCCGGCGACAACTTCCTCAGATTCGTGCTGTTCCACCCCGATGCGGGCACGGTCCTGGGCGAGCACGAGTCCAGCTGGTGCCTGCCGATGCTCGCGCGCTTCGCGGCCGCCGTCGAGCGCTACGGCCACGACCACGGACTGCAGTCCATCCGCCGCGACATCGCCCAGGACCCGATCATGGAGGCCGCCTACCGGCAGGGCCTGCCGCACTGGATCCGCGCGGTCGGCGAACAGGCCGTGGCGCACGACGGCGCCGTACGCCCCCTGACGCACCCCGATCCGCGCTGGGGCGCCACCGACTGCCGTGTGGTGGACGAGACCCCGAGGACGCTGCAGGACATGGGGTACACACGGATGACGCTGGTACTGCGGGAGACCCGACCCGCCCGCCCCAGAGCCCGCAAGCCCCGGCACACGGCGGCGCACCTGAGGGTGGTACCGGCCCCCGAGGCCTGACCGCCACCGGGATCAGCGCGGGGAGACGACCAGCACGAGGGGGATGTCCCGGCAGGGGACCAGCCGCAGTCCGCGAAACCGTCCGGGCCGCGCCCGCCGCAGCACGGCGGCGAAATCCGGCCCCTTCGTGAGGGACCCGGCGAGATGGGCGGGGTCGGCGGAGGCGGTCACCCGCCCGCGGGCGTTCACCAGATGGGCCGGCCCGGGCAGTCGGCGGAGCATCGGCAGCACGGCCGCCTCGAAGTGCCGCAGATACACGTCCGCCGCGGCCACTCCGGCGAACCGTCCCTCCATCTGCACCGGCGCCGACAGCGTGAGGCTGTACTCGTCGGAGCAGAGATAGTCGACATACGGCCCGGCCACCGCACGCTCCCCGGTGTCGCGGGGCAGGGCGAACCAGTCCCAGTGCGTGTAGTCCGCGTACGCCGACTGCTCGGGATCGAGGTCCAGCAGCAGCGGCCGTACATCGCCGTCGGAGCCGCTCTGCCACCACTCCAGCCAGGCCGGTACGTCGGTGAGCAGCCCCGGAGCGGCGACGAAGCCGACGCCGGAGACCAACTCGGTGCGGGCCAGGCGCAGATGGAGACCGGGGCGCAGTGCGGCGAGGTCGACGGTCGCGGGGCGGCGGCTCTCTGCGGCCACCCGGGCCAGCAGCTCCTCGGTGTCGGTGCGGGTGGCGGCCACGGCGTCGAAAACGCTCTCCAGGGCGGAGCGGACCGCTGCCGCGACCTCGGATGCCGTACCGACTGCTGCCGTCGCGAGGCTCATGGGCGCCCTCCAGCGGACCGGGACCGGTCGCGACGCCTACAGGGCCAGGCGCAGGGCGACGAGCCGCGCCGTGGAGTCCTGGACGCACCGCTCGGCCAGTTCCCTGGCCGTTTCACGGTCCCCATCCTGCACGGCCGAGATCACGGAGCGGTGACGGTCCGCCACCTCTTCACGATATTCGTCGTCCCCGAGCACAAGACACAGCAGCGCACCGATCTCGGTCTGCAGCGCGATCTGTTCCCGGGTGAGGCGGGCGGACTGCGCCGCGGCGGCCAGCTCCACATGGAAGCGGCCGTACACACGACTGCGGGCCGCCGCATCGGCCGCCTGCGTCAACTCCTCGGCCGTACGCCTCAGTGGTACGAGATCGTCCGGCTCCGTGCGCTCTGCGGCGAGCCGGGCCGCCGTACCGGACAGGGCCGCCCAGTGGTCGCCGAGGTCGCGCAGCTCCTCGGTGCTCCAGCCGCGCAGCCGCACCTTGAGCCGCTCCTCTCCGGGGACCTCGGGCAGGGAGACGAAGGAGCCGCCGCCGCGACCCCGGCGGGTGGTGACAAGGCCCTGCTGGCGAAGGGCCATCAGCGCCTCGCGCAGGGTCACCGTGGACACGCCGAGCTGCCCGGCCAGCTCGCTCTCGCCCGGCAGCTGCTCACCGTCGGCGAGCAGGCCGAGCTCGATGGCGTCGCCGATCCGCCGGACGACCGCGTCGACCCGCGCCCGGTTGTCCACCGGGCTGAAGACGGCTCTGCGGGCGCCGCCGTCCATCTGCTGCTGCTTCACGGCCACCACCTGGTGCATTGACTCAAGCTTTACCCCAAGGGCCTCTTGAGCTTTGAACTATGACTTCATATCTTTTCGTGCAACGTAGCAACGTACGAGAACGCCAGAAAGGTTCCCGTCCATGGAGGGAATTGCGATCCGGCTGCAGGATCTGCGGAAGTCGTTCGGGGAGACGACCGCCGTGGCCGGGATCGACCTGGAGATCCGGGACGGCGAGTTCTTCTCCATGCTCGGCCCCTCCGGCTCCGGCAAGACCACCGTGCTGCGGATGATCGCCGGGTTCGAGATCCCCACCGCCGGCCGCATCGAACTGGCCGGCCAGGAGGTCACCGGCCTCGCCCCCTTCGAACGGGACGTGCACACCGTCTTCCAGGACTACGCCCTGTTCCCGCACATGACCGTCGAGCAGAACGTCGCCTACGCCCTCAAGATCCGCAAGGTGCCCAAGCCCGAACGCCTGGTCCGCGCCCGCAAGGCCCTTGCCGAGGTCCGCCTCGAAGGCTTCGGCAAGCGGCGCCCCGCCCAGCTCTCCGGCGGCCAGCGCCAGCGCGTCGCCCTCGCCCGCGCCCTGGTCGGACGCCCTCGCGTGCTGCTCCTCGACGAACCCCTCGGCGCCCTCGACCTCAAACTGCGCGAGCAGATGCAGGTCGAGCTCAAGGAGCTCCAGCGCGAGGTCGGCATCACCTTCGTCTTCGTCACCCACGACCAGCAGGAAGCCCTGACGATGAGCGACCGCATCGCCGTCTTCGACCAGGGCCGCATCCAGCAGGTCGGCACCCCCGCCGAGATCTACGAACGCCCCGCGACCCCCTTCGTCGCCTCCTTCGTCGGCACCTCCAACCTGCTGGACGGCGAATCCGCGCAACGCGTCGTCGGCACCCCCGGCATCTACAGCATCCGCCCCGAGAAGATCCGCGTCCTCAAGGAGTCCGCGGAGGCCGACCAGCCGGACCACGCCACCGCCACCGGCACCGTCGCCGAGGTCGTCTACCTCGGCGACGCCACCCGCTTCCTGGTCGACCTCGACGCCGGCGGCCGCCTCACCGCACTCCAGCAGAACCTGGAGACCTCCGCCGAGGACGTCGCCGCCTACCGCGGCACCCGGGTGCGCCTGCAATGGCACCACCGCCACACCGTCCAGGTCCCCGACGCCCGCTGAAGCCCCTTGTCCCGTTTGTCCCGTAGGGAGAACGTCGTGCGCCCCACCCGAACCCTCCAGGTCGCGGCCTGCGCCGCCGCACTGCTCCTCGCCGCCACCGCCTGCTCGTCCTCCGGCAAGGGCGGCTCCTCGGCCACCGGCCTCAACCCCCCGGACCTCAAGGCCCCCACCAAGCTCGGCAGGACCGAGGGCGAGGTCAACCTGATCGCCTGGGCCGGCTATGTCGAGAACGGCTCCAACGACCCCAAGGTCGACTGGGTCACCCCCTTCGAGAAACAGACCGGCTGCCGGGTCAATTCGAAGGTCGCGGCCAGCTCCGACGAGATGGTCAAACTGATGAAGACCGGCGAGTACGACGCCGTCTCCGCCTCCGGCGACGCCTCCCTGCGCCTGATCGCCTCCGGCGACGCGGCCCCCGTCAACACCAAGCTCGTACCGAACTACAAGGACATCTTCAGCGGCCTGAAGAACGGCAGCTGGAACTCCGTCAAGGGCCAGATGTACGGCATCCCGCACGGCCGCGGCGCCAACCTGCTGATGTACAACACGCAGAAGGTCGACCCGGCCCCGACCTCGTGGTCCGCCGTGTTCGACGACGCCGCCAAATACAAGGGCCACGTCACCGCGTACGACTCGCCGATCTACATCGCCGACGCCGCCCTGTATCTCAAGGCCACCAAGCCCGAGTTGAAGATCAAGAACCCGTACGCGCTCGACCAGAAGCAGTTCGACGCCGCCGTCGCCCTGTTGAAGAAGCAGAACGCGAACGTCGGCGAGTACTGGAGCGACTATCTGAAGGAGATCTCCGCCTTCAAGAGCGGCGACTCCGTCGTCGGCACCACCTGGCAGGTCATCGCCAACCTCGCCGCAGGCGAGGGCGCCAAGGTCAAGGCCTTCGTGCCCAAGGAGGGTTCGACCGGCTGGTCCGACACCTGGATGGTCTCGGCCAAGGCCAAGCACCCCAACTGCGCCTACAAGTGGCTGGACTGGATCGTCTCCCCGAAGGTCAACGCCCAGGTCGCCGAGTACTTCGGCGAGGCCCCCGCCAACTCCAAGGCCTGCGACCTGACCAGCGACAAGAACTTCTGCACGACCTACCACGCCGCCGACGAGGGCTACTGGAAGAACATCGCCTTCTGGAACACGCCCATCGAGCAGTGCCTCGACGGCCGGACGGACGTCACGTGCGTGCCCTACGCCAAGTGGGTCCAGGCCTGGACCGAGATCAAGGGCTGAGTCCATGGCCGTACTGGCCCGGACCGCGGGGGCGCTGCACCGCCGCCCCCGCCTCCGGCTGACCCTGCTGCTGACGGCGCCGCTCCTGTGGCTCGCCGTGCTCTACCTCGGCTCGCTCGGCGTGCTGTTCGCCTCCGCGTTCTGGACGACCAACTCCTTCACCTCCCAAGTGGTGAAGGTCTGGTCGACGGACAACTTCCGCGAGCTGTTCACCACGCCCGTGTACCGCCAGGTCGTCCTCCGCAGCATCGGCGTGGCCCTCGCGGTCACCGCCCTGTGCGCGGTGATCGCCTTCCCGGTGGCCTTCTACACGGCTCGGGTCGCCAGGCCCAGCCGGCGTCCGCTCCTCGTCGTCGCCATCCTCACGCCGCTGTGGGCGAGTTATCTGGTGAAGGTGTACGCGTGGCGGCTGATCCTGTCGGAGGGCGGGCTCGCCGACTGGATGCTGAAACCGTTCGGGCTGAGCGGGCCGGGGTTCGGCCTGCCGGCCACGGTGCTGACACTGACGTACCTGTGGCTGCCGTACATGATCCTGCCGATCCACACGGCGCTGGAGCAGCTGCCCGCCAACCTGCTCGACGCGTCCGCCGACCTGGGCGCGCACGGCTGGCGGACCTTCCGGTCGGTGGTGCTGCCGATGGTGCTGCCGTCCGTCGCCGCCGGGTCGATCTTCACCTTCTCGCTGAGCCTCGGCGACTACATCACCGTGCAGATCGTCGGCGGCAAGACCCAGCTGATCGGCAACGTCGTCTACTCCAACATCGAACTCAACCTGCCGATGGCTGCGGCGCTCGGCACCGTTCCGGTCGTCGTCATCGTGCTGTATCTGCTGGCGATGCGGCGCACGGGTGCGCTGAGCAGCCTGTAGAGGAGCCTGCCGTGCAACTGTCCCGCTCCGCGCGCATCGCGCTGCGTACCGCCGCCGGTCTGGGCTTCGCGGTCATCTACGTCCCGCTGCTGCTCGTCCTCGTCAACTCCCTCAACCCTGACCGCAGTGCGAGCTGGCCACCGCCCGGACTCACCGTGCGCTGGTGGTCCGTCGCCTGGCAGAACTCCGGTGCTCGGGAAGCGCTTTGGGTCTCCGTGAAGGCGGGCCTCGGCGCCACCGCGATCGCCCTGGTCCTCGGCACCCTGATCGCCTTCGCCGTGGCCCGGCACCGGTTCTTCGGCCGCGACGCCGTCTCCTTCGTGGTCGTCCTGCCGATCGCCCTGCCCGGCATCGTCACGGGCATCGCCCTCAACTCGGCCTTCGGCACGGTACTCGCGCCGCTCGGCGTCGGCCTCGGCCTGTTCACGGTGGTCGTCGGGCACGCCACCTTCTGCATCGTCGTCGTCTTCAACAACGTCGTGGCCAGGCTGCGACGCACCGCCGGCTCGTACGAGGAGGCGGCCATGGACCTCGGCGCGAACACCTTCCGCGCCTTCGCCGACGTCACCTTCCCGCTGGTGCGCTCGGCGCTGTTCGCGGGCGGGCTGCTCGCCTTCGCGCTCTCCTTCGACGAGATCGTGGTGACGACCTTCACCGCCGGCCCCGGCATCGAGACGCTCCCCATCTGGATCTTCAACAACATGACCCGCCCCCAACAGGCACCGGTGGTGAACGTGGTGGCGGCCGTGCTCGTCCTGCTCTCGGTCGTTCCGATCTACGTCGCGCAGCGGCTGTCGGCGGACACGGCAACCGGGAGCCGGGTCTGACTGCACCCCAGGGGTCATGGCGACCGAGCGACCTGGGATGACGTCGCTCATGGGCAGTCGGTCTCACTACCCGGCGTGATGCCCACATCAGCGGCACCGCGAGGAGCATTGCGGCCGGCCGTGTGCGCGCCATGTTCAGAATCAGTGGTATGTGACATAGTACTGCCGTGAGTCAGCCACTGACCTGCGATGTCGTGATCGTCGGAGCCGGTATGACAGGCGCCGCCTGCGCCCTCTACGCCTCCCGCGCAGGCCTGGACGTCATCGTCGTGGACCGCGGCCCGGTGGCCGGCGGCACGACCGGTGCGGGGGAGGGCAACCTCCTCGTCTCGGACAAGGAGCCCGGCCCGGAGCTCGACCTCGCGCTTCTCTCCCACCGCCTGTGGGCCGAACTGGCGCAGGAGTTCGGGGAGGCCATCGAGTACGAGGCCAAGGGCGGCGTGGTGGTGGCCACCTCCCCCGGCGGTCTCGTCGCGCTGGAGGACTTCGCCGCCGGCCAGCGAGCCGCCGGAGTGACCGCCACGACGGTCGCGGGCACCGAACTGTACGCACTCGAACCCCATCTGGCCCCCGGCCTGCCCGGCGCCGTCCACTACCCGCAGGACGCCCAGGTCATGCCCGCCCTGGCCGCCGCCCACCTGGTCCGGGCCTCCGGCGCACGCCTGTTCACGGGCCGGACGGTGACGAGCGTTCTGCGCACAACCGACGGGAACGTACGGGCAGTTCGCACAGACAGCGGCGACATCCACACTCCGGCCGTGGTGAACGCGGCCGGAACCTGGGGCGGTGAACTCGCCGCCCTCGCGGGCACCTCCCTGCCCGTCCTCCCGCGACGCGGCTTCGTCCTCGTCACCGAACCGCTGCCCCGCATGGTCCACCACAAGGTGTACGCCGCCGACTATGTGGCCGACGTGGCCAGCGACTCGGCCGCGCTACAGACCTCGCCGGTCGTGGAGGGCACGGCCGCGGGCCCGATCCTGATCGGCGCGAGCCGGGAACGGGTCGGCTTCGACCGGTCGTTCTCGCTACCGGCGCTGCGCGCCCTCGCTGCGGGCGCAACCCGCCTCTTCCCCTTCCTGTCCGATGTCCGCGCCATCCGCTCCTACGCCGGTTTCCGCCCGTACATGCCCGACCATCTGCCCGCCATCGGCCCCGACCCCCGCGTCCCCGGCCTCTTCCACGCCTGTGGCCACGAGGGCGCGGGCATCGGGCTCGCCACCGGCACCGGGCACCTGATCGCCCAGACCCTGACCGCGAAGACACCCGACCTGGACCTCGCCCCGTTCTGTCCCGACCGCTTCCCCGAGGAGACCCCGTGAGCTCCCCACTGGACCTGGCACAGGCCCACCCGCGCCCGGCCTTCACGGTCACACTGGACGGCCGGGAGATCGAAGCGCTGCCCGGCCAGACGGTCGCCGCCGCGCTCTGGACAGCGGGCATCACCTCCTGGCGCACCACCCGGGACGGAGGCCGCCCGCGCGGCGTCTTCTGCGGGATCGGCGTCTGCTTCGACTGCCTGGTGACCGTCAACGACCGCCCCAATCAACGGGCTTGCCTGGCCTCACTGCAGCCGGGTGATGCGATCCGCACCCAGGAGGGGACCGGCCATGGCGACTGACCGCCCCCATCTCGCCGTCATCGGCGCGGGCCCGGCGGGCCTGGCCGCGACCGCGGCCGCCGCCGCGCACGGCGTGCGGGTCACGCTCCTCGACGCGGCCGCACAACCGGGCGGCCAGTTCTACCGGCAGCCCGCCGCCGAACTGCGCGCGCACCGCCCCCAGGCGCTGCACCACGACTGGCGGACCTGGGAGCGACTGCGGGACGGGCTCGACACATACGCAAGGGCTGGTGCCGTCACGCACTTGACGAACCATCATGTCTGGTTCGCCGAACGTCACGCGGACCGGTTCACCGTGCACGCCCTGCTCGGACCCGAGCAGGAGGACCCGGTGGCCGTGCAAGCCGACGCCGTGCTCCTGGCCACCGGTGGCTACGAGAAGGTGCTGCCCTTCCCCGGCTGGACCCTCCCCGGCGTCCTCACCGCGGGCGGCGCCCAGGCCATGCTCAAGGGAACCCTCGCGGTGTCCGGACGCACCGCCGTGGTCGCCGGCACCGGCCCGCTGCTGCTGCCGGTCGCGACCGGGCTCGCCGCGGCCGGAGTGCAGATCGCCGCGCTGGTCGAATCCGCCGATCCCAAGGCGTTCGTACGACGGTCCCGGGCGCTCGCGGCACAACCGGGCAAGCTCGCCGAAGGGGCCGGATACGCGGCCCGGTTGCTCCGGCACCGCGCGCGCACCCTCACCCGGCACACCGTCGTCGAGGCGCACGGCACCGAGCGGCTGGAGGCGGTGACCGTTGCCGCACTCGACGGCGAGGGGCGGGTCCGGCCCGGCACCGCGCGCCGCATCTCCTGCGACACCCTTGCCGTCGGCCACGGCATGCTCCCGCACACCGACCTCGCCGAGACCCTCGGTTGCCACCTCGACGGCGTGAACGTGCAGGTGGACGACGAGCAGCGCACCGACGTCCCCGGTGTCTGGGCCGCGGGCGAGACCACCGGCATCGGCGGCTCGGCCCTCGCACTGGCCGAGGGGCACATCGCCGGACGCTCGGCCGCAGCCCGCCTCGCGGGCCGTGCACCGGACCAGCGCGAGTGGGCCGCGGCCGCCAAGTCCCGTACGCGGCTGCGGGAGTTCGCCTTGGCGCTCGACGGCTTGTACGCGCCGCCCGCCCGCTGGAGCGAGCTGATCACCGACGACACCGTGGTGTGCCGCTGCGAGGAGGTCACCGGTGGCACGATCCGCGAGGCCGTCGCGGAGCTCGGCGCCGGCGACGTCCGCACGGTGAAGCTGCTGACCCGGGCCGGGATGGGCTGGTGCCAGGGCCGGATGTGCGCGGCCGCGGTCGCCGGGCTCGCCGGGTGCCGACTCGCCCCGTCCAGACGGCCGTTCGCACGTCCCGTACCGCTCGGTGTCCTCGCCCGCGAGGACACGCACCCCACCGAGAGAGGATCCTCATGACCGACCACCGTCCCTGGCGCGGAGTCCTCGTCGCCACCGCACTGCCGCTGAACGACGACCTCACGGTGAACCATGACAGATACGCCGAGCACTGCGCCTGGCTCGTGGAGAACGGCTGCGACGGCGTCGTCCCCAACGGCTCGCTGGGGGAGTACCAGGTGCTCACCCCCGAGGAACGCGCCAAGGTCGTCGAGACGGCCGTCGCCGCGATCGGCGGGCAGCGGGTCATGCCCGGGGTGGCCGCATACGGGTCCGCGGAGTCCCGCCGCTGGGCCGAGCAGGCCCGCGACGCCGGCTGCCACGCGGTGATGCTGCTGCCGCCCAACGCCTACCGCGCCGACGAGCGTTCGGTGCTCGCCCACTACGCCGAGGTCGCGAAGGCGGGTGTGCCGGTGGTGGCGTACAACAACCCGATCGACACCAAGGTCGACCTCGTGCCGGAACTCCTCGCGAAGCTGCACGGCGAGGGATACATCCACGCCGTCAAGGAGTTCTCCGGGGACGTCCGCCGCGCCTACCGGATCGCCGAACTCGCCCCGGAACTGGACCTGTTGATCGGCGCCGACGACGTCCTCCTCGAACTGGCGATCGCGGGCGCGAAGGGCTGGGTGGCCGGCTACCCGAACGCCCTGCCGGCCGCGAGCGTGGAGCTGTACCACGCGGCCGTCGACGGCGATCTGACCACCGCGAACCACCTCTACCGGCAGCTGCATCCGCTGCTGCGATGGGACTCCCAGGTGGAGTTCGTGCAGGCGATCAAGCTGTCCATGGACATCGTCGGGCGGCACGGCGGGCCGGTCCGGCCGCCCCGTGTGCCGCTGCTGCCGGAACAGGAGGCGGTCGTCCGTGCGGCCACCGAGAAGGCCGTCGCCGCCGGACTCGCGTAACCCACAAGGAGGCAGGCCATGCGCAGCAGACTCGTCCTGCACGCCGTCGACTCGCACACCGAGGGTATGCCCACCCGTGTGATCACCGGCGGGATCGGGACCATCCCCGGTTCGACGATGAACGAGCGGCGGCTGTACTTCCGCGAACACCGCGACGACATCAAGCAGTTGCTGATGAACGAGCCGCGCGGGCACTCCGCGATGAGCGGTGCGATCCTCCAGCCGCCGGCCCGGGCCGACTGCGACTGGGGTGTCGTCTACATCGAGGTGTCCGGCTATCTGCCGATGTGCGGGCACGGCACGATCGGTGTCGCGACCGTGCTCGTCGAGACCGGCATGGTCGAGGTCGTCGAACCGGTCACCACCATCCGCCTCGACACCCCCGCCGGAGTCGTGGTCGCCGAGGTGGCGGTGCAGGGCGGCGCGGCCAAGGCGGTGACGCTGAGGAACGTGCCGTCGTTCGCGGTCGCGCTCGACCGCAAGGCGACGCTGGCTGACGGGCGGTCGGTGACATACGACTTGGCCTACGGCGGAAACTTCTACGCCATCCTCCCCCTGGACCGGTTCGGCCTCCCCTTCGACCGTGCCCGCAAGGACGAGATCCTCGCGGCGGGGCTGGCGTTGATGGACGCCGTCAACGCCGAGGACGAGCCCGTCCACCCCGAGGACCCGTCCATCCGCGGCTGCCACCACGTCCACCTGCTGGCCCCCGGCTCCGACGCCCGCCACTCCCGGCACGCGATGGCGATCCACCCCGGCTGGTTCGACCGCTCACCCTGCGGCACCGGCACCAGCGCGCGCATGGCGCAGCTGCACGCACGCGGCGAACTCCCGCTGCACACCGAGTTCGTCAACGAGTCCTTCATCGGCACCCGCTTCACCGGCCGCCTCCTCGGCACCACCGAGGTCGCGGGCCGCCCCGCCGTCCTGCCCAGCTTCACCGGCCGCGCCTGGATCACCGGAACCGCCCAGTACCTGCTCGACCCGGAGGACCCGTTCCCCGCGGGGTTCGTGTTGTAGGCGGCCCGATAATGTCCGGTAACCCAAGGAGGACGGTCACCATGGCCCAGCAGCATCGCCCCGCCATCCCCTCGCTCGGCGGCAGGAAGCCCAGCTTCCGGGAGAAGGTCGTGGACGTGCTGCGGGCCGCGCTGATCTCCGGTGAACTGCGCCCCGGCCAGGTGTACTCGGCGCCCGCCCTCGCACCCCGCCTCGGCGTCTCCGCGACCCCGGTGCGCGAGGCGATGCTCGAGCTGGTGAAGGAGGGCATGGTCGAGATCGTCCCGAACAAGGGGTTCCGGGTCACCGAGGTCTCCGAGAAACAGCTCGACGAGTACACCCACATCCGGTCCCTGATAGAGATCCCGACGACGGTCGGCCTCGCGACCAGCGCCGGCCTCGACGACCTGAAGGCGCTGCGCCCGCTCGCCATGGAGATCGTCACCTCGGCCACCCGAGGCGACCTCACCGACTACGTCGAGGCCGACCTGCACTTCCACCTCGCCCTGCTCGCCCTGGCCGGCAACGACCACCTCGTGGAAGTCGTACGGGACCTGCGGCAGCGTTCACGGTTGTACGGACTGACGGCCCTGGTCGAGACCGGACGGCTGAAGGCCTCAGCCGAGGAGCACCTCGAACTCCTCGATGCGCTGCTCGCACGCGACTCGGAGGCCGTGCGCGAGGTGATGACCCGGCACCTCGGACACGTCCGGGGGCTCTGGGCCGCACACTGAGAGCTGCTTTCGGCATTACGCAAACCGTTTGCATTTCTTGCGCTATTCTTGCGTTCGTGACGCGACGACTTGCTGAGGTGGCGAAGAAGGTAGGGGTCAGTGAGGCCACGGTCAGCCGGGTGCTGAACGGCAAGCCCGGGGTCTCGGATTCCACCCGGCAGGCGGTGCTCAGTGCCCTGGACGTCCTCGGCTACGAGCGGCCCACGCAGCTGCGCGGCGAGCGCGCCCGGCTCGTCGGACTCGTCCTGCCCGAGCTGCAGAACCCCATCTTCCCGGCGTTCGCCGAGGTGATCGGCGGCGCCCTCGCCCAGCTCGGCCTGACCCCGGTGCTGTGCACACAGACCAAGGGCGGCGTCTCCGAGGCCGACTATGTGGAGCTGCTGCTGCAACAGCAGGTCTCCGGCGTCGTCTTCGCCGGCGGCCTGTACGCCCAGGCCGACGCCCCGCACGACCACTACCGCCGGCTCGCCGAGCGCAACATCCCGGTGGTGCTGGTCAACGCGTCCATCGAAGACCTCGGCTTTCCCCGTGTGTCCTGCGACGACGCGGTGGCGGTGGAGCAGGCCTGGCGACACCTGGGCTCGCTGGGGCACGAGCGGATCGGGCTGGTGCTGGGGCCGGACGACCACGTTCCGTCGGCCCGCAAACTGGCCGCCGCCAAGGCGCTCGCAGACCTTCCGGACGAGCATGTCGCGCGCGCGATGTTCTCCATCGAGGGCGGTCACGCTGCTGCCTCCCGTCTCATCGACCGCGGTGTCACCGGCTTCATCTGCGCCAGCGACCCGCTCGCCCTCGGCGTCATCCGGGCCGCGCGCCGCAAGGGACTGGACGTGCCGGGCCGGGTCTCGGTCGTCGGCTATGACGACTCGGCGCTGATGAACTGCACCGAGCCGCCCCTGACCACCGTGCGCCAGCCCATCGAGGCGATGGGCCGGGCGGCCGTGGAGCTGCTGAACGCGCAGGTCGGCGGCGGTTCCGTACCCGCCGAAGAGCTCCTGTTCGAGCCGGAGCTGGTGGTGCGCGGATCGACCGCGCAAGCCCCTCGTCCCTGAGGACCGATCGCCTGTCGAATAATTGCAGATTCTGCGCGACATCTTGCGGACGGATGGGGGCGGTGCTTGAGTGTGCGGCGCCCACCGCTCCTGCCACGAGGGGTCCACCGATGAGAAGCACCGGGTTCCGCCGTACGTTCGTCGCGCTCAGCGTCTGTTCTCTCGCACTCGCCGCCTCCGCCTGCGGATCGGGCGGCGACGGATCCGCGAGCGGAAAGACCCGTATCACCGTCAACTGCGAGCCGCCCCAGAGCGCCAAGGTCGACCGTGGGTTCTTCGAGCAGGACGTCGCCGCCTTCGAGAAGCAGCACCCGGACATCGACGTCGTCGCGCACGACGCGTTCCCCTGCCAGGACCCGAAGACCTTCGACGCCAAGCTCGCCGGCGGGCAGATGGAGGACGTCTTCTACACCTACTTCACCGACGCCAGGCACGTCGTCGACATCCACCAGGCGGCCGATCTCACGCCGTACATCAAGGAGTTGAAGAGCTACGGCACCATTCAGAAGCAGCTGCGCGACATCTACACCGTCGACGGGAAGATCTACGGCATCCCACGCACCGGCTACTCGATGGGCCTGATCTACAACCGGGAGCTCTTCCAGAAGGCCGGCCTCGACCCCGACAAGCCCCCGGCCACCTGGGACGAGGTCCGCGCCGACGCCAAGAAGATCGCGGCCCTCGGCAACGGGACCGTCGGATACGCCGACTACAGCGCCCAGAACCAGGGCGGTTGGCACTTCACCGCCGAGCTGTACTCCCAGGGCGGCGACGTCGTCAGCGCCGACGGCAAGAAGGCCACCATCGACACCCCCGAGGGGCATGCCGTCCTGCAGAACCTGCACGACATGCGCTGGACCGACGACTCGATGGGCAGCAAGCAGCTCCTGGTCATCAACGACGTGCAGCAGATGATGGGCTCGGGCAGGCTCGGCATGTATCTCTCCGCCCCGGACAACATCCCGATCCTGGTGAAGGAGAAGGGCGGCGACTACAAGGACCTCGCCCTCGGCCCGATGCCCGGCGGCAAGGGCACGCTCATCGGCGGCGACGGATACATGTTCAACAAGCACGACACGCCCGCCCAGATCCGCCCCGGCCTACAGTGGCTCGACCACATGTTCCTCACCCCCGGCAAGGGCTTCCTCGGGGACTACGCCCGCGCCAGGAAGGCGAACGCCCCGGTCGGCCTGCCCGAGCCGCGCCTGTTCACCGGCGCCGCCGACGCCAAGGACCAGCAGGTCAAGAAGGCCAACGCCAATGTGCCGGTGGAGAACTACCAGGCCTTCCTCGACGGCAACCACAGCCTCCAGCTGAAGATCGAGCCGCCCGACGCCCAGCAGATCTACTCCGTCCTCGACTCCGCCGTCTCCGCCGTCCTCACCAAGAAGGACGCGGACATCGACCAGCTGCTCAAGGACGCCTCCGGCAAGATCGACGGCATCCTGGCGCGGGGCTGAGGACATGACGAAGACGGCCGAGCGGCACCCCCTCCAGAAGGCCGCGGTCCATCCGGTCCAGGCGCCGTCCCCGTCAGGGGGCCGGGGACGCCGCCGCCTCGCCGACCAGGCCCGCGCCTACGCCTTCCTCCTCGGCGGCCTCGTCTGCTTCGCCCTGTTCTCCTGGTACCCGGCGATCCGTGCCGTCGTGATCGCCTTCCAGAAGTACACGCCGGGCTCACCGCCCGAGTGGGTCGGCGCCGCCAACTTCACCCGCGTCTGGCACGACCCCGAGTTCACGGCCGCCTGGCGCAACACGCTCACCTTCACCGTGCTCGCCCTGCTGCTCGGCTTCGCGGTCCCCTTCGTGCTGGCCCTCGTCCTCAACGAACTGCGCCACTGGAAGGCCTTCTTCAGGGTCGTGGTGTATCTGCCGGTGATGATCCCGCCGGTGGTCAGCGCGCTGCTGTGGAAGTGGTTCTACGACCCGGGAGCCGGCCTCGCCAACGAGACCCTGCGGCTTCTGCACCTGCCCACCTCGAACTGGTCCAACGGCACCGACACCGCCCTCGTCTCGCTGGTCATCGTGGCCACCTGGGCCAACATGGGCGGCACCGTCCTGATCTATCTGGCAGCACTCCAGGCCATCCCCGGCGAGCTGTACGAGGCCGCCGAACTGGACGGCGCGAACCTGCTCCTGCGCATCCGGCACGTGACGGTGCCGCAGACGCGGTTCGTCATCCTCATGCTGATGCTTCTGCAGATCATCGCGACGATGCAGGTCTTCACCGAACCGTTCGTGATCACGGGCGGCGGCCCGGAGAACGCCACGGTCACCGTCCTCTACCTGATCTACAAGTACGCCTTCCTCTACAACGACTTCGGCGGCGCCTGCGCGCTCAGCGTCATGCTCCTCGCGCTGCTCGGCGCCTTCTCCGCCGTATACCTGCGCCTGACCCGCTCCGGAGAGGAGGACGTGTGAGCGCCACCCGCACCCTCATCTCCCCGGCGACGCTGGCCCGCCCGCGGGGGAGGACCGTGTACTGGACGGTGTTCACGCTCGTCCTCGTCCTGTTCGCGCTCGCCTTCCTGTTCCCCGTCTACTGGATGGTGACCGGCGCGATGAAGTCGCCGGACGAGGTGGCGCGGACCCCGCCCACGTTCGTCCCCGAGCACTGGCGCCTCGGCGGCTACACCGACGCCTGGGACCTCATGCAGCTGCCCCAGCACCTGTGGAACACGGTGGTCCAGGCGGCCGGCGCCTGGCTGTTCCAGCTGGTCCTCTGCACGGCCGCCGCCTACGCCCTGTCCAAACTCAGGCCCGCCTTCGGCAAGCTGATTCTCGGCGGCATCCTCGCCACCCTGATGGTGCCGGCCCAGGCCCTGGTCGTACCGAAGTACCTGACCGTCGCCGACCTCCCCCTGATCCACACCAGCCTGCTCAACGACCCTTTGGCCATCTGGCTGCCGGCCGTCGCCAACGCCTTCAACCTCTACCTGCTCAAACGGTTCTTCGACCAGCTCCCGCGAGACGTCCTGGAAGCGGCCGAGATCGACGGCGCCGGGAAGCTGCGCACCCTGTGGTCGATCGTGCTGCCCATGTCGCGGCCGGTGCTCGGGGTCGTGTCGATCTTCGCGCTGGTCGCGGTGTGGCAGGACTTCCTCTGGCCGCTGATGGTCTTCTCCGACACCGGCAAACAGCCGATCAGCGTGGCACTCGTGCAGCTGTCGCAGAACATCCAGCTGACCGTGCTCATCGCCGCGATGGTGATCGCCAGCATCCCGATGGTCGCGCTGTTCCTGCTCTTCCAGCGGCACATCATCGCCGGGATCAGCGCGGGCAGCGCCAAGGGCTGACGCCCTCCCTCCGACAGAAAGGCCAGCACAGTGGGACAGCCCCGCCATGCCCCCACGGAGTGGTGGCGCTCCGCCGTCATCTACCAGGTCTACGTCCGCAGCTTCGCCGACGGCGACGGTGACGGCACCGGTGATCTCGCCGGCGTCCGCGCCCGACTGCCCTACCTCGCCGAACTGGGCGTGGATGCCCTGTGGTTCAGCCCCTGGTACCTGTCACCGATGAAGGACGGCGGCTACGACGTCGCCGACTACCGCGTGATCGACCCGGCCTTCGGCACCCTCGCCGAGGCGGAGAAGCTGATCGCCGAGGCCCGCGAACACGGCATCCGCACGATCGTCGACATCGTCCCGAACCACGTCTCCGACCAGCATCCCTGGTTCCGGGCCGCGCTCCTCGGCGGCTCCGAACGGGAGCTGTTCCACTTCCGCCCCGGCCGCGGCGCCCACGGCGAACTCCCGCCCAACGACTGGACCTCCCAGTTCGGCGGCCCCGCCTGGACCCGGCTGCCCGACGGCGACTGGTACCTGCACCTCTTCGCCCCCGAACAGCCCGACCTCAACTGGGCGCACCCGGCGGTCCGCCAGGAGCACGAGGACATCCTGCGGTTCTGGTTCGAGCGGGGCGTCGCCGGAGTCCGCATCGACTCGGCCGCCCTCCTCGCCAAGGACCCGGCCCTGCCGGACTTCACCGAGGGCAGCGACCCGCACCCGTACGTCGACCGGGACGAACTCCACGACATCTACCGCTCCTGGCGTGCCGTCGCCGACGAGTACGACGGCATCTTCGTCGGCGAGGTCTGGCTCCCCGACACCGAACGCTTCGCCCGCTATCTGCGCCCCGACGAACTCCACACGGCCTTCAACTTCGCCTTCATGACCTGCCCCTGGGACGCGCGCAGGCTGCGTACGTCCATCGACGAGACCCTCGCCGAGCACGCACCCGTGGGCGCACCCGCCACCTGGGTGCTGTGCAACCACGACGTCACCCGCACGGTCACCCGCTACGGCCGCACGGACACCGGCTTCGACTTCGCCACCAAGGCCTTCGGCACCCCGGCCGACCTGGCTCTCGGCACCCGGCGCGCCCGCGCGGCCGCCTTGCTGTCACTCGCCCTGCCCGGCGCGGTCTACGTCTACCAGGGCGAGGAGCTGGGCCTGCCCGAGGCCGACATCCCCCTCGACCGCATCCAGGATCCGATGCACTTCCGGTCGAACGGCACCGACCCGGGACGCGACGGCTGCCGGGTGCCGCTGCCCTGGGCGGCCGGGGCGCCGTATGCGGGTTTCGGCAGCCGTGAGGAGCCCTGGCTGCCGCAGCCGGCCGGCTGGACGGCGTACGCCGTCGACCGCCAGGACGCGAACGCCGACTCGATGCTCGCCCTGTACCGCACGGCCATCGGGTTGCGCCCCGTGTTCGGCGACGGGCCGCTCACCTGGGAGTCCGCACCCGAGGGCGTGCTCGCCTTCACCCGATCCCAGGCCCGGTGCCTGGTCAACCTCGCCGACACCCCCACCGACCTGCCCGCCGACCTCCAACTCCTCCTCGCCAGCGGCCCCTTGGACGCCGAGGGACGACTGCCGAAGGACACCGCGGTCTGGCTGCGCGCCTGAGCCGCACCGCACCCTCCCCGCTATCCCCGCACCCCCACCGAAGGGATCAGCACATGCACCGAACTGTCAGGGGCATGCCAGTGGCGATGGTCGTCGCCCTCTCCGCCGGTCTGCTCACCGCCACGGCCCCCGCCGCACACGCGGCCTCCGGCGCCACCCTGCCCTTCACCTCGGTCGAGGCCGAGTCGGCGACCACCACCGGCACCAGGATCGGCCCCGACTACACCCAGGGCACCCTCGCCTCCGAGGCCTCCGGGCGCCAGGCCGTACGTCTCACCTCGGGCCAGCGCGTCGAGTTCACCGTGCCGCGCGCGGCCAACGCCGTGAACGTCTCCTACAGCGTCCCCGACGGCCAGTCCGGCACGCTCGACGTGTACGTCAACGGCCAGAAGATCGACAAGTCGCTCGCGGTCACCTCCAAGTACTCGTACATCGACACCGGCTGGATCCCCGGCGCCAAGACCCACCACTTCTTCGACAACGCCCGACTGCTGCTCGGCCGGAACGTCCAGGCCGGTGACAAGATGGCCCTTCAGTCGACCGGAACCCAGGTCACCGTCGATGTCGCCGACTTCGAGCAGGTCGACGCTGCTGCCGGACAGCCCGCCGGTTCCGTCTCGGTCACCTCCAAGGGTGCCGACCCCAGCGGCAGCGGCGACTCCACCCAGGCCTTCCGGGACGCGATCTCCGCAGCGCAAGGGGGAGTGGTCTGGATCCCGCCGGGCGACTACCGGCTGACGTCCTCGCTCAGCGGCGTCCAGAACGTCACCCTGCAGGGCGCCGGCAGCTGGTACTCCGTCGTGCACACCTCCCGTTTCATCGACCAGTCGAGCTCGTCGGGCGGAGTGCACATCAAGGACTTCGCGGTGATCGGCGAGGTCACCGAGCGCGTCGACTCCGACCCGGACAACTTCGTCAACGGCTCGCTGGGACCGAACAGTTCGGTCTCCGGCATGTGGATCCAGCACATGAAGGTCGGCCTCTGGCTGATGGGCGACAACGACAACCTGGTCGTCGAGAACAACCGCATCCTCGACACCACCGCGGACGGCATCAACCTCAACGGCAACGCGCGCGGGGTCCGCGTCCGCAACAACTTCCTGCGCAACCAGGGCGACGACTCGCTCGCCATGTGGTCGCTGTACTCCGCCGACACCGACTCCAGCTTCGAGAACAACACCATCTCGCAGCCGAACCTCGCCAACGGCATCGCGATCTACGGCGGCACCGACATCGCGGTGAGGAACAATCTGGTCGCCGACACCAACGCCCTCGGCAGTGGTATCGCGATCTCCAACCAGAAGTTCCTCGACCCGTTCTCCCCGCTGGCCGGCACCATCACCGTCGACGGCAACACGCTCGTGCGCACCGGCGCGATGAACCCCAACTGGAACCATCCGATGGGCGCACTGCGCGTCGACTCCTACGACAGCGCCGTCAACGCCACCGTGAACATCACCGACACGACCGTCACCGACAGCCCGTACAGCGCCTTCGAGTTCGTCTCCGGGGGCGGGCACGGCTACCCGGTCGGCAACGTCACCGTCAGCGGTGCGACCGTGAAGAACACCGGCACGGTCGTCGTCCAGGCGGAGACTCAGGGTGCGGCGACGTTCAGCAACGTCCAGGCCACCGGGTTGGGCGCGGCGGGCATCTACAACTGCCCCTACCCGTCCGGTTCCGGCACCTTCGCCCTGACCGACGGCGGCGGCAACTCCGGCTGGAGCAGCACCTGGGCCGACTGCTCGACCTGGCCGCAGCCCGGCCAGGGCAACCCCGACCCCGACCCGAACCGCAACCTCGCCCAGGGCCGCCCGGCCACCGCCACCGGCTCCCAGGACGTCTACACGCCGGGCAAGGCGGTCGACGGCGACGCGAACAGCTACTGGGAGTCGACCAACAACGCCTTCCCGCAGTCCTGGACCGTCGACCTCGGTTCCCCGCAGGCCGTGCGCCGGCTGGTGCTGAAGCTGCCGCCGTCGACCGCCTGGGGCGCCCGCACCCAGACCATCACCGTGCTGGGCAGCACCGACGGTTCGACCTACTCGACCGTCGTCGGCTCCACCGGCTACCGCTTCGACCCGGCGACCGGCAACACCGCCACCGTGTCCCTGCCGTCCACCACCAGCCTGCGCTGTCTGCGGCTGACCGTCAGCGCCAACACCGGCTGGCCCGCAGGGCAGTTCAGCGAGGTGGAGGCGTATTCGACTCCGTGACCGCGGCTGCGCCCCCTGGCATGTGCCGCGTCAGGGGGCGCCATCGCCGGCCAGGAGCGGGCCGGCCTTGGGATCACAGGTCCAGCACGAGCTTCTTCCCACGGCAGCGGGACACACAGATCATCATCGTCTCCCCGCTCTGCTGTTCCTCGGCGGTGAGCACCGAGTCCCGGTGGTCCGGGGTGCCGTCGAGGACGTCGGTCTCGCAGGTGCCGCAGGTGCCCTCCGTGCAGGAGAACAGCACCTCCACACCGGCCGCACGGACGGCATCCAGCACGGAGACGTCCGGCGCGACCGTGACGGTACGGCGGCTCCGCGCCAGCTCGACCTCGAACTCGCTGTCCTCCCCCGACTCCTGGGCCTTCGGCGAGAACCGCTCGACCCGTAGCCGCTCGGCCGGGCACCGCTCCTCGACCGCGTCCAGCAGCTGCCCGGGACCACAGCAGTACACGAGCGTGTCCTCGGGCAGGTCGTCCAGCACGGAACCGAGATCGAGGAGCCCGGTCTCGTCCTGCGGGCGGACGCTCACCCGCTCCCCGTACCGTCCCAACTCCTCCAGGAAAGCGATGGAGTTGCGGGTGCGGCCGCCGTACAGCAGCGTCCACTCGGCGCCCGCGGCCTCCGCGGCGGCCACCATCGGGAGGATCGGCGTGATGCCGATGCCGCCCGCGACGAACCGGTAACGCGGCGCGCTCTCCAGCCGGAAGTGATTGCGCGGCCCGCGCACCCGCACCTTGTCGCCCTGCCCCACCTGCTCGTGCACATGGGCGGACCCACCGCGCCCGTCCGGCTCCCGCAGCACGGCGATCCGCCACACCGTACGGTCCGCGGGATCCCCGCACAGCGAGTACTGCCGCTCCAGCTCCGGCCCGAGCACGACGTCGACATGGGCGCCCGGCTCCCAGGCCGGCAGGTCCTCGCCGAGCGGATGGCGCAGGGTCAGGGTTACCACCCCTTCGGCCGCGAACTCCCTGCGCTCGACGACGAGTTCGGCTTCGTACACGGTCATGAGCTGTTTCCTCGTGGCGCGGCGGGCTCGTGTCCTTCGGGGTGGCCGAGCATCCACTCCCACATCTCGACGGGGTCCTGGGCGCTGTGCTCGGCACCGCAGTGACAGGTACCGTGCAGGACGTCGGTGCCCGGCAGCCAGTCGATGCGGTAGATCTCGCCGGTGGAGCTGCTCACAGGACCTTCTCCACGGGCTTGTCGCCCTCCTCGACCAGCCGGGCGAGGATACGGCGGGCGGCGAGACCGCCGGTGTCGATGTTGATGCTGAGTTCCTGGTACCCCGTCCGCTCCGTGCCGAGCGTCTTGTGCAGCAGGTTGAGCGCGACCACGTCCTGCATGACCACGGTGTGGTTGTTGCTCCGCATGAACTCGGTGACCTCGCTGTCGTCCGTCGCCCAGTCGCGGGAGACGGCCCAGAAGTCGTACACCTTGCCGTCCGTCGACGGCGTGATCGCATAGGTGATCTCGGTGTGGAAGCCGTTGGGATCGCTGCCGTCGGCCTCCGGCACCACGCCCACCGGAGCGATCCGGCTGTGCAGCAGATACAGACAGGGCGCGTGGTACTCGATGTCCTGCCAGCGGGTGATCCGGCCCTGGATGCCGGTGGAGTTGGCGTAGAACGGCGGGCACTCGGCGTCGTCCATGTGCCGGCTCACCCGCACGATGCCCGCGCCCTCGTCGACCTCGGTGGTGATCGGCGTCTCGGCGACCTCGGGGGTGCCGATGTAACCGCCGTGCAGATACGTCTCGTGGGAGAGGTCCAGGAGGTTGTCGACCAGCAGCCCGTAGTCGGCGTCGATGGGCTCCATGCCACGGACCGTGACCCAGCCGGGCGCGTCGAGGTGCCGGGCCCGGGGGATGGTCTGCGCATCGGCGAGGGCCGGGTCGCCGATCCACACCCACACCAGGGAGTCCAGCTCGACCACCGGGTAGGAGGCGACCCGGGCGGTGCGCGGGACGCGCTTCTGTCCGGGCACGTACACGCAGGTACCCGTCGTGTCGTACGTGAACCCGTGGTAGCCGCACACCAGCTTGTCGCCGTCCAGCCGGCTGGGCTTCTCGTGCAGCGGGAAGCGGCGGTGCACACAGCGGTCGGCGAGCGCGACCGGCGTGCCGTCCTCCTCCGTCCGGTAGAACACGAGCGGTTCACCGAGGATGGTCCGGCCGAGCAGCTCCTCGCGCCCGACCTCGTGGCTGTAGGCGGCGACGTACCACTGGTTCCTGGCGAAGGCGGTCATGTGAGGCATGGGGTTCCCGTCCCTGTCGGCGGGGCGCCGTCGCCCCGCGTGCCGTGGTTGGACTCAGCGTCCTGACGGCTGCGGTGGGCACGCAAGACGGCTTCTGCCAGGCGGAAGTGGTTCCGCGAACGGGCTGGTCAGCCTTGTCCGACACCGGATGCCGCGGCCCGGGTGCTTCTGTCGCACCCGGCCGGCTTCGGCATGTGCCGCGCCGCGATCCGAAGGGTGAAGCGGGCGCCGCCGAGGGGGCTGTGGCCGCAGGCCGGGGTGCCGCCGTGGGCGAGGGCGATCCAGGAGGCCATGGACAGGCCGAGACCGGTGGAGCCGCTGCCGCTGTGGTAGCGCTTGAAGAGGGAGTCCGCGAGTCCGGGCGGGGCAGGCTGCGCCCGTGCTGGTCCGTCAGGTCGTGATCCTCGCCGGTGGCCGGGCCGGCGTGCCTGCGGCCCTGGACCAACCGTCTCCCCAAGGCACTCGTCGAGGTGGCCGGCCGGCCCATCCTCCAACAACCCCCGCCTGATGTTCGAGCGCACTTTCGGTGCGTGCAACGCCTCGCCGCCTGCGCCGGGACACATGTGGCCGCGGGCATCCTGACCCGCGACGTCGGCGGCACCGCTTCCACCGAGGACGTCACCCAGGCCCTCATCGACGCCCTGACGGCCTGATCCCGCAAGCCCCCTACGGCTCTACGCAGCCACAGCGCCCCACGCGCGCTCGCCGCCGCGGCTCCCGGTACATCAGCGGACTCGACGCCGTCCGAGTCGACGGAGGTCACAGCGCGTGGATCTGACGGCCGTGGACGTGCCGGACGGGACCGCGTCCCTGGCGATGACGGACGGTACGGCGGCAGCGGGTGCGGGCGAACTTGCCTCGCAGCGGGCCGCGTTGGCAGCAGCCGCCGCACCCACCACGCCCGCCTCCTGCTGCTAGCGTCCGGGTGCGTGAGCGACAACGTGTACGTGGGGAACGCCGGCGAGGACGCGGCACTCGACCGGGGCTGGCTGCTCGGGCACTTCAAGGACGCCGGCGACCCTCGCCACAGTACGGACGTGGAGATCAAATGGGGTGTCCATCCGCCCGGCGACGAGCGGGCGGAGTGGGTGAGGGGCGAGGAGCGGACCGCTCTCCTGGTCCTCGTCAGCGGCCGCTTCCGCGTCGAACTCCCCGGCCGCAGCGTCCTCCTGGCACGGCAGGGTGACTATGTGGTGTGGGGGCGCGGAGTCGAGCACTCCTGGTTCGCCGAGGAGGAATCGGTGGTGCTGACGGTCCGCTGGCCGTCGGTGCCCGGCTACGCGGTCTGAAACGCACCACCGAGGCCCGTCAGCGGGCCGGTACCGTGCCGGTCCGCCGGCAGCAGACGACGAACTGGCGCCCTGCCCCCAGCAATGTGACGTGTCACCGAGGTCAACGCCCGGCGCTCGGCGAACGGTTTGCCACCGGAAACACCGACGATCCGCAGTCCGGTACGTCCGCAGAGCGCGGCCGGCGGCCTCTCCCGCAGCGTCCGGCCGGCCCAGCACGACCAGGTCCGCATGGCGCAGCACGCCGTGACGCCGGGCGAACCCGACCGCCCCGGAAAGCGTCTGCAGCCGTTCCAGCTCGGCGGTCATCGCCCATGGCCGGGTGCGGCCGACGAGTGCCGGATGCGTTCGGCGACACACTTGTCGGCGGGCAGCAGCCAGCAGCTCCCGCAGTAGCCGGACGGCGGCGGCCCGGCTCCCCGTTCGGCGGAGAGGCGGGCTACAGGGGCCCGTCGGTGCGCAGCGCGCGGGCGACCGGGGCCCGAGTGCACTCCGGTGGACGGCCTCCCGAGCGGGACCGTGCCCTCGTAACCGACCGAAGGCCACGCCGCCAGGAGCCGCCGCCGACTGCACCTGAACTCCATGGGCTTGCTCCCCGGAGTCGCCCCGGGTTCGGTGGGGCAGGGCAAATCATCAGCAAAGGATTCTTGGGCAACGCTTGTCCGGTTTGTGAGGGGCGGCGAGTGTGCGCTGCCTAGCATTGCCGCGGTGCGTCCGGACGGGTGGGAGTGGATGAGTACGAGTCGACGTATGGTGCTGGCGGCCCTGGCCGGGGGAGCTCTGGCGGGCTGCACGGCGCAGAAGGGGCCGTCCAAGGCGGAACCGGCTGTGGCTGCCTCCTCCTCCGCTCCCTCCTCCGCTGGTCCCTCGCCCTCGGCCGTGGCCGGGCCGGCCCGGCCGGCCACGGCGACCCGCGCCGAGATCGTCGCCCGCTACGGTCACGCCGTGCCGCACACCTGGGGCTTCGACGGGCCCGGTGTCGTGCACCGGCTCCCCGCCGGTCATCGGGGCATCGCGCTGACCTTCGACGCTTGCGGCGGCCGGGGCGGCAGCGGCTACGACCATGTCCTGATCGACTTCCTGCGCAGGCGGGAGATTCCGGCGACGCTGTTCATCAACTCCCGCTGGATCGAGGCCAACCCGGCCGTCTTCCGCCGACTGGCCGCCGAGCCGCTCTTCGAGATCGCCAACCACGGCACCCGCCACCTCCCCCTCTCCGTGACCGGCCGCTCCGCCTACGGCATCCCCGGCACCCGCGACGCAGCCGAGGTCTACGAGGAGATCGCCGGCAACCGGGCGAAGCTCACCCGTCTGCTGGGCCACCCGCCGCGTTTCTTCCGCTCCGGCACCGCGTACTGCGACGACGTCGCGGCCAGGATCGTCACCGCCATGGGCGAGCGGTTCGCCGGCTTCTCGGTCAACGGCGACGGAGGGGCCACCTTCACCCCTGAGCAGGTCCGTACGACGGTGGCGTCCGCGCCTGCAGGCTCCGTCGTCATCTGCCACATGAACCACCCGGAGGGCGGTACGGCCGCGGGTATCACCGCCGCAGTGCCCCGGCTGCTGGCCTCCGGCCATACATTCGTACGACTGTCGGACGCGCTGCACTGAGCACACGGGCCGCGTCCCGGCCCTGCTGCTCGGCGAGTTCGCGGCCTGGTCGCATTGCTCGGATGGCACAGGCGCCGCGGTACACCTCCCGTACCGACGACTTTCACATGGGTGCCACCGGACCCTTCCCTGACGTTTGGTGCTCTTGGAACACTCGCACCGCGCGCAATCCGTCATGTTCCGGCCGTCCGCACCAGGATGAGAGGCACTCAACCCATGCCCGAAGTCAATCGGCGCCGATTCCTGCAACTCGCGGGCGCGACCACCGCCTTCAGCGCCCTGTCGAACAGCATCCAGCGCGCCGCCGCGCTGCCCGCGAACCACCGCACGGGATCCATCGAGGACGTCGAGCACATCGTCGTCCTGATGCAGGAGAACCGTTCCTTCGACCACTACTTCGGCACCCTCAGAGGCGTCCGCGGCTACGGCGACCCGCGCCCCGTGGTGACCCGCCAGGACGCGAAGCCGGTCTGGTACCAGGCGGACGCGAACGGCAAGGACATCCTGCCCTTCCACCCGGACGCCGACGACCTGGGCCTCGCCTTCATCCAGGACCTCCCGCACGGCTGGAACGACGGACATGCCGCCTTCAACGGGGGCAAGTACGACAAGTGGGTGCCCTCCAAGGGCTCCACGACGATGGCGTACCTGACCCGCGAGGACATCCCGTTCCACTACGCGCTCGCCGACTCCTTCACCATCTGCGACGCCTACCACTGCTCGTTCATCGGCTCGACCGACCCGAACCGCTACTACATGTGGACCGGTTACACGGGCAACGACGGCCAGGGCGGCGGCCCGGTCCTCGGCAACGACGAGGCCGGCTACAGCTGGACCACCTACCCCGAGCGCCTGGAGAAGGCCGGCGTCTCCTGGAAGATCTACCAGGACGTCGGCGACGGACTCGACGCGAACGGCGGCTGGGGCTGGATCCAGGACGCCTACCGCGGCAACTACGGCGACAACTCGCTGCTCTACTTCAAGCAGTACCAGAACGCCCAGCCCGGCAGCCCGCTCTACGAGAAGGCCCGCACCGGCACCGACGCCCGCAGGGGCGAGGGCTTCTTCGACCGGCTCAAGACCGACGTGAAGGGCGGCAAGCTGCCGCAGATATCCTGGATCGTCGCCCCAGAGGCCTTCACCGAGCACCCCAACTGGCCCGCCAACTACGGCGCCTGGTACGTCGCCCAGGTCCTCGACGCGCTCACCTCCGACCCGCAGGTGTGGGCGAAGACGGCCCTGTTCATCACGTACGACGAGAACGACGGCTTCTTCGACCACCTCGTCCCGCCGTTCGCTCCGGGCTCCGCGGCGCAGGGCAAGTCGACGGTCGACGTCGGCCCGGACCTGTTCAAGGGCGACGCCGGCCACCCCGCCGGCCCGTACGGGCTCGGCCAGCGGGTGCCGATGATCGTCGTCTCGCCCTGGAGCAAGGGCGGCTACGTCTGCTCCGAGACGATGGACCACACGTCGATCATCCGGTTCATGGAGCGTCGATTCGGCGTGCACGAGCCGAACGTCTCGCCCTGGCGGCGGGCGATCTGCGGCGACCTGACCTCCGCGTTCGACTTCTCCCGCACCGACACCAAGCCGGTCGCCCTGCCGGGCACCGACGGCTACCGGCCGCCGGACCACAACCGCCACCCCGACTATGTGCCGACCCCGCCCGCGAACCCGGTCCTGCCCAAGCAGGAGCGCGGCCTGCGCCCGGCGCGCCCCCTCAAGTACGCCCCGCACGTGGACGGTTCGGTGGACACGGCCTCCGGGAAGTTCACTCTGACCTTCGCCTCCGGAGCGAAGGCGGGCGCCGCCTTCCTGGTGACCTCCGGCAACCGCACCGACGGGCCCTGGAGCTACACCACCGAGGCCGGCAAGACCGTCTCGGACGCCTGGAACTCGGCGTACTCCAACGGCTCGTACGACCTGGCCGTGCACGGCCCGAACGGCTTCCTGCGCGTCTTCAAGGGGCCGAACAAGGTGGCAGGGCCCGAGGTCACCGCCCGCCACAGCGGCGACGACATCCAGCTGACCTTCACCAACAAGGGCTCCGGCACGGTCCGTCTGAAGCTGACGGGTGGATACGGCTGCAAGCCCCGGACCTTCACGGTGCGGCCCGGAGCCACGGTGAAGCACACGGTCGACCTCGCCGCGAGCCGGCGCTGGTACGACCTCACCGTCACCTCCGAGGCCGACGCCCAGTTCCTGCGGCGGTTCGCGGGACACGTGGAGAACGGGCGGCCGGGGGTGAGCGACCCGGCGATCATCACCGGGTGAACTGTCGGGTGAAGGCTGCCGAACAGCGGTTCGCGGGTACTGGCCAGGGGCCGGTGGGCCCGGGGTAGTGTGCCCCGGTGACCACGCATTCGAACACTCCTGCAGGCTGGTACCCGGATCCGCACGGAGCGCCCCAGACGCTCCGTTACTGGGACGGCGCCCAGTGGACCCAGCACACCAGCCCGGACCAGGGCGCCCAACAGGCCCAGGCCGCCCAGCAGGTCCCGCAGCAGGCCGCCGGGCCGGACCCGCGTGTGCAGCGTCAGGTGCAGCAGCAGGCCGGGGTCTCCGCGGGCGGTCCCGGCGGCGGCAGCCTGTTCACCGAGCCGGTCCTGGTGGTCAACCAGAAGGCCAAGCTGATCGAGCTGACCAACGAGTACAAGGTCATGGATCAGAACGGCCACCAGATCGGCTCGGTGACGGAGGTCGGGCAGAGCACGCTGAAGAAGGTGGCGCGCTTCGTCTCCAGTCTCGACCAGTTCATGACCCACCGGCTGGAGATCCGGGATGCCCACGGCCGGCCGCAGCTGGTACTGACGCGGCCCGCCAAGGTGTTCAAGTCCCGGGTGCTGGTGTCTCGTCCGGACGGTTCGCCCGTCGGTGAGATCGTTCAGCAGAACATGATCGGGAAGATCAACTTCGCGATGAACGCGGACGGGCAGCAGGTCGGGGCGATCAAGGCGGAGAACTGGCGGGCGTGGAACTTCGCGATCGTCGACCATGCGGAGAACGAGGTCGCGCGGATCACCAAGACCTGGGAAGGTCTGGCCAAGACGATGTTCACGACCGCGGACAACTATGTGCTGCAGATTCATTACCAGCTGCCCGAGCCGTTGTTGAGTCTTGTGGTGGCGACGGCGTTGACCGTGGATACGGCCCTCAAGCAGGACTCTCGCGGGTTGGGGTAGTGGCGCGAGGGGTTGTCGGCCGCCGCGCGCACCTTACGGGGCGCTCAGAGCGGGGTCAGGTGTCCCGGCCCGGCGGGCTGACGGGGTACCAACGACGGTTCGGGGGTTGCCGTTTCCGGTCGTAGAGCCAGGACCGCGGCCACCGGGTGGTCCTCGTCGTCCGACGTGACCGGAGCAGATGTCGCCCTGGTCAGGAGCACGACGCCCCGGGACGCCACCGCCGCGCCTGCGAGGGCGAGGAGGATGCCCTCCGGGCCGCCGCGGAGGCCCTGGCCGAGCAGGGTGAGGCCGATCAGCGAGGCTGCCACCGGGTTGGAGAGCGTCACCATGGCGAGGGGGGCGCCGAGTCCGCCCCGGTAGGCCGTCTGGGAGAGCAGCAGGCCGCCGACCGCGAAGGCGGCCACCAGTACCGCCACCAGGACGACCTGGAGGCTCAGCGCGGAACCGGACCGGTCGGTCGCCGCCACCGTCACGGTCTGTGTGAGCGCCGACGCGACGCCCGAGGCGAACCCGGACGCCGTGGCGTGCCGCAGGCCCGGCCGGGCTCCCGGCCGCGACAGCAGCCCGATCAGCGCGGCCGTGGTCCCCGCCACCGCCAGCGCCTCGGTCAGGCTCAGCACCTGCTCGGGCGCCGAACCGGACGCGGTGACCAGCAGCGCGGCCAGCCCCGCCAGCGTCAGCGCGGTGCCCCGCCACTCGGTCGGGCTGACTCGCCGCCCGGCCGCCCGCGCCCCCATCGGCACCGCGGCGACCAGAGTGAGTGCGCCGAGCGGCTGGACCACGGTGAGGGGGCCGTATTTGAGGGCCACGACATGCAGCAGCGCCGCGCCGGCGTTGAGCCCGACCGACGCCCACCAGGCGCCCGTGCCCAGCAGTCGCAGCATGCCGGTGCCTGAGCTGCGGGAGGCGAGCCGCTCCTGGGCCACGGCGGCGGCCGCATAGGCGACGGCGGAGACCAGCGACAGGGCGACGGCGACGAGTGTGGCGGTCATCGGCCCGCTCCTACGAGGACGTGGTCGTCGGCGACGGGTGCGGCGAGCCTCTCGCCGCCGCGCCCGGCCGTGGTGACCATGCGGTGCGGCCGGTGGACCAGCGCGAGCGCGGCGCCGAGCATGGCAGTCGCGACGATGGCGTCGAGCCAGTAGTGGTTCGCCGTCCCCACGATGACGAGCAGTGTCACCAGCGGATGCAGCAGCCACAGCCAGCGCCAGCGGGACCGGGTCGCCGCGATCAGGCCGATCGCGACCATCAGGGCCCAGCCGAAGTGCAGTGACGGCATCGCCGCGAACTGGTTGGAGAGGTGGTCCGAGGAGGGCGGGCCGTAGACGGACGGCCCGTACACGTGCGCCGTGTCGACGAGGCCCGTGGCGGCCGGCATCCGCGGGGGCGCGAGCGGGAACAGGAAGGGCAGCACCAGGGCCGCGGAGGTGAGGGTGGCCAGGACCCGGCGGGCCCACACATAGTGTGCGGGGCGCCGCAGGTAGAGCCAGATCAGGAAGCCCGCGGTGGCCGGGAAGTGGACGGTCGCGTAGTAGGTGTTCGCGAGGTGCACCAGGGTGTCGCTGTGCAGCAGTACGGACTGCACCGAACCCTCGCCGGGCAGATGGAGCGTCCGTTCCAGGTCCCACACGCGGTGCGCGTTGCGCAGTGCTTCGCCGGTGTGGCCGGCCGCCAGCCGGCGGCCGAGCTTGTAGACGAGGAAGAGCCCTGCGACGAGCAGGAACTCACGGACGACCGGAGGCCGCGCTATCGCGCCGGTCTCTCCTTCTGCAGGCTCGGTGCGGGCATTCATCCCCCGGCCCCTTCGCTGACGGTGGTGCGTGTGCTGGTGCGTGGTGAGACCCGGGCCGGAGCCCGAACTCATCGGTACGCTTGCGTGCCGAAACGAAAGCGTTCCGATACGGCAGTGTACCGATACGCGAGCGTTCCGGTACACTGGCGTATCGATTGAGGTACGACACACTGGAAGCCGGGAATAAGGCACGCGTAAAGCTCGGCACGCGAAGTGAGGGAGAAGAGCAGATGACGTCGCAGGCCGCGGAGGGACCGCAGACGGTCGCCGCCTCGCGCCGCTCCAAGATCACGCGTGAGCGTGAGCAGGAGTTCTTCGACGCCGTCCTCGAGCAGATCCGCGAATGCGGATACGAAGCCGTCACCATGGAGGGGATCGCCGCCAGTACGCGCTGCAGCAAGTCCACGCTGTACCGGCAGTGGAAGACCAAGCCCCAGTTCGTGGTGGCCGCCCTGCGTTCCCGCCGCAAGGCCCGCTTCGAGGGCATCGACACCGGATCGCTCGCGGACGACCTGCGCGAGGCCGCGCGGGCCGTGGGCCGCTGGTCGCAGAACGACACCAAGCTGCTGCAGGCCCTCGGGCACGCCGTCACCCAGGACGCCGACCTCGCCAAGGCGCTGCGGGAGGCGCTCGTCGACCCGGAGATCGCCGCGCTGAAGGAGATGCTGAGGCGCGGGGTCGAGCGCGGCGAGATCACCGCCGGCCATCCGGCGCTGGAGTACATCCCGGCGCAGATGTTCGGCGTCGTACGCGCCCGCCCCGTCGTGGACGGCGAGTACGCCGACCCCGACTACCTGGTCCGCTTCGTGGAGGCCGCGGTGCTGCCGGCACTGGGTCTGACCTGAGAATCAGGTCGCCGTCCGTGGGATGACTGGACGGTGACCTGCTCGCGCCGCACCGTGGGGACGGGGGCGGCGCGCACCCACGGCCGGGTGGGGCTCCTCTTGAGCGGAGGGGCGCCCCACCCGGCCGATCGGTGTCCGGGGCGGTTCACACCGTCTGGCCGTTGCCGCCGCCGGTCGACACCTTGATGCCCTTGGTGATGTCGTCGATGACCGACTGCTTCTCGGCGACGTCCACGCCGAAGCGGACCACGACGATCTGCGACGGGTTCGCGGGGGAGGGGAAGGCCAGCGACTCGACATAGCCGTCGGAGCCCTTGCTGGTGATCGCCTCCCAGCGGACCAGGTAACCCTGCTGCCCGGCCACGGTGACCGCCCTGGAGTCGAGCACCTTGTGCGAGGTGATCGAGCCGTAGGTCTTGCCGCCGTAGGACTGCTCGGCGTTGGCCTCGATGTCGGCCTTCGCGACCTCCTCGGCCGTGCTGCCGGCGGTCTTGAGGAGCGCGGCCGGCGCCGAGAACGCGCCGCCCTTGGTGCAGGTCTGCGAGGTGTCCCCGGGGCACTTGTAGGAATCGTTCGACGTGATCGAAGCGCCCGCCGGGAGCTGCTGGCCGTACCAGTCGGCCGGGATGGGCAGGCTGATCCCGCTGATCGGGTCGGACACCGAACCGCTCTTGATCTTCGGAGCCTCGGACTGACCGGGGCCGGGCGACTGGTTCCCGCCCGAACCGCCCGAACCGCCCGAGCCACCGGACCCGCCGGTGCCGCCGCCCGGACCGCCCTGACCTCCGCCCGGCCCCTGCTGCGAGTTGACGTTGCCGCCCGAACCGTCGTTGCCGGCCAGCGCATACACACCCACACCGATGCACGCGAGGACGACCACGGCCGCCCCGACGGCGATGCCGGTGCGCAGACCGCGCCGCGGAGCGGCCGGGGGCTGGGCGGGCCAGACCGGATAGTCGGGGTATGCCGCATAGGCCGGGGCCGCCGGAGGGACGGGGCTCGCGGGATCCGGCCCGGCCGTCGGCGTCTGCGCCGGGGGACCCCATACGGCGGCCGACCCCGCGGGGCGGGTCCGGTCCGTCCATGCCTTGCCGTCCCACCAGCGCTCGGTGGCGGGAGCCTCACTTGTCTGCCCGGGGTCGGGATACCACCCGGGAGGAGTCACCTGCGTCATGCCCCCACCGTATGAGGCCTCGGTGAAAGCGGGATGAGAGGATTCCGGCTTCAGGCCCCCAGCAGCCGTTTCGACGCCCGCGCGCCCGGCGGCGGCAGCCGCAGCCCGTCCCGGCCGGGTGGATCGAACCCAGCACGCCCGCATGCCGGGCCCCGGCCCTCGGGCGGCGGGGTCCGCAATCCAGTGCTCATGGGGATGCTGGGGCAGCGGGTGCCGGGGATTCCGCTGCGCGCCTCCGACGAGCTGGGGCTGGCCTCGGACGCGTCGGACGCGAAGGAGGCGTACGCGTCGCGGTGAGATCACCTCGGTGGCGCCCAGGGCGAGCACGGCGTCCGCGACCGTCCGTGCCGTGAGCATGGTCAGCGTGGCGACGACCTCCTCGGCCCGGAGCGTCCCGAACCCGGCCAGTGCGTCCCGCAGACAGCCGAGGTGGAACAGTTCCTTGCCGGTCGTCCTGGGTGCGGGCAGTGCGTAGTACGGCTCCTCCGGCAGCCGCCGCAGCAGCGGTTCGTGGACGGCGCCGCGGGCGGCCGGCGCGCCGTCGACGTCGTAGGCCATGGAAGGCCGTGCCGTCGGGGGCGGTGAGGTGGGCGATGCCGCCGAGGTCGAGGGCGACGGGGGTGCCCGGGAGGCCACGCGGCCACAGCAGGTCGACCAGGCCGACCAGGGGTGCGCCCTGGCCGCCCGCGGCGATGGCCCGCGGCCGGAAGTCGGCCACCACCGGCAGCCCGGTCGCCTCGGCGATCCAGGCGGGCTGCCCGAGCTGCAGCGTGCCGTGCACCTTGCCGCCGTCCGCCCAGTGGTGGACGGTCTGCCCGTGCGAGCCCACCAACTCGGTCTGCCCGCCGCACAGTTCACGGTCAGCGCGGCTGCGGGCGCGTCCTGCACCTCCTTCGCCCGCGTGGGTCCTCTCCACCGCATCCGTTCAACCCCGCCTGCCGTTTCGGTGCCTTGGCCAGTGTGGGGGCGCTCACCGTACGGCGACGACGCATACGTCCCGACCAGCGTGCCGTGGACACCGAACTCGTACCACTCGACGAAGTTGCCCACCGACCCGGCAGCCAGGGCCCGTACCGCAGACGACTGCCGCACGGCCCGGCGTTGTCCGGAAAACAGCGTCATCTCAGCGCTTTTTGACTGTCGGTTACCTTCAGACAGGCAGATGACAGGCTTCATGCGTCGCCTGCCCGCACCCGCTGTCACCCATCACGGCAACAGCTGCCCGGACCCCCCTCCACTTCCGCGATCCGACGGCTACGCTCGATGTCTGTACGTCGTTCGGGCGACTTGGGGAGGTAGCGGGATGACGGAGGTCCGGCCCATGGAGGCCGCCTCGGCCTCCCTGTGGGAGCGCGACGAGGAGATCACCGCCGTCAAGCAGGCTCTCGACACGCTGTGCGCCGACCGTTCGTCCTCGGGCAGCCTGCTGATGGTCCGGGGCGAGGCCGGCCTCGGCAAGACCGCCCTGCTGGCCGAGATCCGCCGCATCGCGGAGCAGCGCAACTGCACGGTGTGGTCGACCCGCGGCGGCGAGACCCTCAGATCCGTTCCCTTCAATGTGGTGCGCCAGTTGCTGCAGCCCGCACTGGTGTCCCTCATGCCGGAAGAAGCCCGCGAATACCTCGGCGACTGGTACGACATCGCGGGCCCCGCCCTCGGCATCACGGAACCGGGTGAACGCCAGCCCGACCCGCAGGGTGTCTGCGACGGCCTGGTCGCCGGGGTGCGCCGGCTGGCCCGCCGGGACTGGCCGCTGGTCCTGCTGATCGACGACGCGCACTGGGCCGACCAGGAGACGCTGCGCTGGCTCGCCGCGTTCGCCGAACGCCTCGACGACCTGTCCGTCCTGGTCGTCGTGGCCCGCCGGCCCGGCGAGGTCAGCGGCGAGAGCGCCCGCCACCTCGATGCGATCGCCGCCGCCTCGGGCCAACCCGACGCCGATCTGAACGCCCTCACCCCGGACGCCACGGCGGGCCTCACCCGCGCCACCCTCGGCGCGCACGCCGACGCCCCGTTCTGCCGCGAGGTCTGGGCCGTCACCGGCGGCAACCCCTACGAGACCGTGGAACTCCTCGCCAAGGTCCAGGACAGCGAACTGGAGCCGACCGAGAGTGCGGCCGGCGAACTGCGCGCCCTCAATCGCTCGGCCCGCGGCGGCGGCCTCGTCGCCCGCCTCGAGGAACTCGGCATCGACGCCACCCGCTTCGCCTGGGCGGCCGCCATCCTCGGCAACGGCATCTCCGTCGGCCTGGTCGCCGAGCTCGCCACCATGGACCACGACGAGGCACTGCGCTGCGCCGAACTGCTCCAGGACGCCCGCATCCTCACCGAACCCGACCCGGCGAGCGCCCAGGCCGACGACGGGGACCTGGAGTTCGTGCACCCGCTGATCGCCACCGCCGTCTACAACTCCATCCCGGACGCCCTGCGCACCGCCATGCACGGCATCGCCGCCCAGGTCGTCACCGAGTCCGGACGCGGCGCCGCCATGGCCTCCCGGCACCTCCTCCAGGTGCACCCGGACGACGACGAGGAACTCGTCGAGCAGCTGCGCGAGGCGGCCCGCGAACACCTCGCCGTCGGCGCCCCCGACGCGGCCCGCCGCTGCCTGGAGCGCGCCCTGCTGGAACCGCCCCTTCCCGAGGTCCACGCGCGCGTGCTCTACGAACTCGGCTGCGCCACCCTCCTCACCGCCCCCGCAACCACGATCGACCATCTGCAGTCCGCGCTCGGCATGCCCGGCCTCGACGGCGACGAGCGCGTCGACGCCGTCTTCCGCCTCTCCCAGGCCCTCCTCCACAACGACCAGATGGAGGAGGCCGTCCGCACGGTCGAGGCGGAGGCGGCCCGGCACCCGGAGGGGCCCGCGAAGATGCGGCTGCAGGCTGTGCAGTACATGTGGGAGGGCATCTACTCCGGAGAGTCGAACTCGCCGGGACGCTCCCAGCGGCTTGCCGACCTGGCCCGCACCTGCACCGGCCGCAACAACTCCGAGCGCGTCCTGCTGATGCTGCGCGGCTTCGACGCCCTGATCCAGGGCGAGAACGCCGAGGAGGTCGTCGAGGTGTGCGACCGCGCCCTCGTCAACGGCCGCCTCGCACCGGGACTCGGCTGGACCGACACCGAGTGGGGCATCGAACTGCTGGTGATGCTCGCCAACTCCTACGCCTACACCGACCGTCTCGACCGCGCCGAGAGCTTCTACAACGAGGCCGTGCGCACGTACGAGTCGGCCGGCTGGAGCGGCGGTCATCTCTCCCTCGCTCATGCCCACATCGGCCTCGGACACCGCAGGCGCGGTCGGCTCAGGGAGGCGGAGGCGTCCCTGCGCGAGGCGCTGCGCCTCGCCGAGCGCGTCGGCCGCGGACTGCCCCTGTACTGGTGCGCCGCCAGCAATCTCATCGACGTCCTGCTCGCCCGTGGCCATGTCGACGAGGCCTGGGCGATCGCCGACCAGTGCGGTTTCGCGCCGCCCTACCCGTCCCCCATGGTGATGCTGGACCCGCGCTCCGTGCGCGGTCGGCTGCTGCTCGCCGTCGGCCGCACCCAGGACGGCATCAACGAACTGGAGGAGGCCGAGAAGGCCGCGGCTGCACGCGGCCACCACAACCCCCTGGTCATCCCCTGGGCGTTCGACCTGGCCCGGGCCCTCGCCAAGAAGGACCCGGCCCGGGCCGCGCAACTGGCCACGGATGCCCGGCGGCGGGCCGAGCGCTTCGGTACGGACACCGCCATCGGGGAGGCGCTCAGGTGCGCTGCCGCGCTGGAGACCGGGCAGCGGGCGGTTCGCCTGGCCGCGCAGGCCGTGGCCTATCTGGAGGCGTCACCTTGCCAGTACGAACATGCGGCCGCGCGGGTCGAGTACGGGATCGCCGCGAGGTCCGTCACCGAGCTGAACCGGGGGTTGGCGTTGGCTCGTTCGTGTGGGGCGGACGGCTTGGTGGCGCAGGCTCGGGCGGCGCTGGAGAGCGGGCTCGGCGTGGGCTGAAGAGCTCGGGGCGCAAGGCTGTGCGGCGGCCCCGCGCCCCTGGGCGGCTCACAGCGCCAGCAGTTGGTCGGTGACCGTCGACAGACGCTTCTGCACCTCTCGGTCGTACGTCGACTCGTGCGCCCTCGACGGGGTCGTGCCGTCGAAGTAGCCGCCTGTGCCAAGGTCCTGGGTCGCCAGGGCCAGTACGCCGGGAGCGCCGTCCGCGACCGTGTTCCAGGGGGTGACTCCGCCCTCGCGGACCATGGCAGTGTCCATGAAGGTGGCCGGGTGGAGGACGTTGACCGAGACGCCGGTGTCCGCCAGCTCCTCGGCCAGGGCGAAGGTGTGCGCCGCGAGGGCGAACTTGGCGCGGCGGTAGGCGGCGAAGCCGTCGTACCGGCGTCTGAATTCGATGTCGTCGAAGTCGAGGGGGTCCTGGCCGACCGAGCCGACGTTGACGATCCGGGCGGGTGTGTTCGCGCGCAGTACCGGGAGCAGGGCGCGGGTCAGTACGACCGGTGCCAAGTAGTTCACGGCGAGGCGCAGTTCGTGGCCGTCGGCGCTCAGCTCCCGCCCGGCGCCGGGCGCGCCCGCTCCCACCCCCGCGTTGTTGATCAGGACGTCGAGGTCGGGGCGGGCGTCGGCGACGTGGGCGCCCAGCTCGCGCACCTGCGTCAGTGAGGCGAGGTCGGCGACGAAGCCTTCCGCGTCGCCCTCGGCGCGCAGCTCCTCGACCAGCCGCTCCGTGCGGCCCGGATCGCGGCCGTGCGCGAGCACGACGTGCCCCGAGCGGACCAGCTCGAAGGCGACGTAGCGGCCGAGGCCGGAGGTGGCGCCGGTGATCAGGATGGTGGACATGCCTCCACCGTAGGCACGCGGTGCAGGCATGTGCGAGAGGCTGCTGGAGGTACTACCAGCGGGGTCACCCTCAGCGGCCGGTCAGCCTCAGAGGCCGTCCTCCTCGGCCAGCACCCGCTGGGCCGCCGCGAACGCCGAGTTCGCCGCGGGGACCCCGCAGTACACGGCCGTCTGCAGCAGTACGGCGGCGATCTCCTCGGGGGTGAGCCCGTTGCGTCGGGCCGCCCGGACATGCATGGCCAGCTCGTCGTAGTGCCCGTGTGCCACCAGCGCCGTCAGTGTGATCATGCTGCGCTCGCGGCGGCTGAGCGTCGGGTCGGTCCAGATCTCGCCCCAGGCGTAGCGCGAGATGAAGTCCTGGAAGCGGGCGGTGAAGGGCGTCTGCCGGGCCTGCGCCCGGTCCACGTGCGCATCGCCGAGCACCTCCCGCCGTACCTCCATGCCCCGCTTGGCACCGCCGCCGAGGTGGGTCCTGAGGGCGGTCAGCACGGCTTCCGGGCACTGCGCGGGCGCCAGATGCGCGGCGTGCGGAAGCTCAACCAGCGTGGCGCCGGGCACGGCGTCCGCGATCTCCCGCAGATGCGGCGGCGGCGTCGCCCTGTCCTCGCGCCCGGCGATCAGCAGCGTGCGCACGGAGATCTCCGGGAGCCGTTCCCGCAGATCGAAGGCGGCCAGCGCGTCACAGCAGGCGGCGTACGCCTCGGGGTCGGCCTCCGCCTGGTCCCGCACCAGTTCCGGCACGGTGAAGCCGGGCGTGAACCAGCGCGCGTCGGCACTCGCCACCAGCGAGCCCAGCCCCTCGCGCCGCACCAGCTCGGCCCGCTCCTGCCACGGCCCCGCGCCGTCGAAGTGCGCCGAGGAGCAGATCACGGCCAGGGAGGACACCCGCTCGGGGTGGTGCAGGCCGAGATGCAGTCCGACGGCACCGCCGAGCGACACCCCCGCGTACGCGAACCGTTCGATGCCCAGCGAGTCGGCGAGCGCGAGCACCAGATCGGCGAGGTCACCGACGGTCGCGCCGGGGCCGATCAGACCGGGCGCCGACCCGCCGTGCCCCGGCAGGTCCCAGCGGATCACGCGGTGGGTGATGGACAGCTCGGGTGCCACCTTGTCCCACAGCGCGTATGAGGTCCCGAGCGAGGGCCCGAGCAGCAGCGGCGGAGCGGAAGCGGGCCCCTCGGCACGGTGGTTGAGGAGTTTCTCGGTCAACGTCGCTCCAGGGCACGGTCGGTGAGGGCTCCGGCGGAGCCGGTGTAGCGGGCGGGATCGGTGAGCTCGGCGACGCTGACTTCCTTCAACTGCGGCTCTTCGGCGAGCAGTTCGGCCAACGGCCGCCCCTCGCTGTAGGTGCGCTTCGCCAGCTCCGTGAGCAGGGTCTTGGCGCGGGCGCGGCCGAGCACCGGGGCCAGCTCCGCGGACAGCCGCTCCGAGACGATCAACCCATGGGTCAGGTCCAGGTGTTCACGCATGGCGTCCGTGTGCACGCGCAGGTCTTCGGCCAGTTCTGCGGCGTCCCGGGCGGCACCGCCGACCAGCCGCAGCAGATCCCGGAGCGGTTCCCACTCGGCGTGCCAGGCCCCGGCCGGACGCTCGTCCTCGGCGGCCAGCGATCCGTACAGGGTGGCCGCGAGCTGCGGAGCCCGCCGGGCCGCGGCCGCGATCAGCGTGGACCGCACGGGGTTCGCCTTGTGCGGCATGGCCGACGAGCCGCCGCCGCTGCCCTCCGCCACCTCGGCGACCTCGGTACGGCCGAGCGTCAGTACGTCCGCGGCCGTCTTGCCCAGCGCCCCGGCCGCGAAGGCCAGGCAGCCGGCGAGGTCGGCGATCGGCGTGCGCAGGGTGTGCCAGGGCAGGAGCGGTTCGCGGAGCCCGAGTTCGTGGGCGTACGCCGCCGTCAGGGCCTGCGTGTCCTGGGCGCCGTACACGGTGAAGGCCGCCAATGTCCCTGCTGCGCCGCCGAGTTGGGCGGGCAGTGAGTCCCGTACGGCCTTGATGCGGTCCCGTGCGTCGAGGGTGAGCGAACGCCAGCCGGCCGCCTTCAGCCCGAAGGTCGTCGGTACGGCGTGCTGGGTGAGCGTCCGTCCCGGCATCGCGGTGTCACGGTGGTCGGCGGCCAGCCGCGCCAGCGCCGCTTCGGTGCGGCCGAGGTCGGCGAGGACCAGGTCCAGGGTGCGCACGGCGACCAGCATCGTCGCCGTGTCCATGATGTCCTGGCTGGTCGCGCCGCGGTGGACATAGGGCCCGTACTCCTCGCCGACCGCCTTCGTCAGGTCGGCGACCAGGGGGATGACCGGGTTGCCGCCCGCGCGGGCGCGCTCGGCGAGGGAGCGTACGTCGAAACGAGCGGCGACGGCCGCCTCGGTCACCGCGGCCGCCGCCTGCGAGGGTGCGAGGCCGAGAGCGGACTGGGCCCGGGCCAGGGCGGCCTCGGCGTCGAGCAGGGCCTGCAGAAAGGCCCTGTCACCGGTCGCCGAGGCGGCGGGGGAGCCTGCCCACCCGGGAGCGAGCAGGCCGCTGTCGTCGAAGCCGGCAGATGTCACTGGAACTCCAGGAAGACCGTCTCGCCTTCGCCCTGAAGGCGGATGTCGAAACGGTATGTGCCCTTGCCGTCGTCCGTCGCGATCAGCGTGCCGCGTCGTGCCTGAGGCACCCGGGACAGCACCGGGTCCGCGGCGAGCACTGCCTCGTCACCGGGCAGATAGATCCGGGTGAACAGGTGCACCAGCAGCCCGCGCGCGAACACGCACACACTGAGGTACGGCGCACTTTGCCCGCGCGGACCGGGCCGCAGCGTCCGCGCGTACCAGTGGCCGTTGGCATCCGTCTGGATGCGTCCCCAGCCGGTGAACTCCACGCCGTTGCGGCCCAGATAGCCGCCGCTCGCCGGGTCGCGCCGGATCGAACCGTCGACCTGCGGGATGTTGCCGTCGGGGTCGGCGCCCCACAGCTCCACGAAGGCGTCCGGCAGCGGGTTGCCCGCTCCGTCGTAGATGTACCCCTGGACGGTGATCGTGTCCGGGTGGCCGACCGGGGCGATGTCACCGCCGCCGGGGAAGGGCAGGGCATGGCCGTAGAAGGGGCCGACCGTGTGCGAGGGGGTCGGGAGGACGGTCTCCGGGCGGCTCGTGTCGATCTTCGTCATGGCAGCTCAGCGCCCTTCTTCGATCCAGGTGGCGTGCGGCCCGTCGAGCACGATGTCCCAGTGGTAGCCCATCGAGAACTCCGGCACGGACAGGTTGTGGTCGTACGTGGCGACCAGCCGCTGCCGGGCCGCGTCGTCGGTCACCGACTGGATGATCGGGTCGTACGGGAACAGCGGGTCGCTCGGGAAGTACATCTGCGTCACGAGCCGCTGGGTGAACGCCGTGCCGAAGAGCGAGAAGTGGATGTGCGCGGGCCGCCAGGCGTTGAGGTGCTGACGCCACGGGTAGGGGCCCGGCTGCACGGTGGTGAAGTGGTAGTGCCCGTCGTCGTCGGTCAGCGTGCGGCCGACGCCGGTGAAGTTCGGGTCCAGCGGGGCATCGTGCTGCTCGCGCTGGTGGGCGTAGCGGCCGGCCGAGTTGGCCTGCCAGATCTCGATGAGCTGACCGCGGATCGGACGCCCGTCGCGGTCGAGCAGCCGTCCGGAGACGGTGATGCGCTCCCCGATCGGTTCGCCGGTGTGCTGCCGGGTGAGGTCGTTGTCGATCTCAGTGATGTCGCGCTCGCCGAAGGCGGGGGAGGAGAGCTCCACCAGCTCCGGGTCCTTCGTCACGTCGATGGTGATCGGCGGCTGCTTGGGGTGCCGCAGGACGGACGAGCGGTACGGCGCGTAGTCGCGTCGCGGCTGGTGCTCCACGGGCGCCCCGTCGGCGATCCGCTTCTCGTACGCGGCGTGCTCGGCCGCGATCTCCTGGTCGATGTCGTGCTGGGTGAGAGTCATGGGGTCCCTGGGGCTTCCTGGGTGTTCTTGACGCCTGGGTGTTCTCAACGTTCGAGGACCAGGGCGAGGCCCTGGCCGACGCCGATGCAGAGGGTGGCGACGCCGGTGCCGGAGCCGCGGCGGGCGAGCTGGTGCGCGACGGTCCCGGCGAGCCGGGCACCGGAGGCACCGAGCGGGTGACCGAGGGCGATGGCGCCGCCCTGCGGGTTGAGGATCGCGGGGTCGAACTCGGGCCATTCGGCGACGCAGCCCAGCACCTGGGCGGCGAACGCCTCGTTCAGCTCCAGCACGGACAGGTCGGCGAAGGTCCTGCCCGCCTTGGCCAGGGCCCGGTTGACGGCCTCGACCGGGGCGAGGCCGAAGTAGTGCGGGTCGACGGCGTTGACGCCGGTCGCCGAGACACGGGCCAGCGGCTCGCGGCCGACCGCTGCCAGGCCCTCCTCGTCGACCAGCAGCAGGGCGGCGGCGCCGTCGTTCAGGGGCGAGGCGTTGCCCGCGGTGACCGTGCCCCCGTCCTTACGGAAGGACGGCTTCAGCTTGGCCATCGCGGCGAGGGAGGCGTCCGCGCGTACCGATTCGTCGGCGGCGAAAGCGACCGGGTCGCCCTTGCGCTGCGGGATGGAGACGGGGGCCGACTCCGCGTCGAACAAGCCCTGTTGCTGGGCGGCGGTCGCCTTCTGGTGCGAGGCGAGCGCGAACTCGTCCTGCTGCTCCCGGCTGATCTTGTGCTTGTCGGCGATCAGTTCGGCCGACTCGCCGAGCGGGATGGTCCACTGCGGGTCCATCTGCGGGTTGACCATGCGCCAGCCCAGCGTGGTGGAGTACAGCTCGGTGTGGGCGGCCGGGAAAGGCTTGTCGTTCTTCGGCAGCACGTACGGGGCGCGGGTCATCGACTCCACGCCCCCGGCGACGGCGATGTGGGCGTCGCCGACCGCGATGGCGCGGGCCGCCTGGACGACCGCCTCCAGGCCGGAGGCGCACAGCCGGTTGACGGTCACCCCGGGCACGGAGGTCGGCAGCCCGGCCAGCAGGCCGGCCATACGGGCGACGTTGCGGTTCTCCTCGCCCGCCCCGTTCGCGTTGCCGAAGTACACGTCCTCGATCCGGGAGGGCTCCAACTGCGGTGTCCGGGCGAGGAGTTCACGGATCGCGTGGGCGGCCAGGTCGTCCGGGCGGACGGAGGCGAGGCCGCCGTTGTAGCGGCCGATCGGGGTGCGCACCGCGTCGACGATGTAAACCGTGTTCACAGCAGGTCCTCCGCAACGGTCAGCTTGGCGCCGGTCCGGGTGATGACCTCGTCGAGGCTCACGCCGGGGGCGACCTCGGTCAACACGAGCCCGTCCGGTGTCACGTCGATCACGCCGAGATCGGTGATGACTCGGTTCACACACGCCTTGCCGGTCAACGGCAACGCACACTCCTCGAGGATCTTCGCCGCGCCGTCCTTGGCGGTGTGGGTCATCACCACGATCACCGTGCGCGCCCCGTGCACCAGGTCCATCGCCCCGCCGATCCCGGTGATCAGCTTCCCCGGGACGGCCCAGTTCGCCAGGTCGCCACGCGCGGAGACCTGCATCGCGCCCAGCACCGCGACATCGATGTGCCCGCCCCGGATCATCGAGAACGACAGTGCCGAATCGAAGAAGGACGCCCCCGGCAGGACGGTCACGGTCTCCTTGCCGGCGTTGATCAGATCCGGGTCGACGGCGTCCTCGGTGGGGTAGGGGCCGGTGCCGAGGATCCCGTTCTCCGACTCCAGCACCACCTCCACGCCCGCCGGGAGGTAGTTCGGGATCAGCGTCGGCAGCCCGATGCCGAGATTGACGTACTGCCCGTCCTCCAGCTCGCGCGCGGCCCGCGCGGCCATCTGCTCGCGTGTCCAGGCCATCAGCTGCTCACCGTCCGCTGCTCGATCTTCTTGTCGCCTGTCTGCTCCGGTGTCAGGGCGACCACCCGCTGCACGAAGATCCCCGGCAGATGCACCGCGTCCGGATCGATCTGGCCGGGTTCCACCAGCTCCTCCACCTCGGCGATCGTGACCCGCCCGGCCATCGCGGCGAGGGGGTTGAAGTTGCGGGTGGACTTGTTGAACACCAGGTTCCCGTGCCGGTCGCCCTTGGCCGCCCGGACCAGCGCGAAGTCGGTGCGGATGCCGCGCTCCAGCACATACTCGGTGCCGTCGAACTCCCGCACCTCCTTCGGCGGCGAGGCCAGTGCGACCCCGCCCTGGCCGTCGTAGCGCCAGGGCAGTCCGCCGTCGGCGACCTGTGTGCCCACCCCGGCCGGGGTGTAGAAGGCCGGGATTCCGGCCCCGCCCGCGCGCAGCCGCTCCGCCAGCGTGCCCTGCGGGATCAGCTCCACCTCCAGCTCCCCGGCCAGGTACTGCCGCGCGAACTCCTTGTTCGCCCCGATGTAGGAGCCGGTCACCCGCGCGATGCGCCCGGCCGCGAGCAGGACCGCAAGGCCCGTCTCCATCGCCCCGCAGTTGTTGGAGACCACGCTCAGCCCGGACACGCCCCGCTCGTACAACGCCCCGATCAGCACGTTCGGCACACCGCTCAGCCCGAACCCGCCCACCGCGAGCGATGCACCCTCCGGCACATCCGCCACCGCCTCCGCGGCCGTGGCGACCACCTTGTCCATCCGTGAAGCCCCATCCCGTCCGAGCGCCCGGTCACGAATTAATCAGGGCACTGAGTATTTCGGTGAAGTTTCCTTCACGCTGCCACCGGAGCCGCCGGACGTCAAGACCCCCGAGAACCACAAGGTCAGTAGCCGGGGGCAGCTCTACAGACAGTCGAGTGGGCGACCGGTATCGTTCAGTGCACCAACGAATTCGACCTCGGGAGCGCACATGGCCGCGGTGGACCTCACCACCCACCCCGGGCACCTGGCCCGGCGACTGCAGCAGGCCCACTACCTGCTGTGGAACACGATGGTCTCGGAGGAGATCACCTCGCCGCAGTTCGCGGTCCTCAACGCGCTCGTCGCCGAGCCGGGCCTGGACCAGCGCACGGTGGGGGAGCGGGTGGGCCTCGACCGGTCGACGATCGCCGAGGTGATCAGCCGGCTCGGGCGCCGCGGGCTGCTCGACAAGGTGCGTGATCCGCAGGACGGCCGCCGTTTCCTGCTGCGCCTGACCGAGGACGGTGTGCGCACCCACCGCAAGCTGACGGTGCGCACGGCCCGGATGAACCAGGTCTTCCTGGCCCCGCTCTCCGCCGAGGAGCAGTCGGTGTTCTTCGACCTCATCCGGCGGGTCGCCGATGCGGCCGAGGGGCTCCGCAACCCGACGGAACCCCTCGTGGCACAGGGCTGAGCGCACCGGCCCTAGCCCGGTGCCTTCGTCAGCAGCACCCATACCTGGCCCTGCGCGAAGTCGGCCGGCTTGCCGTCCCTCGTCGTGAACCGTGTGCCGTCGGTGGCTTTCCCGCGCTGCCAGTTGACGTCGTAGACCCGTCCGTCGCGCAGGACCTGCGCCTTTCCGGAGCCGACCGTCTCGGTGTACGGCGTGTTGTTGCCGAGGCGGTCGTGGAAGGCGGACTGGCGCACCTTCACGTACTGCACGACGACCGTCGCCGGTGCCACCCGCTTTCCGTCGGTCGTCGTGGTGGGTTTCCCGTCCATCGTGACGAGGTAGCGGTGCAGGCCCGCGGACCAGGTGAAGGTGAAGCCGGCGGCCGGGAAGCGGATGGTGCGGGTGTTCTCCGGTCTGCCGCCGGCCGGTGCGGCGCCGTAGCGGAAACCGGTGGTCAGCGCCTTCGCGCCCGGTGGCGACGACATCAGGCGGGCAGGGTGCAGATACAGGTTGTGCGGTGCGGGTCTGTCGGTGCCGCGGAAGTAGGCGCTGGGCGCCTTCTCGGGTGGCTCCGGCTGCAGGGGCGCGCTGTTGATCAGCGGCAGCAGCTTGTGCTGCGCCCCGGAGAAGGCGAGCACCGGACGGTGGAACTGGCGCAGCAGCTCCAGATCGGACTCCCGGGCGCTGCGCACCGGCCCGACGACCTTGGGCAGCGTGCTCGCGTACACGGCCATCAGACGGCTCAGGCCGCCCTCGACCTGTTCCGCGTACACGACGTCCGCCGAGTCGAGCCCCGTCTGGGGCCGGGCCTCGGGCGCGTTGTCGATCTTCACGGCGAGTACGGGGGCGCCCGCGGCGGTCTCCCGCGGCTGCCTGGGGGTCTGCGTCCGGCCGCGGCCGTCCTGCGCCGGGCCGTGCTGATGTGTGCAGCCCGCCGCCAGCGCGGCCGTCGTCGTGGCGGCCAGCAGCGCCACTGTCATCGAGGCGCGTCGCGGACGCGCCCACCGTCCCGTGCTCACCGTGGCCACCACATCCCGTGTCAGTGATTGTGCGCTTATACGTTCATTGATGCCCATACCCGCTCGGTTCTGATTGCGCGCGTTCGATACGCCCATTGGCCCTGACCGGCGCCGGGCCCTGTTTCGGGCTGTGCTCCCGATCCCGCTTCGGGAAGCGGCGGGGCGGGTACCCGGGCGGCACCGCAGGAGCAGACACACCTGTGCGATGGAGGGAGCGCCACGCGATGAAGGCTGTGACCTGGCAGGGGAAGCGGGACGTACGGGTGGAGGAGGTGCCCGATCCGGGCATCCAGGAGCCGACCGACGCCGTCATCCGCATCACCTCGACGGGGCTGTGCGGCTCCGATCTGCATCTGTACGAGGTCCTCACACCGTTCATGACACCGGGTGACATCCTCGGGCACGAACCGATGGGCATCGTCGAGGAGGTCGGGGCCGCGGTGCCGGACCTCGCGGCGGGCGACCGGGTGGTGGTGCCGTTCCAGATCGCGTGCGGCAACTGCTGGATGTGTCTGACGGGGCTGCCGACGCAGTGCGAGACCACACAGGTGACCGGCGAGGGCATGGGTGCGGCTCTCTTCGGCTACACCCGCCTGTACGGCGCGGTGCCGGGCGCCCAGGCCGAGTACCTGCGGGTGCCGCAGGCGCAGTACGGGCCGATCAAGGTCCCGGAAGGTCCGCCCGACGACCGTTTCGTCTATCTGTCCGACGTCCTGCCCACCGCCTGGCAGGCGGTCGAGTACGCGGGGATCCCCGAGGGCGGCAGCGTCGCGGTGCTCGGTCTCGGGCCGATCGGTGACATGGCCTGCCGTGTCGCCCAAGTGCGCGGCGCCGGGCGGGTGTTCGGGGTGGACCTGGTGGGCGAGCGGCTGCGCCGGGCGAAGGCGCGCGGCGTGGAGACGTACGACCTGCGGAGCTTCGACAGCGAGAAGGAGCTCGTCCAGGCGATCCGTGACGAGACCGACGGGCGCGGGCCCGACGCCGTGATCGACGCGGTCGGCACCGAGGCCCACGGCAGCGCGGCCGCACGGCTGGCCCAGCAGGCCTCGGCGCTGCTGCCCCGCAAGATCGCGGGCCCGCTCGCCGAACGCTTCAGCATCGACCGCCTCGCCGCCCTGCACACCGCCATCGAACTGGTCCGCCGCGGCGGCACCCTCTCCCTCGTCGGCGTCTACGGCGGAACGGCCGATCCGATGCCGCTGCTCACCATGTTCGACAAGCAGATCCAGATCCGCATGGGCCAGGCCAACGTGCGCCACTGGAGCGACGAGATCATCCCGTATCTGACGGACGAGGACCCCCTCGGCGTCGACGACTTCGCCACCCACCGGCTGCCGCTGACCGACGCCCCGCACGCGTACGAGATGTTCCAGCGCAAGCAGGACGGCGCGGTCAAGGTACTCATGACGCCGTAGGGCATCAGCCCGTCCGGCGTTTGAGGACGAGGCCGTTCAGGCCGAACGGGGGTCTGGGGCGGAGCCCCAGGGCAGCTGTGGCACCGCCGGTCAAGCCCCAGCCCCGAAGATCTCCGCGAGGTCGTACCGCACCGGCTCCTCCAGCTGGGCGTAGGTGCAGCTCTGTGCGGTGCGGTCCGGGCGCCAGCGGCGGAAGCGGGCCGTGTGCCGGAACCGGGCCCCGTTCTCCATGTGGTCGTACGCCACCTCGGCAACCCGCTCCGGTCTCAGCGGCACCCAGGACAGGTCCTTCTTGCTCGACCAGCGGCTCGGGGCACCCGGCAGCCGGGCCGTCTCGTGCGCCGTCTCGTCGGACCAGGCCGCCCAGGGGTGCCCCGCGGCGTCCTCCATCCGCAAGGGCTCCAGTTCCTCGATCAGCTCCGCGCGCCGCTTCATCGGGAACGCCGCCGACACGCCCACGTGCTGCAGGGCGCCCCGGTCGTCGTAGAGGCCGAGCAGCAGTGAGCCCACGATCGGGCCGCTCTTGTGGAAGCGGTAGCCCGCGACGACGACGTCCGCCGTGCGCTCGTGCTTGATCTTGTACATGGCGCGCTCGTCCTGGAGATACCGCAGGGTGAGCGGCTTGGCGATGACGCCATCCAGGCCCGCCCCCTCGTACTGCTCGAACCAGCTCTGCGCCACGTCGATGTCGGTGGTGGCCGGCGCGAGGTGGACCGGCGCGGTGACCTCGGCCAGCGCCCGCTCCAGCAGTGCCCGCCGGTCGGTCAGCTGCACGTCGAGCAGTGACTCGTCCGCCAGGGCCAGCAGATCGAAGGCCACGAAGGACGCCGGGGTCTTCTCCGCGAGCATCCGCACCCGGGAGTCCGCCGGGTGGATGCGCTCGGTGAGCGCGTCGAAGTCAAGACGGCCCTCCCGGGCGATGACGATCTCCCCGTCCAGCACGCACCGCTCGGGCACCCGTTCCTTCACCGCGGTCACCAGCTCGGGGAAGTACCTGGTCAGCGGCTTGCCCGTACGGCTGCCGAGCTCGACCTCGGTCCCGTCGCGGAACACGATCGCCCGGAAGCCGTCCCACTTCGCCTCGTAGTGCATGTCCGGCGGGATTCTTGCCACCGACTTGGCGAGCATCGGCTTCACGGGCGGCATCACCGGCAGATCCATGGTTCCGATTCTGCTCGCATACGCCGCTTGTCGCCCGGTATGCGAGGTTTACGAGGTGCGCCTACCGTGGCCGCATGGGTGAAGCGGTGGAGCTGGAAGCGGGCGGCCGCACCGTCCGCCTGTCCAGCCCGGACAAGATCTTCTTCCCGGAGCGCGGTTTCACCAAGCTGGACCTCGCCCGGTACTACATCGCGGTCGGCCCCGGCATCCTGCGCGCCCTGCGCGACCGGCCCACCACCCTGGAGCGCTACCCGGAGGGGGTGAACGGCGAGAACTTCTTCCAGAAACGGGCGCCCAAGAACATGCCCGACTGGATCCCGACCGCCCACATCACCTTCCCCAGCGGTCGCAGCGCCGACGAGATGTGCCCCACCGAGGAGGCCGCCGTCCTGTGGGCCGCCCAGTACGGCACGCTCACCTTCCACCCCTGGCCGGTGCGCCGCGACGACGTGGACCGCCCCGACGAACTGCGCATCGACCTCGACCCGCAGCCCGGCACCGACTACGACGACGCCGTCCGCGCCGCCCATGAACTGCGCGTCGTCCTCGACGAGTTCGGCGGGCTCAAGGGCTTCCCGAAGACCTCCGGCGGCCGCGGACTGCATGTCTTCGTGCCGATCGAACCGCGCTGGACCTTCACCCAGGTGCGCCGCGCCGCCATCGCCGTGGGCCGGGAGATGGAACGCCGGATGCCGGACCACGTGACGATCAAGTGGTGGAAGGAGGAGCGGGGCGAGAAGATCTTCATCGACTACAACCAGACCGCCCGCGACCGCACCATCGCCTCCGCCTATTCCGTACGACCCCGCCCGCACGCCCCGGTCTCGGCGCCCCTGAGGTGGGACGAGGTGGGCGTCGCGCACCCGCGGGACTTCGACATCGCGACCATGCCCGCGCGCTTCGCCGAACTCGGCGACGTGCACGCGGACATGGACGACCGGCGCTTCTCGCTGGAGGCCCTGCTCGAACTCGCCCGCCGTGACGAGCACGACCACGGGCTGGGGGATCTGCCGTATCCGCCCGAGTACCCCAAGATGCCGGGGGAGCCCAAGCGGGTACAGCCGAGCCGGGCGAAGAAGCAGCCGCCTGCAACCCCCTGACGAGCGCGGCGGGGGAAGACCTGGTCGCCACGGCGCGTCCCGATGATCCGAGAGCGCTCTCACGGCGCCGCCCGCCCGGAGCTATCCTGATCGGCAACCGCCGAGCAGGAGCAGGAGCCCGAAGTGACCGACACAGCGCCGCGCCCCACACTGGAGGCCGTGGCCGCCCGGGCGGGCGTGTCCCGGGCGACCGCCTCACGCGTGGTGAACGGCGGCGACGGGGTCAGGGAACCCCTGGTGGCGCGGGTCCGGCGGGCGGTGGAGGAACTCGGGTACGTGCCCAACCAGGCCGCCCGCAGCCTGGTGACGAGACGGCACGACGCCGTGGCCGTGGTCATCGCCGAGCCGGAGACCCGCGTCTTCGCCGACCCCTTCTTCGCGTTGCAACTGAGGGGCATCAGCAAGGAGTTGACGGCCCATGACAACCAGCTCGTGCTGCTGCTCACCGAGGGCCGCGACGACCACGCCCGCGTCGGCCGCTACCTGGCCGGCGGTCATGTCGACGGTGCCCTCGTCTTCTCCCTGCACCTCGACGACCCGCTGCCCGGGCTGATCCAGCACGCGGGCGTGCCGACCGTGTTCGGTGGGCGGCCCGGCTGGAGCGACGGCCGCAGCGGGGTGGTGTACGTCGACAGCGACAACCGCGGCGGCGCCCGCGAGGCCGTACGCCATCTCGTCGGCCTCGGCCGGACCCGGATCGCCCACATCACCGGGCCCCTCGACCAGACGTCCGCGGCGGACCGGCTCGACGGCTTCCGGGACGTCATGGTCGACGCCGATCCCCGGCTCATCGTCGAGAGCGACTTCACCCCGGCCGGCGGTGAGCGGGCGATGCGCGAACTCCTCGAGCGCCGCCCCGACCTGGACGCCGTGTTCGCCGCCAACGACCTCACCGCGGCGGGTGCCCTGCGCGTGCTGCGCGAGCGCGGGCGGCGAGTGCCCGAGGACGTCGCCGTGATCGGCTTCGACGACATGCTGCCGGTCGCCGAGCAGAGCGATCCGCCACTGACGACGGTGCGTCAGGACATCGAGGAGATGGGCCGGCTGATGGCCCGGCTGCTGCTGCGCCGCCTCGGTTCCCGCTCCACCGACCAGGGCGTCGCAGGCGCACCGTCCAGCGTGGTCCTGCCGACGACACTCGTGCGACGGGCCTCGGCCTGAGCCGAATCGACAGCGTGTCCGCCGTGCGCGGGCGGCTGGGCCGGACGGTGGTGACGTCAGGCCGTGGCGTGGGACCGTGTGCTGTTGGGCGAGCTGCCGGAGCGGTCCGCCTCGTCCTGCACGAGCAGCGAGAGCAGTGCTGCCACGGTCAGTCCGGCCTCGGCCGGATGGCGCAGGACCTTGCTGGGATCGATCCGGTAGGTGTTGGTCCGTCCCTCCCTGGTGTGGGAGAGATAGCCGGCCTCTTCCAGGTCGGAAATGATCTTCTGGACGGCGCGTTCGGTGAGGCGGCAGCGTGCGGCGATGTCGCGGATCCGGGCGCTGTGGTTGTCGGCGATTGCTGCCAGTACGCGCGCGTGATTCGTGACGAACGTCCATCCGGTGTGTGGCTCGGGCACTCCATCCATGTCCCAACTGTAGCGACTCACTATTCGCGCATTCAAAAGCACGTACTGGATTTCATGTATTTCTTGACGTGTGCGGGGGAAGAGGGGAACCTTGGGAGCGGAGACGGACGAGCACTCGAGGGAGAGAAGGCCATGCCGGAGCCTGCGCAGTCCGCGCAGACATGCCTGGTGACGATCGACGTGGTACCGGACGGCGATCGCATGAACGTCCGGGTGTGCGGTGAGCTCGACCACGGCGGCCGACAGCTCGAACGCGGCCTGACGGAGGCCCTGGACGGCTCGGCGAGCGGTATCGACCTGGACCTGAGCGCCATCGGTTTCTGCGACTGCTCCGGCCTCAACCTGCTGCTCGGTCTGCGACGGAAGGCTCTCGACGAGGGCAAGACGATCACCATCGCCTCCAGCGGCCCTCCGGTCGACCGGCTGCTGGAGCTGACCGGCGCCCGGGAGCTGTTCGCGCGCCCCGGCTCCGACGATGCCGGGAGCACCGGGCCGGATGCCGCCGGTGACGGACTGAACGCGCCGGAGGCGGTCGATCAGGAGCTGCGCAAGGAGGTCGCCGAGCTGCGACGGGCGATGCAGACCCGGCCCGCCATAGATCTGGCCCGCGGCATCCTGATGGCCTCCTTCAGTCTGAGCCCCGAGTTGGCGTGGACCGTGCTCGTCACGGCCTCCCAGAACACCAACACCAAACTGCACGTCCTGGCCCAGGACCTGGTCGGCACCGTTCAGGGCACGCCGCTGCCCGAGCAGGTGCAACAGCAGCTGGCGGCCGCGGTCGCCCAGGCGCGCGCGGCCGTCCCGCTGGCATGACCGTCGGGCCTCCTCGTCACCTCACGTCTGCGGCGCTGCGCTCTTGATCACCGCGAATCGGGCGCCGTAGGGGTCGGCGAGTTTGGCGAAGCGGCCCACGCCCTCGATGTCGGTGGCGGGGACGCGGATCTCGCCGCCCAGTTCCTGCGCCCTGGCGACCGTGGCGTCCGTGTCGGCGACCTCGAAGTACGGCAGCCAGTAGGCGCGGTCCTCCGACGGGTCCTCGGCGAGCGGGACGATGCCGCCGAACATGGAGTCCTCACCGCCCCCGGCGGGGTTCACGGTCGTGTACGTGCCGCCGGGGAAGTCCACCGCCGCCGTCTCCAGGCCCAGCGTCTCGTGGTAGAACCAGGCGGCCGCGGCGATGTCCGGGGTGTACAGCTCGACCCAGGACAGCGCCCCCGCCTCGTTCGCCACATCCACGCCCTTCGTCCGGCCGGGCTGCCAGATGCCGAAGGGCACGCCCGCCTTGTCGGCGAGGACCGCCATGTGTCCCTCGCCCATCACGTCCATGGGCGGCATCAGCACACTGCCGTGCGCCTGCTCGGCCGCCTTGGCGGTGGCCTCGGCGTTCCCGCTCTGGAAGTACACCGTCCAGGACGGCGGGCCCTGCTCGGGCGTGGTCTGCACTCCGCCCGCCGCGGTCTTCCCGTCCAGCTGGAAGAAGCCGTATCCGCCGGCGTCCGGCCCCGCCGACTGGAACCGCCAGCCGAAGAGTCCGCCGTAGAAGGAGATGGCGCCGTCGATGTCGGGGGTGCCGACGTCGAGCCAGTTGGGAGCGCCGTTGACGAAACGGGTGGTGAGCATCTTCGCCCTCCTCGGAAGGGTCCCGTTCTCTGCACTGCCGAGTCTTGCACCGCCCACTGACAATCGCTGCCGGAGCCCAGGTTCCGCCGGCTTCCGCGCGCCGCCGTGCGCCGCGGTGGGTCAGGGCGCCACCATCAGGGTGGCCGGGGGCCCCGCCGGGCGGCGTTGATGACGCGTTGATCGAACGTTTTTCGGCCCCCGGCACGATCTCGTCCATGCACATCGACACCATCACCCCGGCCGACTTCGCCTGGCAGGCCCAGGCTCAGGCGCTGTGCGCGCAGACGGGGGCGGACTTCTTCTTTCCGGAGCCGGGCAGCTCGGTGCGTGAGGCGAAGCGCATCTGCGGTATGTGCGAGATGCGCCCGGCCTGCCTCGAGTACGCCCTGGAGAACGACGAACGCTTCGGCGTCTGGGGCGGCCTGTCGGAGAAGGAACGCCTCGAACTCAGGCGGACGACACGGTGAAGCGGCCGGTACGCGCGTGCGTACCGGCCGCTTCCCGGCCCGAAGCCGGGCCCGGTCTCAGGTGTGCCGTCAGCCTGCGGCGCGCGCCGCCATGCGCGCCTTGCGTGCAGCGAGCTTCTCGTCGAACTTCAGGGCCTCCGCGTCCAGCCCGCCCAGGAACAGCCCGAGTTCGTCCTGGGCCTGCTGCCCCTCGGGGCCGAGGCCGTCGATCTCCATGATCTTCAGGAAGCGCAGGACCGGCTGGAGCACGTCGTCGTGGTGAATGCGCAGGTTGTAGACCTCGCCGATCGCCATCTGCGCGGCGAACCGCTCGAAACCGGGCATGCCGTGGCCGGGCATCCGGAAGTTCACCACGACGTCCCGGACCGCCTGCATGGTCAGGTCGGGAGCCAGCTCGAAGGCGGCCTTGAGGAGATTGCGGTAGAAGACCATGTGCAGGTTCTCGTCGGTGGCGATCCGCGCCAGCATGCGGTCGCAGACCGGGTCGCCGGACTGGTGGCCGGTGTTGCGGTGCGAGATACGGGTCGCGAGCTCCTGGAAGGCCACGTAGGCGACCGAGTGCAGCATCGAGTGCCGGTTGTCCGACTCGAAGCCCTCGCTCATGTGGGCCATGCGGAACGCTTCGAGCTTGTCCGGGTCCACCGCGCGCGAGGCGAGCAGATAGTCGCGCATCACGATGCCGTGCCGGCCCTCCTCGGCGGTCCAGCGGTGCACCCAGGTGCCCCAGGCGCCGTCACGGCCGAACAGCGAGGCGATCTCGTGGTGGTAGCTGGGCAGGTTGTCCTCGGTGAGCAGGTTCACGACCAGTGCGATCCGGCCGATCTCGGTGACCTTGGACTGCTCCTTGTCCCAGGCCTCGCCGTCCTCGAACAGACCGGGGAAGTTACGGGCGTCCGACCAGGGCACGTACTCGTGCGGCATCCAGTCCTTGGCGACCTTCAGATGGCGGTTGAGTTCCGTCTCGACCACTTCCTCCAGGGCGTACAGCAGCTTGGCGTCGGTCCAGACGGCGGGGCTGCCGAGGTGCGGGGAAGTGATCGTCACGGGAACTCCAGGGGGACGCGTAACAAAGGGGACAGGCCGGCGAGCGGTGCCGAACCTACGGGATCGTAGGCTACGAAACCGTAGGTTACGAAGCCGTAGGTTAAGCACGCTGTAAAGATCCCTGATCAGGGCATGTTTCCCAGAACTTCCGAGGAACCCCGAAAAGCCCCAGGACCCGCAGGTCCCAGGGCTGAAAGGGTGACCGCCGCACCCGTCAGGCGTACAGCTCCCGCAGGCGCACCGAGAGACATGTCACACAGCCCTCGAGCTTCTCGAACTCGCTGATGTCCACCACGACCGGATCGTGACCGAGGTCGGCGAGCAGCTCCGCCGACTTCGGTGCGCTCGCCGCCATCAGCAGCTTGCTGCCGCCGAGCAGCACCACGTGCGAGCCCGACTCCTCGGGCACCGACAGGAAGCGCGGGAACAGCGACGGCCGGTCCACCTTGGGGATGTGCCCGATCACCGTCCCGTCAGGCAGCGCCGTGACCGCCGACTTCAGATGCAGCACCTTGCTCACGGGTACGGCGACGACCCGCGCCCCCAGCGGCTCGAAGGCGGCCCGCAGCTGCTGGACGCCGGCCGCGTTGGTGCGGCCGCCCCGGCCGACGTAGATCGTGTCGCCGATCTTCAGCACGTCGCCGCCGTCCAGGGTGCCCGGCTCCCAGATCCAGTTGACCGAGCAGCCGAGGCGGGCGACGGCCTCCTCGACACCGGCCGTCTCCTCCCGCCGGGAGTCGGCGCCCGGCCGGGTGATCAGTGCGACGTTCTTGTACATGACGACGGTGTCCTCGACGAACACGGAGTCCGGGCAGTCGTCCTCCGGGTCCACCTCGACCGTCTCCCAGCCGTGCTCGCGCAGGGCCTCGACATACGCCTCCCACTGCTCGACCGCGAGATCGAAGTCGACCTTCTCCCGCTCGATGTGCGTCACCAGCCCTTCGGCGAGGCGGGGGCTCGGGCGGCGGACGAGGGCCTTCTTGCTGGGCACGACGGAACTCCGAATCGGCGGGACGGCAGACCGGGCGCCCATGACGCGACACCCGGTCCGCCATCATGCAGCGCCGATCCACCACGGCAAAACCCTCGTTGCCAGGCTGTGCCCCTCCTGAGACGCGCGATCGGCGGCTATCCGATCGCCTCAGGCGTCGTCTCCTGCAGTTCGCCGTCCAGCAGCAGCCACCGGGTGATCCCGATCGACTCCAGGAACGGCAGATCGTGGCTGGCCACGATCAGCGCCCCTTCGTACGACTCCAGGGCCGAGGTCAGCTGCCGCACGCTCGCCATGTCGAGGTTGTTCGTCGGCTCGTCGAGCATCAGCAGCTGTGGTGCGGGTTCGGCCAGCATCAAAGCGGCCAGGGCCGCCCGGAAGCGTTCCCCGCCGGACAGGGTGGCCGCCTTCTGGTCGGCGCGGGCCCCCCGGAACAGGAAGCGGGCAAGGCGCGCCCGGATCCGGTTGTTGGTGGCGGCCGGCGCGAACCGGGCCACGTTCTCGGCGACCGACAGCTCGCCGTCGAGCACGTCGAGGCGCTGCGGCAGGAAACGCAGCGGCACGTGCGCGTGCGCCTCACCCGCCACCGGCGCCAGCTCCCCGGCGATGGTGCGCAGCAGCGTCGTCTTGCCGGAGCCGTTGCGCCCGATCAGCGCCACCCGCTCCGGGCCGCGCAGATCAAGACCACCGGCCACGCGCGCGCCGTACGCGAGCTGCAGGTCCATGAGGGTCAGGACGGTACGGCCCGGCGGTACGGCCGTGTACGGCAGGTCGACGCGGATCTCGTCGTCGTCCCGTACGGCGTCCACCGCCTCGTCGAGCCGTTCCTTCGCCTCGCTGAGCCGCTCCTCGTGCATGATGCGGTGCTTGCCCGCGGACTCCTGCGCCGCGCGCTTGCGCGCCCCCATGACGATCTTCGGCTCGCGCTTCTGGTCCCACATCTTCTGCCCGTACCGTTTGCGCCGGGCCAGCTTGACCTGGGCGTCGACCAGTTCGCGCTTCTGCTTCCTGAAGTCGGCCTCCGCGACGCGCACCATCCGCTCGGCCGCCTCCTGTTCGGCGGCGAGAGCCTCCTCGTACGCGGAGTAGTTGCCGCCGAACCAGGTGACCTCCCCGGAGCGCAGATCGGCGATCTGGTCGACCAGTTCCAGGAGTTCGCGGTCGTGGCTGACCACGACCATCACTCCCGGCCAGGACCCGACGGCGGCGTAGAGCCGCCTGCGCGCATACAGGTCGAGGTTGTTGGTCGGCTCGTCCAGGAGCAGGACGTCCGGGCGGCGCAGCAGCAGTGCGGCCAGCCGCAGCAGCACCGACTCGCCGCCCGACACCTCGCCGATGGTGCGGTCCAACTCGATGTGCGCGAGGCCGAGTTCGCCGAGCGTGGCGAGCGCGCGTTCCTCCACGTCCCAGTCGTCGCCGACCGTCTCGAAGTGCTCCTCGGCCACGTCGCCCGCCTCGATGGCATGCAGCGCGGCCCGCTGTGCGGCGATGCCGAGCGCCTCGTCGACGCGCAGCTCGGTGTCGAGCGTGACGTTCTGCGGGAGGTAGCCGACCTCGCCCGCGACGCGTACGGCGCCGTCGGCCGGGGCGAGCTCACCGGCGATCAGCTTCAACAGGGTCGATTTCCCGGATCCGTTGACGCCGACGAGCCCCGTCCGGCCGGGAGCGAAGGAGACATCGAGGCCGTCGAAGACGGGGGTGCCGTCGGGCCAGGTGAAGGACAGGGACGTACAAGTGAGGGAAGTAGACATACGGGCCTCGCGGTTGCTCGGTGCGGTCAGGGGCAAACGCGTATCGAGACACCGGAGACCTACGACGGGAGAGGAGAGCCCTGGGGCACGAAAAAAGCCCTGCTCCGTCAGGACGGCTCGAACGCCGAGGTCGCACGCAGCGCACACACCTCATGTGTGTGACACGGTGTCTCAGGACCTCAGACGAGCAACGTCCTTCTCCAATCGACGGCAACAGAACCGCTGTACACCGTAGGAGGCGGTCCGCGGACTGTCAACGGATTAACGTGCTCTGCGCCCTCACCGCACGAAGGAGTTCCCGTGCCCAACGGCCCGCTCTCCCTGCCCGCCCGGCTCTATCTGCTGGCCTGGGACACCCGCACCGCCGAGGTCACCGCCGCCGCCCGCCTGCACCATCTGGTGCGGGCCGGCGCCCTCACCGAACTGGCCCAGCGCTGTCTGCTCGTCGACGAGGACGGCATCGCCACGCCCGCCGACCTGGACTCCCTCACCGGGGACGCCGTCCTTGACGGGCTCCTGGAACTGGTCCGCGAGTCCCGGCCGCACCGCTGGCAGACCTGGGTGACGCTGCACGCGCGCGTGACCCTCGACGCCGTACGGGAGCAACTGACGGCGGAGGGCTGTCTGCGGGCGGAGAAGAAGCGGGTCCTCGGGGTCTTCCCGAGCGTGGAGCACGTACTGGCGCGGGCGGACGTCGTGGACGCGCTGCGTGCGGGGGCACGGCAGGTTCTGGAGGGCCCGGTGCCGGTGGCGGAGGTCTCTGACCGGGACGCGGCCGTGGTCGCCCTCGCCGCCGCCGCGGAGCTGCCCACGCTGGTGCCGGGCAAGGACCGCAAACGCCTCCACGCGCGCGTGGCGGAGCTGACCGAGCGCAGTGGGGCGGCGGCACCCGCGCTGCGGAAGGTCGTCACCGAGGTGCACTCGGCGGTGACCGCGTCCCGCACGGCGGCCGCCGCGGCCACGGGCAGCTGATGTCGGATACCTGCCGGCCGCCCTGGAGCGACGCCCTGGTCCACCGCGCCGCGCGGGAGCTGCTGGGAGCGGGGACGTACCGGGGGCTGGGGGCCTTGATTCAGTACCGGTTGGCGGGCTCGCCGCGTGGACGCGACCAGCCACGATGGTGCTGCTGACCATCGCGCTTCACTCGCGGAGCGCTCAGCAGGCGTCCCGAATCAGCTCCGCCAGGTCATGGTCCAGATCCAGCTGCAGATGCTCCAGCCCCACCGGCACCAGTGCACTCGTGGCGTCGAGGAACCGGCGTATCTCGTGCGACCGGACGTGCACGACGGCGGTGCCCTCGGGCGCGTGGAACTCCAGGACGGTGCGCTCGTAGCCGTACGGCCGCACGCGCACGTCGCCGTGGCCCTCCGGCTCGTGCAGACCGGCCGAGAGGAGGTCGCGGGCGAACGTCCAGCAGACCTCCACGCCCTCCAGGGTGGCAGGCGCCGGGAAGGTCATACGGACCGCGAACGGGTCGCTGCGGTCGTAGTGCAGCTTCGCAGGGATGCTCGGCATGCGCGGCGCGGCGGCGACGAGGCGGGCCTCCACGGGTTGTTCGATGACGGTGGACAACGCCTTGCTCCCTTGTGACGTCTGGACGGACTTCCGAGTGGATTGGGCCGGGCACTGCTAGAGACGCTGGAATCAGCCAATCCGTGCACACCTATTCCGAGTGACCTGCGTCACCGCATTCATGCACAGGAGTGACGCAGTGCATTTCCCGTGCACCGACGGGCAGTTGTGGAAAGGGCCGCCATCTGGACGGGATCCGGGGTGTCGGATAGCTTCGCCCGCCATGAGGCGTATGGGGAACACGCGACGAATGAGACGTACGTTTCGGACAGTGGCCGCAGGGGCGGTGTGCTCGGCCGCGCTGGCCGCCCTGACCGCCGTACCCGCACAGGCACAGCAGCCCGGGCACCCAGCGCCGCACTGGGAACTCAAGGACACCGGCGCGACCGGTGTGCGCTTCCGGGGGCTCGCGGCCGTCAGCCGGGACACCGCCTGGGTGGCCGGGACCGGCGGCACCGTGCTGCGCACCACCGACGGCGGGGCGAGCTGGCGGAACGTCTCGCCGCCGGGCGCCGGCGAGCTGCAGTTCCGGGACATCGAGGCGTTCGACGCGCGGCGCGCCGTGGTGCTGGCCATCGGCGAGGGCGAGGCCTCCCGCGTGTACCGCACCGACGACGGCGGCGCGAGCTGGACCGAGTCCTTCCGCAACACCGACACCAAGGCCTTCTACGACTGCCTCACCTTCTTCGACCGCCGCCACGGCCTCGCCATGAGCGACCCGGTGGACGGCAAGTTCCGCATCCTGTCGACCGGCGACGGGGGCCGCTCCTGGAAGGTGCTCCCCAGCGACGGCATGCCGGCCGCCCTGGACGGCGAGGCGGGCTTCGCGGCGAGCGGGCAGTGCCTGGTCGCCTCCGGCCCCTCGGACGTCTGGCTGGCCACCGGCGGCGGTGCACGCGCGCGCGTGCTGCACTCCGCCGACCGCGGGCTCACCTGGACGGCCACCGACACACCGGTCCCGGCGGGCGATCCGGCGAAGGGCGTCTTCGCGCTCGCCTTCCGCGACCGCACCCATGGGCTCGCGGTCGGCGGCGACTACCGCCCCGACCAGGCCTCCCCGCAGGCCGCGGCCCGCACCTCGGACGGCGGCCGCACCTGGCAGCCCGCCGACACCCCGCCGCCCGCCTATCGCTCCGGCGCCGCCTGGCTCCCGCACAGCCGCACCGCCGCCCTCGCGGTCGGCCCCACCGGCACCGACCTCACCACGGACGGCGGCCGCACCTGGCGGACCGTCGACACGGGGTCGTACGACACCGTGGACTGCACTGCGGACCTGGGCTGCTGGGCGGCGGGGGAGCAGGGAAGGGTGGCTCGTCTGGAGCGGTGACGCATGGGGTGAATGCGGGTACTCGGTCGCGGACTGCGAAAGGAGTGAGCGAGCATGCCCGCAGGTTCCAGCTCCAAGCGTGAGCGCCAGTACGAGCACATCAAGAAGAGCGCGCAGGACCGGGGTGAGAGCACCGGACGGGCCAAGGAGATCGCGGCGCGGACGGTCAACAAGGAGCGTGCCCGGTCCGGCGAGTCCAAGTCCGCCAGCCGCAGCTCCACGAAGGACATGTCCTCCGGCAAGCGCGGTGGCCAGCGGTCCGGCCAGGGCTCCCAGGGCCCCACCCGCGACCAGTTGTACAACGAGGCCAAGCAGCGCGGTATCGAGGGCCGTTCGAACATGAACAAGGACCAGCTGCAGCGCGCGCTGAACGCGAAGAAGGGCTGAGCTCCCCGTCCCCCGCGACAGCGAGGATCCCCCGCCGTCGCGGGGGTCCTTGCGCCCGGCGGCGAGGCGTCCGCCGCCCGATCAGGGGCCGTACGCTCGTCCCATCATGACGACCGTACGCATCCCCGCGGGCTGGCCCGCGACCGAGGAACAGGCCCGCGCCGTACAGGACCGGCTGCGGGCACAGGTGGTGCTCGACGAGCCGGGGCCGCCGCCGGGCACCGGCCATGTCACCGGTGTCGACGTGGCGTACGACGACGAGCGGGACGTCGTCGCCGCCGCGGCGGTCGTCCTGGACGCGGCGACCCTGGAGGTCGTCGCGCAGGCCACGGCGGTCGGCCGCATCTCCTTCCCGTACGTCCCTGGTCTGCTCGCCTTCCGCGAGATCCCCACCGTCCTCGCCGCCCTCGACGCCCTGCCGTGCCCGCCCGGCCTGGTCGTCTGCGACGGCTACGGCCTGGCCCACCCGCGCCGCTTCGGCCTCGCCGGCCACCTCGGCGTCCTGACCGGCCTGCCCACGATCGGCGTCGCGAAGAACCCCTTCACCTTCACCTACGCCGACCCGGCCACCCCGCGCGGCAGCACCTCGCCCCTCCTCGCGGACACCGAGGAGGTCGGCCGCGCCCTCCGCACCCGCGACGCGGTCAAGCCGGTCTTCGTGTCGGTGGGCCACCGAGTGACCCTCGACAACGCCTGCGCCCACACCCTGGTCCTCACCCCGAAGTACCGCCTGCCGGAGACGACCCGCAGAGCGGACGCGTTGTGCCGCAAGGCATTGCGGGAGGCCGCCGCCCCGAGGAAACCCCTGGCCGACCGTGCGGCGGCGGACCCCACCCGGTCGTGGGGGCGCACCCTGTTCGAGCGTCAGTCCGACCCGGTGACCTGGGCGGGCCGGGTGCTGCGGGCGGCGGCCCTGGGGCAGCGGCGGACGCCGGAGATCGAGGCGGCCCTGGAGTTCGCGGGGGACCGCGACCGGTGGAGCCATGGACGCGAGGTGTTCGAGCTGGTCCGCCGCGGATGGGCGGACGAGGAACAGTTCACGCCGGAGCAGCGGATCGTGTTCCGCCTCGCGGAGCTGGTCGGCAAGGTCGCCCACAACGAGGCCGGGCCTCCGCCGTTCTTCGACCACCACGCGGGGTGGCAGATCGGCCCCCTCGCCTGGAGGCTCGCCGCCGCGGCCGACCCCGCCGTGCGGGACCGGATCGCGGTCGCGCTGGGCGAGCGGCCGCCGGAGCCGCTCGACGGGTGATCTGAGTACCCGGACTGAGTACCCGTACGGATGTGGGTGCGGGGCGTCGGTCGGCAGGGTGTGGCTCATGACGACGCACCGTGCCTCGAAGCCCCTCGCCGATCCCAACCGTCCCGTCGAGCGGGCCGTGACGGCCGCGCTGGTCCTTGCCGTGCTGGCGGGGCTCGGCTGGATCGCCGGGATGCTCTACACGGTGGCCGGCTGGTCCTGAGGGGCCTGCTCAGCGGCTTGCGGCCACCCGGAAGGTGAGGCCCGCCCTGCGCAGGCGTTCGGTCAGTGCGTCGCCCATCGCGACCGCCGTGGTGACCTGACCGGCCGTCGGGGGCAGGTCGTCGAAGGCCAGCGACAGCGCCGACTCGGCGAACATCTTCGCCGTCTCGTCGTACCCGGGGTCGCCGCCCGCGACCTCCGTGAGCACCTGCCGGCCGCCGCCCTCGCCCACGAAGCGGACCTTGAACCAGCTCTTCGCCCGCTTCTCGGCGCTCGGCCCCTCGCCGGGCTTGAGCCGGTCGGACAACCACCGCCGCGCGGGCGGCAGTTGGGCGGCCGCGAAAAGGCCGCCGACGGCCGCGATCCCGCCCACGGCCACGGGCAGGTGCCGCACCGCCGCGTAGTGGCGGTAGCGGAAGTCGGGGCCGTAACGCTCCAGGGCCTTCGCGGAGCGGCCCACGATCTGCGCGTCGATGGTCGGCAGCGGCAGCGCCCACGCGCCGACCTCCTTCGCGAACCGCGGCACACCCGTGGGCGCGGCGGCCCGCCGCCCCACCAGGCGCGGCTCGTGCCGCTTGCGGTCCCGCTCGGCGGCCAGCATCGGCCGCACCCGCGAGAACTGGTTCAGGGCAGAGGCGAACGTCCCGCCGGAGAAGGTGGCGTCCGCCGTCACGAACCCGTCCACCGTCAGCGGCACCCCCTCGGGCAGCTGCCGCACGGTGAAGTACGCGCCCAGGTCATGGGGGATCGAGTCGAACCCGCAGGCGTGCACCAGCCGCGCACCGGTCTCACGCGCGCGTGCATCGTGGCGGACGTAGGTCAGGTCGACGAACTCGGGCTCACCGGTGAGGTCGAGATAGTCCGCACCGCTGTCCGCGCAGGCGGCGACCAGCTCTTCGCCGTACGTCACATACGGTCCCACCGTCGTGGCCACCACACGCGCGTGCTCCGCGAGTTCGCGCAGTGACGCCGGGTCGGCCACGTCCGCCCGCAGCACCCCGACCTTCCCGTTGCCGGGCAGCCGCTCGCGCAGCCGCTCCAGCTTCTGCTCACTGCGGCCGGCGATCGCCCAGCGCAGATCGTCGGGCGCATGCGCGGCGAGGTACTCCGCGGTGAGCGTCCCGACGAAGCCCGTGGCTCCGAAGAGCACGATGTCGTACGGACGGTCCGTCCTGTTCAGCCTGCTCATGACACCCCTCGGTCCGCAGCACGCGCCGTTGTCGGTGGCCGAGGCTAGCGTGAAGAGTGCGGAGCCCCGACAGCGACCTCGGCGCAACTTGGCTAAGCGCTTGCTCTCCCAGGTCTTGTGTCCGCTGAAACGTGTTCCTAACATCACTAGTGTTACAGCAGTTGTGTCACGACCCCTGGGGACTGCATGGCAGAGGCAAAGACGCCTGGACACGGCCCGCTCTCCGGCGTGCGCGTGGTCGAGCTGGCCGGTATCGGGCCCGGCCCGTTCGCCGCCATGCTCCTCGCCGACCTGGGCGCCGACGTCGTCCGCGTGGACCGCCCCGGCGGCGTCGGACTCGCGATCAACACGGAGTACGACATCACCAACCGCAACAAGCGCTCGGTGATCGTCGACCTGAAGTCCGCGGACGGCCCCGCGCGCGTCCTCGACCTCGCCGCGCGCGCCGACATCCTCATCGAGGGCTACCGCCCAGGCGTGGCCGAACGCCTCGGCGTAGGCCCCGAGGCCTGCCACGCCCGCAACCCGGAACTCGTCTACGGCCGCATGACCGGCTGGGGCCAGCAGGGCCCCCTCGCCCACCGCGCAGGCCACGACATCGCGTACATCGCCCTCACCGGCACCCTCGGCATGATCGGCAGCCCGGACGAGCCCCCGGCCGTCCCCGCCAACCTCCTCGGCGACTACGCGGGCGGTTCCCTCTACCTGGTCGTCGGCGTCCTCGCCGCCCTCCACCACGCGCGCGCGGGCGGCACCGGCCAGGTCGTCGACGCCGCCATCGTCGACGGCACCTCCCACCTCGCCGCGATGATCCACGGCATGTTCGCCGCCGGCGGCTGGCAGGACCGGCGCGGCGCCAACCTCCTGGACGGCGGCTGCCCGTACTACGGCACCTACGAGACGGCCGACGGCAAGTACATGGCCGTCGGCGCCCTGGAACCGCAGTTCTACGACGAGTTCGTACGCGTCCTCGGCATCCCGGAGCACGCCGACGCCCGCAAGGACTGGACCCGCTGGGGCGAACTGCGCGAGGCGGTCGCGGCCGGCTTCAAATCCCGCACCCGGGACGAGTGGACGGCCGTCTTCGAGGGCTCCGACGCCTGCGTGGCGCCCGTGCTGTCCCTGCGCGAGGCCCCGCACCACCCGCACCTCGCCGCCCGCGGCACCTTCACCGAGCACGGCGGCATCACCCAGCCCGCCCCCGCCCCCCGCTTCTCCGCCACCCCCACGGCCGTACGCAGCGGCCCCGCGCAGCCCGGCGCCGACACCGCCGACGTGGCACGCGACTGGGACGTACCCGACCTCCTGAAGGGCCCCGAATGAAACGGCAGATCTTCGCCCCCGAGCACGACGCGTTCCGCGCGACCGTGCGTGCCTTCCTGGCCAGGGAGGTGCTGCCGTACTACGAGCAGTGGGAGAAGGACGGCATCGTCTCCCGCGACGCCTGGCGGGCGGCCGGCAAACAGGGCCTGCTCGGACTCGCCGTGCCCGAGGAGTACGGGGGCGGAGGCACCTCCGACTTCCGCTACGCCACCGTACTGGCCGAGGAGTTCACCCGCGCGGGTGCTCCCGGGCTCGCCCTCGGCCTGCACAACGACGTCATCGGTCCCTACCTCACCGGCCTCGCCACCGACGAGCAGAAGCGGCGCTGGCTGCCCGGCTTCTGCGACGGATCGATCATCACCGCCATCGCCATGACCGAGCCCGGCGCCGGGTCCGACCTGCAGGGGATCCGTACGCACGCCGAGGACCGGGGCGACCACTGGCTGCTCAACGGCGCCAAGACGTTCATCTCGAACGGGATCCTCGCCGACCTGGTGATCGTCGTCGCGAAGACGACCCCGGAGGGCGGCGCCCACGGCCTGTCCCTTCTCGTCGTCGAACGCGGCACGGCCGGCTTCGAGCGCGGCCGCAACCTCGACAAGATCGGCCAGAAGGCGCAGGACACGGCTGAGTTGTTCTTCACCGACGTGCGCGTGCCCAAGGAGAACCTGCTCGGCACGCTGAACGGCGCCTTCGGCCATCTGATGACCAACCTCGCGCAGGAGCGCCTCAGCATCGCCGTCGCCGCGATCGCGGCCGCCGAGCACCTGCTGGAGATCACCACCGAGTACGTCAAGGAGCGCGAGGCCTTCGGCAGGCCGCTCGCCACCAAGCAGCACATCCGCTTCGAGATGGCCGAGATGGCCACCGAGTGCGCGGTCACGCGCGCGTTCCTCGACCGCTGCGTGGAGGAGCACTCGGACGGCCGGCTCGACGCCGTGGACGCCTCCATGGCCAAGTGGTGGGCGACCGAGCTGCAGAAGCGGGTCGCCGACCGCTGCCTCCAACTGCACGGCGGCTACGGCTACATGACCGAGCACCCGGTCGCCCGGGCCTTCACCGACGGCCGTATCCAGACCATCTACGGCGGAACCACCGAGATCATGAAGGAGATCATCGGCCGTTCCCTGCTGGGCTGAAGCGCATCGCCCGTCCGACCCTCACCCCGAAAGGCCTTCCAGTGAGCACCGAAGCGTACGTGTACGACGCGATCCGCACCCCGCGCGGCCGCAGCAAGGCGAACGGCTCCTTGCACGGCACCAAGCCCATCGACCTGGTCGTCGGGCTCATCCACGAGATCCAGGGCCGCTTTCCCGGCCTGGACCCGGCGGCGATCGACGACATCGTGCTGGGCGTCGTCGGCCCGGTCGGCGACCAGGGCTCCGACATCGCCCGTATCGCCGCCGTCGCCGCGGGCCTCCCGGACACGGTTGCCGGCGTACAGGAGAACCGCTTCTGTGCGTCCGGCCTGGAGGCCGTCAACATGGCCGCCGCCAAGGTCCGTTCGGGCTGGGAGGATCTGGTTCTCGCGGGCGGCGTCGAGTCCATGTCCCGGGTTCCGATGGCCTCCGACGGGGGCGCCTGGTTCAACGACCCGATGACCAACCTCGCCGTCAACTTCGTGCCGCAGGGTATCGGCGCCGATCTGATCGCCACCATCGAGGGATTCTCGCGGCGGGACGTCGACGAGTACGCGGCGCTCTCGCAGGAGCGGGCGGCCACGGCCTGGAAGGAAGGCCGCTTCGACCGCTCCGTCGTCCCGGTGAAGGACCGCAGCGGACTGACGGTCCTCGACCACGACGAGCACCTGCGCCCGGGCACCACCGCCGACTCCCTCGCCAAGCTGAAGCCGTCCTTCGCGGACATCGGTGAGCTGGGCGGCTTCGACGCGGTGGCGCTGCAGAAGTACCACTGGGTCGAGAAGATCGACCACGTGCACCACGCGGGCAACTCCTCCGGCATCGTCGACGGCGCCTCGCTGGTCGCGATCGGCTCGAAGGAGGTGGGCGAGCGGTACGGACTGCGCCCGCGCGCGCGGATCGTCTCCGCCGCCGTCTCCGGCTCCGAGCCGACCATCATGCTCACCGGTCCCGCGCCAGCCACCCGCAAGGCGCTCGCCAAGGCGGGCCTGACCATCGACGACATCGACCTCGTCGAGATCAACGAGGCGTTCGCGGCGGTCGTCCTCCGCTTCGTGAAGGACATGGGCCTGTCCCTGGACAAGGTCAACGTCAACGGCGGCGCGATCGCGCTGGGCCACCCGCTCGGCGCGACCGGCGCGATGATCCTGGGCAGCCTCGTCGACGAACTGGAGCGCCAGGACAAGCGCTACGGCCTCGCGACCCTCTGCGTCGGCGGCGGCATGGGCATCGCCACGATCGTCGAGCGCATCTGAAGACCCGGCGGAACCAAGCCACTTCACAGACTTCAACGGAGACCCCCGTCATGACGCAGAGCACCACCATCCGCTGGGAACAGGACCGCACCGGCGTCGTCACCCTCGTACTCGACGATCCGAACCAGTCCGCGAACACCATGAACCAGGCGTTCCGCGACTCCCTCGCCGTGATCACGGATCGTCTGGAGGCCGAGAAGGACTCCATCCGCGGCATCATCCTCACCTCCGCCAAGAAGACCTTCTTCGCCGGCGGTGACCTGCGCGACCTCATCCGGGTCACCCCCGAGACCGCGCAGGACCTCTTCGACGGCGGCATGGCCATCAAGCGCAACCTGCGCCGCATCGAAACCCTCGGCAAGCCGGTCGTCGCCGCGATCAACGGCGCGGCCCTGGGCGGCGGCTACGAGATCGCGCTCGCCTGCCACCACCGGGTCGCCCTCGACACCTCCGGCACGAAGATCGGCTGCCCGGAGGTCACCCTCGGCCTGCTCCCCGGCGGGGGTGGCGTCGTACGCACCGTACGCCTGCTGGGCATCGCCGACGCCCTGCTGAAGGTGCTGCTGCAGGGCACCCAGTACAACGCCCAGCGCGCCCTGCAGAACGGCCTGATCGACGAAGTGGCCGCCAGTCAGGACGAGTTGCTCGCCAAGGCCCACGCCTTCATCGACGCCAACCCCGAGTCGCAGCAGCCGTGGGACAGGCCCGGCTACCGCATCCCGGGCGGTACCCCCGCCAACCCCAAGTTCGCGGCCAACCTGCCCGCCTTCCCGGCCAGTCTGCGCAAGCAGACGGGCGGCGCGCCCTACCCGGCGCCGCGCAACATCCTCGCCGCGGCCGTCGAGGGCTCCCAGGTCGACTTCGAGACGGCGCAGATCATCGAGGCGCGCTACTTCGTGGAGCTGGCCGCCGGCCAGACGTCCAAGAACATGATCCAGGCCTTCTTCTTCGACCTCCAGGCCGTCAACTCCGGCGCCAACCGCCCCAAGGGCATCGAGTCGCGTCCGGTCCGCAAGGTCGCCGTCCTCGGCGCCGGGATGATGGGCGCGGGCATCGCGTACTCGTGCGCCCGCGCCGGCATCGAGGTGGTCCTGAAGGACGTGTCCCTGGAGGCGGCGGTCAAGGGCAAGGGCTACTCCGAGAAGCTGTGCGCGAAGGCGGTCTCCCGGGGCCGTACGACTCAGGAGAAGGCGGACGCGCTGCTCGCCCGCATCACGCCGACGGCGAACCCGCAGGACGTGGCCGGCTGCGACGCGGTCATCGAGGCCGTGTTCGAGAACCCGGAGCTCAAGCACAAGGTCTTCCAGGAGATCCAGCACATCGTCGAACCGGACGCGCTGCTGTGCTCCAACACCTCGACCCTGCCGATCACCGCGCTCGCCGAGGGAGTGGAGCGCCAGTCGGACTTCATCGGTCTGCACTTCTTCTCGCCCGTCGACAAGATGCCGCTGGTGGAGATCATCAAGGGCGAGCGGACGGGCGAGGAGGCCCTCGCGCGCGCCTTCGACCTGGTCCGCCAGATCAAGAAGACGCCGATCGTCGTCAACGACTCGCGCGGCTTCTTCACCTCCCGGGTGATCGGTCACTTCATCAACGAGGGCGTCGCGATGGTCGGCGAGGGCATCGAGCCCGCGTCCGTCGAGCAGGCGGCGGCCCAGGCGGGATACCCGGCCAAGGTCCTCTCCCTGATGGACGAGCTGACGCTCACGCTGCCGCGGAAGATCCGCAACGAGTCCAAGCGGGCCGTGGAGGAGGCGGGCGGCACCTGGCCCACGCACCCGGCCGAGGCGGTCATCGACCGCATGGTCGACGAGTTCGGGCGCACGGGGCGCAGTGGGGGAGCGGGCTTCTACGACTACGACGAGGCGGGCAAGCGGGCGGGGCTGTGGCCCGGGCTGCGCGAGCACTTCACCAAGCCGGGGCATGAGATTCCGTTCCGGGACATGCAGGAGCGGATGCTCTTCTCCGAGGCGCTCGACACGGTGAAGCTGCTGGAGGAGGGGGTTCTGACGTCGGTGGCCGACGCGAACATCGGGTCCGTCTTCGGGATCGGGTTCCCCGGTTGGACGGGTGGTGTCCTGCAGTACATCAACGGGTACAAGGGCGGACTGCCGGGCTTCGTGGCACGCGCGCGTGAGCTGGCGGACCGCTATGGGGAGCGGTTCACGCCACCTTCGCTGCTGGTGGAGAAGGCGGAGAAGGGGGAGCGATTCGCGGACGCGTGATCCCTTGGCGGCGGAGGGTGTTTCGCCCCCGCCGCCCCTTCCCGTCCCGACCCGGGGGCCGGCCCCCGGACCTCCGCTCCTCAAACGCCGGGGCACCGATCCGTGCCCACCCGGACACTGCGGCCCAGGCCGGACGGCCGGCTGCCGAAGTGGGTGTTCGCGCGTGGCGTGCTGCTGTTGCGCGCCTGCGGCGACTCCGAGACGGCCCTCCCCCTCACCGAGCTGGTGGCGGACGAGGGCAGCGGCTTCCAGACCGGGCAGACGCTCAACGTGTCAGGAGGCCCGGCCTTCCTCTGAGACGCCTCCCTCTGGGACGCCTTCCTCCGGGAGGGCGAGTGAGGCGTCCAGCCACTGGTGGACCTCCTCCTTGAGCGACCGCTGGAAGGTCGTCAGCAGCGCCTGCACCACGATGGGCTGCATATGCGCGGACAGCGACTTCACGTCCTGCTCCGCCCGCTCGGACACCTCGCCCCGGAACAGCTGCGACAGCTCGTGCGCGGCGGCCCGCGAGTGCTCGATCAGCACCCTGCGCGCCGCGAGGATCGCCTCCTCGGACAGCGGTACGTCGAGGAGCTGCACGGCGAGCCGGAGCAGGCCGGAGTCGACGCGGTACGACTCCCCGTCGCGCCGGATCACGTTCATGGCGCACAGCCGCTCGACCTCCTCCGCGGTCAGCGGCCGCCCCGCCCGGCGCCGCAGCTCCGCCGCGCTCACGGTCTCCACGGTGTCCGGCGCCCAGGACGCCACCACGGCCCGGTGCATCGCCAGGTCGTGGTGGCTGAGGCCGGGCGGCAGCTGCGCCATGTACCGCTCGATCGCCGCCAGCGTCATGCCCTGATGCTGCAGCTCCTCGATCAGCGCCAGCCGGGCCACGTGCTGCTGCCCGTAGCGGCCCACCCGGCGCGGACCGATCACCGGCGGCGGCAGCAGTCCCTTGGTGCCGTAGAACCGGACCGTGCGGACCGTGACGCCGGCCCGCGTCGCCAGTTCGTCGATCGTGAGCGTCGGCTCCTCGGTGTCGCTGCCCGGGTCGCTGTCGGTGTCGGTCGTCATGTGCAGCAGTATCGCTGTCACACCAGTACTGCGAAACCCGTTACCAGGGGCCCGTGAGGCCTGTGAGAAGTACCGCTGTGTGATCTACGCCATCGCATGGGCGCCGCCACCTGGGGGAAGGTGCCGCGTTGGTCTGCGTCTTCCACCGAAGAGCGCGACCGAGTACGTCCGGACACCCGAGCGCGACCCGCTCGGGCGCACCAGAGAGTGGAACCACCTGTGAGCAAGGACGCCGTGGACACGGCACAGGCCGCCACCCGGACCGACGTGGCCCAGGCGCCCGCGGACGCGGGAGACGCCGGCTACAGCAAGGACCTCAAGGCCCGCCACGTCAACATGATCGCCATCGGCGGCGCCATCGGCACCGGCCTCTTCCTGGGCGCCGGCGGCCGCCTGCACAACGCGGGCCCGGCCCTCGCGCTCGCCTACCTGGTGTGCGGGATCTTCGCCTTCTTCGTCGTCCGGGCACTGGGCGAACTGGTCCTCTACCGCCCCTCCTCCGGTTCCTTCGTGTCGTACGCGCGCGAGTTCCTCGGTGAGAAGGGGGCGTACGTTGCCGGCTGGATGTACTTCCTGAACTGGTCGACGACCGGAATCGCCGACATCACGGCGATCGCGCTGTACACGCACTACTGGAGCATGTTCACGAGCATCCCGCAGTGGGTGCTCGCCCTAATCGCGCTGGCCGTCGTGCTCGCCGTGAACCTGATCTCGGTGAAGATCTTCGGCGAGATGGAGTTCTGGTTCGCGATCATCAAGGTGGCCACGCTCGTCGGCTTCATGCTGATCGGCATCTTCCTGCTGGCCACCCGGCACGAGGTCGGCGGACACACGCCCGGCCTGTCCGTGATCAACGACCACGGTGGTGTCTTCCCGCACGGCCTGATGCCGGTCGTCCTCGTCATGCAGGGCGTGATCTTCGCCTACGCCGCCCTGGAACTGGTCGGCGTCGCCGCGGGCGAGACCGCCGAGCCGGAGAAGGTCGTCCCGCGCGCCGTGAACTCCATCATGTGGCGGGTGGGCCTCCTCTACGTCGGCTCGGTCGTCCTGCTGGCCCTGCTGCTGCCGGGGTCGGTGTACTCGGCGGACGAGAGCCCCTTCGTCACGGTGCTGTCGAAGATCGGCATCCCGGCGGCGGGCGACGTGATGAACCTGGTGGTCCTGACGGCCGCGATGTCCTCGCTGAACTCGGGCCTGTACTCGACCGGCCGCATCCTGCGCTCGATGGCGACGGCGGGTTCCGCGCCCAGGTTCACGGCGCGCATGAACCGCAGCCAGGTCCCCTACGGCGGCATCCTGCTCACCTGCGCGGTGTGCGTGCTCGGCGTCGGCCTCAACTACCTCATGCCGAGCCAGGCCTTCGAGATCGTGCTGAACGTGGCCTCCCTCGGCATCGTCTCGACCTGGGTGATCATCATGATCTGCCACCTGGTCTTCGTCCGCCGCGCCAAGGCGGGCCTCGTCACCCGCCCCTCCTTCCGCCTCCCCGGCAGCCCGGTCACGGAGATCACCACGATCGCCTTCCTGCTCGCCGTACTCGCCCTGATGTGGAACGACCCCGAGGTCGGCCGCAAGACCCTCCTTCTCATCCCGGTGATCGCCGCCATGCTGGTCGCCGGCTGGTTCGCGGTACGCCGCAGGGTCGTACGAAACGGCGACCAGGAACTGACGGAACTGACGAAGTAGCAGGCCAGGACCACTGTCAGTGGCATCGCCTACGGTGGCGTCATGTCGGAGATCAGCTTTGTCCGGGGTGATGCCACCGTTCCGTCGGTGAAGGGCGTCAAGGTGATCGCCCATGTCTGTAACGACATCGGGGGATGGGGGAAGGGCTTCGTCCTGGCCGTGTCCCGCCGCTGGCCAGAGCCGGAGGCGGCGTACCGCGCCTGGCACCGCGACCGCGCCGCCAACGACTTCGGGCTGGGCGCGGCCCAGTTCGTCCGGGTCGAGCCGTATGTGTGGGTGGCCAACATGGTCGGCCAGCGCGGGACCAGGACGGGCAGCAAGGGCGTCCCGGTGCGCTACGAGGCGATCGACACGGCCCTCGGCGCGCTCGCCGACAAGGCTCTGGACCTGGGCGCCTCCGTTCACATGCCCCGGATAGGCTGCGGTCTGGCCGGTGGTACGTGGTCCCGCATCGAACCGTTGGTCACCGAGCGGCTGGTGAAGCGGGGCGTGCAGGTAACCGTCTACGACCATGGGGAGGCCAGAGTTGAGCCGTGACATCGACGTCCTCGTGCTGGGCGGCGCCGGCGTGGACACCATTGTGTATGTGCCGGAGCTCCCGCTGCCGTACGCCGACAGTTACATGATCGAGCGTGGGATCCGGACCCGTGCCGGGCAGACGGGCGACTTCGTCGCCCTGGGGCTCGCCGCCCTCGGCCTGCGCGTCCATCACCTCGACATGCTCGGTGACGACCCCGAGGGCGACCTCGTCCGCGCCCTGCACCGGGACAACGGCATCGCGCTCACCGCCGTCCCCCACTCCGCCGGCACCAAGCGCGCGGTCAACCTGGTCGGCCCCGACGGCAGACGCCTGTCGCTGTACGACGTGAGCCGCACGCAGGGCGAGGACCGCTTCCCGGAGGACACGGTGCGCGCTCTGGCCGGGGCGAGCCGCCACGCGCACCTCGCCATCACCCAGCCCTGCGCCCACGCCCTGCCGGTGCTGCGCGAGGCCGGCGTGACCGTCTCCACCGACCTGCACGACTGGGACGGCAGGAACACCTACCACGAACCGTTCGCGTACGCGGCGGACGTGGTCTTCCTGTCCGCCGCAGCCCTGACCGACCCCGAGCGGACCATGCGCCGAATCGCGGACCGCGGCCGGGCCCAGGTCGTCGTCGCCACGGCCGGTGCCAAGGGCGCGTACGTCCTGGCCGACGAAGAGCTGACCCACATGCCGCCCGTCGCACCGCCCGCCCCGGTGGTGGACTCCAACGGCGCGGGCGACGCCTTCGCCGCGGCCTTCCTGCACGGCTGGCTGAACCGCGAAACCCCACAGCGCTGCGCTCTGTACGGTGCCATCGCCGGCGCCCACGCCTGCACGATCCCTTCGACGGAGACGGAGGCGATGAGCCGGGACGCACTGCTCGCCCTCGCGGCGGGGACGGAGCCGCGGCCGTAGGGCAGCGGCCCCGCCGTCTCCCGCCCTACCGCTCGCCGTGCCCGTGCCCGTGCACGTCGTTCGTCGCCTCGATCTTCTTCCACGACTTCGGCTGCACGGGAGCCGCCGCCGACTTCGCGATCGACGCGGAACGCGCCGCCGGCGCGGCCGGCTTCGACGGCTGGAACAGCCAGGCGTCGAACAGCGCACCCAACGACTTCCCGGAGACCTTCTCGGCGTAGGCCTGGAAGTCGGCGACGGACGCGTTCCCGTACGCGTGATCCCGTGGCCACCCCTTCAGAATGGCGAAGAACGCGTCGTCGCCGACGGCGTTCCGCAGAGCCTGCACTGCCAGCGCCCCCCGGTCGTAGACAGCGATGTCGAACTGGTTGTCAGGACCGGGGTCTCCCGGCTTGACCGTCCAGAACGCGTCGTCCGCCGGATGCGAGGCGTAGACGTAGTCGGCGAGCTGCTGCGTCGTGCCCTCGCCCTCGTGCTCGGACCACAGCCACTGCGCGTACCGAGCGAAGCCCTCGTTGATCCAGATGTCCTTCCAGCCCTTCAAGGACACACTGTCGCCGTACCACTGGTGCGCCAGCTCGTGCACGACCACCGAGGTGTTGGAGCCGTTCGCGAACTGCTTGGGGCTGTAGTACACGCGGGTCTGCGTCTCCAGCGCATACCCGGTGGTCGTGTTGGGCACGTACCCGCCGGCCGAGCTGAAGGGATACGGCCCGAAGTAGCCGCTCAGCCAGTCCACGAGCTCCCCGGTGCGCTCCACGCTCGCCCGCGCGGCCGCGTCGTTGTCGCCGAGGTCCTTGCTGTAGGCGTTGACGACCGGCACACCGCCCTCGGAGGTGCTGGTCGTGATGTCGAACTTGCCGACCGCCAGCGTGGCCAGATAGGTCGCCTGCGGCTTGTTCTCCCGCCAGTTGTAGCGGGTCCAGCCGAGCTTCGAACTCGTCGACTGCAGCGTGCCGTTGGAGATGGCCTGGGTGCCGTCCGGCACGGCCACCGACACGTCGTAGGTCGCCTTGTCCAGCGGGTGGTCGTTGCTCGGGAACCACCACCAGGCCGCCTCGGGCTCGTCCGCCGCGACCGCCCCGTCCGGCGTGCGGTGCCAGGTGTTGAAGCCGTACGCGCTCTTGGTGGACGGCACTCCGCTGTAGCGGACCACCACGGTGATCGGCGTGTCCTTGGCCAGCGGCGTCTTCGGCGTCACCACCAGCTCGTGCTGTCCCGAGGTCGCGAAGGACGCCTTGACGCCGTTGACCCGCACTTCGCTGACATCCAGCAGGAAGTCCAGGTCGAAGCTCGACAGATCCTGCGTCGTCTTCGCCAGGATCGTCGCCGTGCCCGCCAACTCATCGGTGGCGGGCTGGTATTGGAGCCGCAGGTCGTAGTGGGAGACGTCGTATCCGCCGTTGCCGTAGGCCGGGTAGTAGGGGTCGCCGATGCCCGGTGCGCCGGGGGAGTAGCTCGCGGCCGACGCCGGGATCGCCAGCATCAGCGACGCGGCAGCGAGTGCGCCCGGCGTGATGATTCTGCGGTGCACGAAAGCTCCAAGTCGTAGGAGTACGAGGTCTGTTCGGAGCCTATTCAGTCCCTGTGTCCCCGGGCATGTCCATGGCCCCACGTGTCACACGATCGCCATTCGGCCGACATGAGCAGCCGCCCCCACGGCCTCAGGGACCTCACAGGCGTCCGATTGCACTCTTCTGTACGGGAGTTGACCGTTGTACCGTCCGCGCATGCCCATACGCATGCGCTTCACGACCTGGAGACCGCTCGCAGCGGCGGCCGTCGCCGCCCTCATGGCAGCGTTCCTCACCCCCGCGGCGGCTCACAGTGCCCCGCAGGAGAGCCGCCCCGTCTACTCCTACGACAACGCCATCCGGGAGGCCGTATGGGTGGACACCGGACTCGACGGGGACGGCGACGGCAAGGCCGACCGGGTCGCCGTCGACATCGTCCGCCCCCGCGAACCCGCCCAGCAGGGCCGCAAGGTTCCGGTCATCATGGACGCCAGCCCCTACTACTCCTGCTGCGGCCGCGGCAACGAGAGCCAGAAGAAGACGTACGACGCGAGCGGCAATGTCGTCCAGATGCCGCTCTTCTACGACAACTACTTCGTGCCCCGCGGCTACGCCTTCGTCGGCGTCGACCTCGCCGGCACCAACCGCTCCGACGGCTGCGTCGACGTCGGCGGCCGCAGCGACATCCAGTCCGCGAAGGCGGTCGTCGACTGGCTGAACGGCAGGGCCAAGGCGTACACGACCCGCACCGGTACCACCACCGCGAAGGCGACCTGGACCAACGGGAAGACCGGCATGATCGGCAAGAGCTGGGACGGCACGATCGCCTACGGCGTCGCCGCCACCGGCGTCAAGGGACTCAAGACCATCGTCCCGATCAGCGCCATCTCCTCCTGGTACGACTACTACTTCGCCAAGGGCGCCCCGCTCTACGACTCCGGCCCCGACTGGCTCTCGAACTATGTCGACAGCCCTGACGCCCAGGCCAAGTGCGCCGCCGTCCAGCAGAAGATCGCCGACGGGGCGCCGCGCACCGGCGACTGGACCCCGTTCTGGACCGAACGCGACTACGTCAGGAACGCGAGCAGGGTGCGGGCCAGCGTCTTCCTCGTGCACGGCATGCAGGACCTCAACGTCCGCACCAAGAACTTCGGCCAGTGGTGGGACGCCCTCGCCAAGAACGGCGTCGAGCGCAAGATCTGGCTCTCCCAGACCGGTCACGTCGACCCCTTCGACTTCCGCCGCGCCGCCTGGGTCGACACCCTGCACCGCTGGTTCGACCACGAGCTCCTCGGCTACGACAACGGCATCGACCGCGAGCCGATGGCCGACATCGAGCGCCACCCCGACCAGTGGGTGACCTCGCAGTCCTGGCCCCCGAGCGGCACCCGCACCACGACCCTGCGCCCCGACCAGGGCACCAGGGCGGGCGTCGGCACCCTCGGCCTCACCAAGGGCGACGGCACCGAGACCTTCACCGACAACCCGCAGCTGAGCGAGACCGACTGGGCCGCGAAGATCGACACGTCGACCCCCGACAAGGCCGGCTTCGTCACCAAGCCCCTCACCCACGACCTGCGCCTGTCCGGCTCCTCCAAGGTCACCGTCACCGCGACCCCGACCACGAAGACGGCCCACCTCTCCGCCGTCCTCGTGGACCTCGGCCCGGACACCATCCGTGACTACGCCGACTCCGCCGAGGGCATCACCACCCTCACCGACCACACCTGCTGGGGTGCGAGCACGGCGGGCGACAGCGCCTGCTTCAAGGCCACCGAGGCCAAGAAGACCGCCGTCGACTACACGGTGTTCAGCCGCGGCTGGGCCGACCTCGGCAACTACGCCTCCGACCGCAAGGGCGTCCCGCTCACCCCGGGCAAGGCGTACACCATCACCCTGGACCTCGCGGCCACCGACCACGTCGTCCCGGCCGGCCACCGCCTCGCCCTGATCGTCGCCGGTACCGACAAGGACCTGATCGACCCCCCGACCGACAAGCCGACCCTCACCCTGGACCTGACCCACACCTCGGCCAACGTCCCGCTGGTCGGTGGCGCGGCGGCCTTCGCCCGCGCCACCTCCGGCAAGACGGCAACCGCACCTGCGGCCACGCCGCTCAAGGGCGTGGGCGATCCGAGCACCGCGCACCGCGTCCCCGGAGACGGTTGGCCACCCATCGGCTGACCAGAGCGCTCCGGGCTCCTGCAGGTCTTCAGGGGCGCGGGGCTGTGTCAATATGCGGCTCCGCCGCGTGGGCGCGACCAGCCACGACGGCGCAGGCGACAAACGACCCATCGCGGCACAGCCGGCGGAGCGCTCAGGCGGCCGGGCAAGCCAGCCCGGCCGCCTCCTCCGCACATCCCCAGGCCACGGTCACCCCGGCCCCGCCATGCCCGTAGTTGTGCACCAACACCCGCCCACCGGGCAGAACTTCACGCTCCAGCCGCGCAGCGAACCGCGCGGGCCGCAGCCCAACCCGATGCTCCAGAACCCGCGCCCCCGCGATCTCGGGCCGCAAAGCGGCACACCGCCGTACGATCGCCGAGGCCACCTCCGGATCAGGCTCCAGCGACCAGGCGTCCTCATCCGCCGTGCCGCCCAGCAATAGCCGCCCGGGCTGCGGAAAGAAATACGCCATCTCCCCGTCCACGCCGGTGGAAGTGAGCCACGTCCGGATGCCCGGGTTCTCCACCACCACCAACTGCCCGCGCACGGGCCGCACGGACGCATCCGGCACGAGCGAACGCGCCCCCAGCCCGGTGCAGTTGACGAGCACCGGTGCGTCCGCCTCGGCGAAGTCGGCGACGGTACGCTCCTCGACCACCCCACCCGCCCTCACCAACCGCTCCCGCAGCCATGGCAGATGAGTCGACATGTCGATGAGCGGCAGCCGCGCCCACAGCCCCCTCTCGGCGTACTCCTCGGCCGTCGAGGCCCGCAGCCCGGGCACGCGGGCGGCCGCCCACGCCTGGGCCCGGTCGAGATCCGCCTCGCCCAGTACTCCTTCGACCATGCGTACGCCGGTCGCCCCGGGCCGGGTCGCCAACTCCTCGTACACATCGAGCGATCGCAGTGCCCAGGCGCGCGCCCGCGCGACCGGCTCGATCCGGTACGGCCACCACAGCGCGCCCGCAACCGCCGAGGTGGTCGCCGCCACGGGATCCCGCGCCCACACCCGCACCCGTACGCCGCGCTCGGCGAGGACGACGGCCGTCGTCAGCCCCATGACCACGGCGCCCACCACGATGACATCGTTGTTCCGCACGCTCTCCACGCGAGGACGCTAGCGGAATGTGTCATGCCGTGCTCAGACAGCTCCCACTGCGGGAATACTCACAGCATGTCTGCCGAATACGCGACCTTCGGCCTGGCACCGGCGATGCGTGCCGGTGGAGTCCTCGCCAACGGTGACTACCAAGTGCACCGGGACTTCGTGGACTTCATCGTCGACGGACGTCCGCTGCTGTTCCAGCTCTCCGACCTCGACGCCGTCTCCCCGCTCGCCTCCGACATCCCACCCGCGATCTTCACCGAGCACGTCCGCAGCCTCCTCCTGGAGGCGGACCCACCGCTTCCGGACGGCCGTTACGTCATCTACGGCTGCCCCGAGTGCGCCGACCTGGCCTGCGGCGCGGTGACCGCGATCATCGAACGGGGAGGCCAAGAAGGGGAGGACTACATCTGGCGGGACTTCGCCTGGCAGACCGACGAACACGCCGACCTCGAACTCAACGGCTACCACGGCATCGGACCCTTCCGCTTCCAGGGCGCCGAGTACCGCGAGGCGCTCGCCGCCCTCCTCGACGGCGAGTCCCCGGGCACCCGCCGCCGGGTCCTGCTCATCGGCGCCCGCGTCGCCCTGCTCGCCAAGCTCGCCGCCGCGCTGCGCACCATCGGCATCGGCGCCGACATCGCCCACGACGCCGACGGTGTCCCCGCCGACGAACTGCGCGCCTACGGCGCCGTCGCCTTCGGCCGTGCCGTCACCCAGGAGGAACGCACCGCCGTACGCCGCTCCTTCGAGCAGGCGGGCGTCGACGTGGTGTACGTCGAGGGCCTCGCCCCGATCGTGCCGCTCCTCGTCGCCCAGATCGAACACGCCCTGGACCGCAGCCCGGCGCAGCAGCGCCGTCTGACCCGCCTGGTGGCGGCCGACGGCGAGGCGGGCGTCGAGATCACCTCATCCTGCCGGGTCCGCCTCACCGCGTACCGTCTCGACCGCCTCTACCGCACCCACACCCACGAGGTCTTCGACGGCGTCCTCGAACCGGGCCGCCACCGCATCGCCCTGGACGCCAAGGCGGTGAAGGGGGAGTCGTTCGTGGTGGCACGGACGGCGGGGAGCGTGCTGGTGGAGGCGATGGCGCGCTGAGGACGGGGCGGTACGGCGGCTAAAATCGGCGCCCTGATGACTGCCACCCTCGTCGCCAAGAACCTCGCCGCCGGCCACGGCGACCGCTCCCTCTTCTCCGGGCTCGACCTCGTCGTCGCGCCCGGAGACGTGATCGGACTGGTCGGCGCCAACGGCGCGGGCAAGTCCACCCTGCTCAGGATGCTCGCGGGGCTGCTCGCCCCGGAACAGGGCGAGCTCCGGCTCTCCCCGCCGACCGCGACCGTCGGCCACCTCCCGCAGGAGCCGGAGCGGCGCCCCGGCGAGACCGTCCGGGAGTTCCTCGCCCGCCGCACCGGTGTCGCCGAGGCGCAGCGTGTGATGGACGAGGCCACGCAGGCCCTGGTCGACGGTGCACCCGGCGCCGACGACGCGTACGCGACCAGTCTGGAGCGCTGGCTCGACCTGGGCGGCGCCGACCTGGACGAGCGGGCCGAGGAGGTCGCCGACTCCCTGGGCCTGGCCGTGGACCTGGACCAGCCGATGACGTCCCTGTCCGGCGGCCAGGCGGCACGCGCCGGACTCGCCTCCCTGCTCCTGTCCCGCTACGACGTCTTCCTCCTCGACGAGCCGACCAACGACCTCGACCTGGACGGCCTGGAGCGCCTGGAACGGTTCGTGAAGAGCCTGCGCGCAGGCACCGTCGTCGTCAGCCACGACCGCGAGTTCCTCACCCGCACCGTCACCAAGGTCCTCGAACTCGACCTCGCCCAGCGGCAGATCAACCTCTACGGCGGCGGCTACGAGGCCTACCTGGAGGAGCGGGACGTCGCCCGCCGGCACGCCCGCGAGGGCTACGAGGAGTACGCCGACAAGCGCGCCGCCCTCCAGGACCGGGCCCAGATGCAGCGCTCCTGGATGGACAAGGGCGTCAAGAACGCCCGCCGCAAGGCGAGCAACGACAACGACAAGATCGGTCGCAAGTTCCGCAGCGAGGCCAGTGAGAAGCAGGCCGCGAAGGCCCGGCAGACCCAGCGGATGATCGAGCGGCTCGACGTGGTCGAGGAGCCCCGCAAGGAGTGGGAGTTGCGCATGGAGATCGCGTCGGCCCCGCGCTCGGGCGCCGTCGTGGCCACGCTGCGGGAGGCGGAGGTACGGCGCGGCGACTTCACCTTCGGCCCGGTGTCCCTGCAGATCGACTGGGCGGACCGGGTGGCGGTGACCGGGGCGAACGGCGCCGGCAAGTCGACCCTGCTGGGCGCGCTGCTCGGCCGGATCCCCCTCGACGCGGGCCATGCGAGCCTCGGCTCCGGCGTCCTGGTCGGCGAGGTCGACCAGGCCCGCAAGCTGTTCCACGGCCCGGAGGCCCTGCTGGACGCCTTCTGCGCCGCCGTACCGGACACCGAGCCGGTCGAAGTGCGCACCCTGCTGGCCAAGTTCGGCCTGAAGTCCGACCACGTCCTGCGCCCGGCGGCGACCCTCTCCCCGGGCGAACGCACACGCGCCGCCCTGGCGCTGCTGCAGGGCCGAGGCGTCAACCTGCTCGTCCTCGACGAGCCGACCAACCACCTCGACCTGCCGGCCATCGAACAGCTGGAGTCGGCCCTCGACGCGTACGAGGGCACCCTCCTGCTGGTCACCCACGACCGCCGCATGCTGGACGCGGTCCACGTGAACCGGCGGCTGGAGGTGGCGGACGGCAAGGTCACGGAGCGCTAGCGCCGACTGCGGCAGAGCCGCAAAGGGACTCAGCGCAGGAGCGTCGCCAGCCCGGGATAGTCGACGACGCAGCCGTGCGCGTCGAACTCCAGGTCACTGCGGAACTCGCCGGACGTGAACCGGACATGGCCGCCGCCGTCGGTGCGCCCGAGGTGGGTGTAGGTCTGCCGCGACGGCCGTACCACCAGTCCCGGCACCGACACCCACGCCATCAGGAACTCCCGCTCGCCGGGCGCCCGATGAAGGTCGTGCCGCAGCACCGGCATGGTGTTGGTGAGCGGGCACAGTCCCAGATCGCAGTCGAGCGCCCCCTCGACACCGGGCACCGGTTCGCCGTCCGCGGTCCACCGCCCGCCGTCGTCACGCCGAAGATCGAGAGTGCGGGTACTGCTCTCGGTCTCCGCGGTGACAGCCAGCCGCCGGGTCACGAACCCTGCACCGGTCTCGAGCTCGTACGAGATCCAATACGGCTCGGGAACGGCCCCGACGGCTCGCCCGCGGGCCCGTAGCGAGCCGTCGCCGAACTCGACCCAGGCGGTCTCGTACCCCCGGCTCTCCAGCACTTCCCAGGTGACGGCGTGCGATGTGACCATGCCGTCACCTTAGGTCTGAAGGGCGCGAAGCGCCCCTCACCACCCCCCGTCAGCTCACCGCTTACCCTTCGGATCAAGCAACCCGGCCCGGCGCAGAGCATCTGCCATCGCACTGTTGGCAGGCGCAGCCGCCTGGCGCGAACCGCCGCCCTGTGCACCCCGGCCGCCGCCCTGGCGCTGCTGCTGCCGCTGCTGAGGCGGACGCGCACCCCGCTGCCGGCGGTCGCCGCTGCCGTCTCCCTGCGGCGCGGCCTCGTCGTCGAGGCGCAGCGTCAGCGAGATCCGCTTGCGCGGAATGTCGACGTCCAGCACCTTCACCTTGACGATGTCCCCGGGCTTCACCACGTCCCGCGGGTCCTTGACGAACGTCTTCGACAACGCGGAGACATGCGCCAGACCGTCCTGGTGGACACCGATGTCGATGAACGCACCGAAGGCCGCCACATTCGTGACCACGCCCTCCAGGACCATCCCGGAGGCCAGGTCGGAGATCTTCTCGACGCCCTCCTTGAAGGTGGCCGTCTTGAAGGCGGGCCGCGGGTCGCGCCCGGGCTTCTCCAGCTCCTTGAGGATGTCGGTGACGGTCGGCAGACCGAAGGTCTCGTCCACGAACTCACCCGGCTTCAGCGAGCGCAGCACGCTCGTGTTGCCGATGAGCGACGCCACCTCCTGCCCGGACGTCTTCACCATGCGCCGGACGACCGGGTACGCCTCAGGGTGCACGCTGGAGGCGTCCAGCGGGTCGTCGCCGCCGCGGATCCGCAGGAAGCCCGCGCACTGCTCGTACGCCTTCGGACCGAGCCGCGCCACGCTCTTCAGCTGGGTGCGGGATTTGAAGGGCCCGTTGGCGTCGCGGTGCGCCACGATGTTCTCGGCCAGCCCGGAGGTGATGCCGGAGACCCGGGCGAGCAGCGGGGCCGAGGCCGTGTTGACGTCCACGCCGACACCGTTCACACAGTCCTCGACCACCGCGTCCAGCGAGCGCGACAGCTTCATCTCGGACAGGTCGTGCTGGTACTGGCCGACGCCGATCGACTTGGGGTCGATCTTGACCAGCTCGGCCAGCGGGTCCTGGAGGCGGCGCGCGATGGAGACGGCGCCGCGCAGCGACACGTCCATGTCGGGCAGCTCCTGCGAGGCGAACGCGGACGCCGAGTACACGGACGCGCCCGCCTCGGACACCATCACCTTGGTGAGGTTCAACTCGGGGTGCTTGGTGATGAGTTCACCGGCGAGCTTGTCGGTCTCGCGCGATGCCGTGCCGTTGCCGATCGCGATCAGCTCGACCGCGTGTTCCTTCGCGAGGCGGGCCAGCTTGGCGAGCGCCTCGTCCCACTTGTTCGCCGGAACGTGCGGGTAGATGACGTCCGTGGCCACCACCTTGCCGGTGGCGTCGATGACGGCGACCTTCACACCCGTACGGAAACCGGGGTCCAGGCCCAGGGTCGCGCGCGTGCCGGCCGGGGCGGCGAGCAGCAGGTCGCGCAGGTTCGCGGCGAACACCTGGACGGCCTCGTCCTCGGCGGCCGTGCGCAGCCTGAGGCGCAGGTCGATGCCGAGGTGCACCAGGATGCGGGTGCGCCAGGCCCAACGGACGGTGTCCCTCAGCCACTTGTCGGCGGGACGGCCGCGGTCGGCGATCTGGAACTTCGCGGCCACGATGCCCTCGTAGGACGAGGGGCCGTCGGTGGGCTCCTCCGGCTCCAGGACGAGGTCGAGGACCTCCTCCTTCTCGCCGCGCAGCATGGCGAGAATGCGGTGCGAGGGCAGTTCGGTGAACGGCTCGGCGAAGTCGAAGTAGTCGGCGAACTTGGCGCCCGCTTCCTCCTTGCCCTCCCGCACCTTGGCGGCCAGCCGCCCGCGCACCCACATGCGCTCGCGCAGCTCGCCGATCAGGTCGGCGTCCTCGGAGAACCGCTCGGTGAGGATCGCGCGGGCGCCGTCCAGGGCGGCCTGCGGGTCGGCGACTCCCTTGTCCGCGTCCACGAACGCGGCCGCCGCGGCGAGCGGCTCGACCGTCGGATCGCCGAGCAGGCCGTCGGCGAGCGGTTCGAGCCCGGCCTCGCGCGCGATCTGCGCCTTGGTGCGGCGCTTGGGCTTGTACGGCAGGTAGATGTCCTCGAGCCGCGCCTTGGTCTCGGCGCCGCGGATCTGTGCCTCCAGCTCCGCGGTCAGCTTGCCCTGCTCGCGCACCGACTCCAGGATCGCGGTCCGCCGCTCCTCCAGCTCCCGCAGATAGCGCAGCCGCTCCTCGATCGTGCGCAGCTGCGCATCGTCGAGCATCTCGGTCGCTTCCTTGCGGTAGCGGGCGATGAAGGGCACCGTCGAACCGCCGTCGAGCAGCTCCACGGCAGCCCTGACCTGCCGCTCCCGGACGCCGAGCTCCTCGGCGATCCTGCCTTCGATGGACCCTACGTTGGTGGACCCGCTGGACCCGGGTGTCGTCACGATCCCGTACCGCCTTCTCACTGAGGTTGCGCCGCAATTGTGGCAGGCGGCACCGACAGTCGGGGATCAGGGCGACAACCGGCGAGGCGGGACGGCGGAATCAGGCCCCGTGGCCCCGCGCGGAACTGGAGGCTCCGCCGAAGAGCCGGGCCACCGCCCGGAAGGGCAGGGTGACGACGGTGGCGATCGCTCCGCCGATCTGTCGCAGCACGTCTGCAATGGCGCGGAACACGAAATTCCCCTCTCTGTTCCCGGTTTCCATCCGACCGAGGCGGCCGGGCGAGGTCCGGGTACCCGGGTTTCGCCAGTGCTTGCCGATCAGATCCGCGGCTCTGGGGCGTGTGTGGTCCGTGGGAGTTCTGTGCCGGCGTTCGTGGGCCGGGCGGCGCCCTCGGGGCCTCGGTTCTTCGTTGGTGCTTGCCGATGAGATCGGCGGGGTGGAGTCTGCCGACCGGGCGGCGCCCTCCGGGCCCGGTCTCTCGTCAGCCCTTGCCGATCAGATCCGCCGGGTAGGCGCCGGCGGCGAGGGCGGCCCGTGCGAACCCCGCTCCCAGCTCCGTCAGACGTGCGACGCCCTCCGCTCCCAGGTGCTCGTACGGCGCCCGGTCCAGGCGGTCCGTCTCCGCCTCGATGTGCGCCCGCAGCGCCGCGCCCCGCTCCGTCAGCTCGTCCGACTCGTCCAGCAGCCCGCGCTCGCGCAGCCGCTCGCAGGCCGCGTCCCAGTCCTCCTGCTTCCAGCCGCGGCTGCCGAAGACCCACTTCGGTGTCATGCCCTTGCCGGTCGCGGTGTGCGTCACCACGGCCTCCAGACCGTCCAGCTCCGCGGACATCAGCACGGCGAGATGCCCGTCGCCCCGGTGCTCGCGCAGCAGCGTGGTGGCGTGGAAGTACGCCAGATGCGGCGTCTCGGGCACCGGCAGATCGGCATACGCCGAGTACAGCGGCCGGGCAGCGCGTGAACAGGCCTCGGCGGCCCGCAGCGCCAGCCGCGCCGCCTGAGCCATCTCCTCGGACGCCACGGTGTCCTCGCCCAGCAGACGCCGCAGGGTCGCATCGACGGCACGCGCGCGTGCGGCCAGGACCTGGGCGGGCGCGGCGCTCTCCCACACGGCGGGCACGTAACGGGCCACGAGCTCGTACTTGTAGTTGTAGAACGTCGCTGCCACCGTGCCCGGTCCGACCGGCCCCAGCGCGGCCGCCCGGGCTGCCAAATTGACGGCCCTTGGGTGGGTGATGCCGAGAGCGCCCAGTTCCCTGCCCAGGTCGGGCGAGAAGTAGTACGTCGCGTGCAGGGAGTTGAGCGCGTTGTGGCAGCGACGACCGGCGTGCGGATCGATGGCGGCAGTAGTCATGCCCGGCAGGTTACCGACTGGTCGGTACGTACTCCAGTGCCCCACACCGGATGGCAGGAAAGGTGGGGAACTCGTCATTGCGGCCATCCGCCCGGCTGCGTGGGTATGCCGCAGCGAACCGTCCTGCTCGTCCTCTTCGACGGCGTCCAGAGCCTCGACGTCACCGGCCCCCTTGAGGTCTTCGCGGGCGCCGAACTGCACACCCCGGGCACCTACCGCCTCCGTACGGCCTCCCCGGACGGCGCCCCGGTCCGCACTTCCAGCGGCCTGACCCTCGTACCTGACCGAGCCCTCGCGGACGCGCCCGCCCCGCACACCCTTCTGGTGCCCGGCGGCCAGGGCACCCGCAGTCCGGGGCCCGACCCGCGGCTGACCGACTGGCTGCGCGAGTGCGGCCCGCGCGCGGAACGCCTCGTCTCCGTCTGCACCGGCGCCCTCCTGCTCGCGGAGGCGGGCCTGCTGGACGGGCGCCGCGCCACGACTCACTGGGCGCACTGCGACAAGCTCGCCCGCGACCACCCGTCCGTCGAGGTCGACCCCGACCCCATCTATGTGCGCGACGGTCACGTCTTCACCTCGGCCGGCGTCACCTCCGGCATCGACCTCGCGCTCGCCCTGGTCGAGGAGGACCTGGGGCGGGAGGTGGCGCTGACCATCGCCCGCCACCTGGTCGTCTTTCTGCGCAGGCCCGGGAACCAGGCCCAGTTCAGCGCGCAGCTCGCCGCCCAGACCGCCCGGCGCGAACCGCTGCGCGAGGTCCAGCAGTGGATCACCGAGCACCCGGACGGCGACCTGGACGTCGAGTCGCTCGCCGCCCGCGCCGCCCTCTCGCCCCGTCACTTCGCCCGCGCCTTCCAGGCGGAGACCGGCATGACCCCGGGCCGCTATGTCGATCGTGTCCGCCTCGAACACGCCCGCCGCCTCCTGGAGGACTCGGCCGACGGCATCGAGGAGATCTCCCGTGCCAGCGGCTACGGCACTCCCGAGGCCATGCGCCGCGCCTTCGTCAGGACCCTCGGCACCGCCCCGGCGGAATACCGCCGCCGCTTCCGGCCCGTATCCACCCGCTGAAAGGAACCCGATGCAGATCGCCATCCTGCTCTTCGACCGCTTCACCGCCCTGGACGCCGTGGGCCCGTACGAGACCCTGGGGCGCCTTCCGGACGCGGAGACCGTCTTCGTCGCCGAACGGACCGGTCCCGTCCGCACCGACACCGGCAACCTCGCGATCGTCGCGGACAAGACCCTGGCCGAGGTGGAGCACCCCGACATCGTGATCGTCCCGGGCGGCCCCGGACAGACCCCGCAGATGGAGAACGAGGCCCTCCTGGACTGGCTGCGCACCGCCGACGCCACCAGCACCTGGACGACATCCGTGTGCACGGGCTCCCTGCTGCTCGCCGCGGCCGGGCTCCTTCACGGCCGCCGCGCGACCTCCCACTGGCTGGCCCTGGACTTCCTGAAGCAGTTCGGCGCCGAGCCCACGGGGGAGCGGGTGGTCCTCGACGGCAAGTACGTCACCGCAGCCGGCGTCTCCTCCGGCATCGACATGGGCCTGACCCTCCTCGGCCGTATCGCCGGCGAGGAACACGCCCAGGCCGTACAGCTGCTGACCGAGTACGACCCGCAGCCGCCCTACGACGCGGGGTCGCCCGAGAAGGCGCCCGCGCACCTCGTCGAGGAGTTCCGCTCCAAGAGCCGCTTCATCCTGACGTAGTCCAGGTGAAGCGCGGCTGCCTGCGCTCCAGGAACGCGGCGACTCCCTCCACGGTGTCGCCGCTGCCGCGCGCCTGCTGCGCCCAGTACGCGTCCCGGTCGGTGCGCCCGTTCGCGAACTCCTTCGCCGCGGCCTGGGTGAGCTGCGAACGCGACACCAGGATCCGGGTGAACTCCGCGACCCGCTTGGCGAGTTCGCCCTGCGGCAGCACCTCGTCCACCAGGCCGGTGCGCAGCGCCCGCTCCGCGTCGATCAACTCGCCGGAGAACAGCAGGTACTTGGCCGCGGCCGGACCCACCAGCGACACCAGACGGCGGGTGGAGGAGGCCGGATACACGATCCCGAGCTTCGACGGCGTCACCCCGAACAGCGCCCCCTCCATGGCGAACCGCAGATCACAGGCCGCCGCCAGCTGCGACCCGCCGCCCACGCAGTGTCCGCGGATCGCGGCCAGCGTCGGCTTCGGGAAGGCGGCCAGGGCCTCCTCGGCCCGCACCGCGAGCCCCTGCGCCTCCTCCGGCGACCCCTGCAGCGTGGAGATGTCCGCCCCCGCACAGAACGTCGAACCCTCACCGGTCAGGACCAGCGCCCGTACTCCCGGATCCGCCGCGAGGGTGTCGAGCAGCGGCGGCAGGGCGGCCCACATCGCGGCCGTCATGGCATTGCGCTTGGCCGGGTGGTGGATGACGACGGTGGCGACCGAGTCGGTGACGCTGTGCAGCAGCTGGGGCTCCATGGCCGGATGCTAGCCGCCGCGCCGGACACCTGATCAAGAAGGGGGCGCCCTAACCCGTACAACCCGAAGAGTTCGCGAAGTCGGCTGAAGCGAGACAGGACCAGTCCCACAACTGACCGTGTCATACGCCAACGGTCATAAGTGCTCGATACCTGCTGACTTGTGTTCAGTCATCCGGAGTGCAGTGGGTCGTTCCCAACACTCGACGTGTGGTGACAATCGAGCGCAAGGGTGGCGACCGGACGATGGACAACCATGGGCGCGGGTCCGGCCCACGCCCAGAAGGCGGCGCCGACGAGCGCCGCGACCCGGGGCCGCCCGCGGACCCGCTGCCGTACGAAGGCGTCTGGCGGTTCACCGCTCCCGCCATCGAGGCCTCCGTCCCGCAGGCCCGGCACGCCGTGCGGGACCTGCTCCACCGCCAGGGGGTGCCGGTCTCCGACGATCTGGTCCACGGCCTGCTGCTGATCGTCTCGGAGCTGGTCACGAACGCCGTCCGGCACGCGGCGCTGCTCTCGCCGATGCTCGCCGTGGAGGTCGCCGTCGGCGCCGAGTGGGTGCGGGTGTCCGTGGAGGACAACCACCCCTACCGCCCGACCGCTCTGGAGACCGACCACAGCGGCGAGGGCGGCCGGGGGCTGCTCCTGGTCAGCGAGGTCGCCCGGGAGGCGGGCGGTGTGTGCGACGTCGAGCACACGTCGAGCGGCGGCAAGGTGATCTGGGCCGCCCTGCCGCTCAAACCCCTGAGGGTGCTCTGACGGAGGTCACCAGCCGGCCGACGGCCCGGTCAGCTCCCTGACGGCCGGGCGGGCCGCGTCCAGCACGGTCATGAACCAGGACGAGAAGGTGTCCTTGGCGTGCCGCTCCGCGAGCTCCACGGGCGTCACGAAGGCCGTCGCGCCGACCTCCTCCGGGTCCGGCCGCAGGGGCGACTGCACCATGCCGACGAAAAGGTGGTTGTACTCCTGCTCGACCAGGCCCGAATCCGGGTCCGGGTGGTTGTAGCGGACCGTGCCCGCCTCGGCGAGCAGCGAGGGGGACACCCCCAGCTCCTCGTACGTGCGCCGGGCCGCCGCCGCGAAGGGCGCCTCTCCGGGGTAGGGGTGGCCGCAGCAGGTGTTGGACCACACGCCGGGGGAGTGGTACTTGCCCAGGGCCCGCTGCTGCAGCAGCAGTCTGCCGCGCTCGTCGAAGAGGAAGACGGAGAAGGCGCGGTGCAGCTGCCCCGGCGGCTGGTGGGCGGCGAGCTTCTCCGCGGTGCCGATCGTGACGCCGTTCTCGTCGACCAGTTCCAGCAAAATCGCGTCTGCGGCGCCGTTCGACGAAGTGTGCGTCGCGGTAGCAGGTGTGATCGGCATACCCATCCTTCACATCGGTCTTCGCGCCCCAAGTCTGCCGTACGAATCCGGCACTCCCGGCACTTCGCGGCGCGCCCGCATGTCCCGCGCGCGGCGCGGGAACGGCCGTCACCGGTTGAAGACCGGAAGAGGGGCCCGGTAGTTGATCGTGCCCTTGGCGGTCGGCGGGGAACCGTCCGGGGCAGCGCTGTGAGGCTTAACGACGCGGGGTCACGCCGGACGGCTGCATTCCGGCCAAGCTGCGGCACACCTGCCTCAATGGCACACCCTCGCCTCGTGTTCCGCGTGCCCGCCCGGTTCCAGCTGGAAGGTGCAGTGGGCCACGTCGAAGTGGTCGCCGAGGCACTCCTGGAGCTCGTGGAGCATCTTCTCGTGGCCGATGGCGCTCAGGACGTCGGAACGCACGACCACGTGCGCGGACAGCACCGGCATCCCGGACGTGATCGTCCAGGCGTGCAGGTCGTGGACGTCCTCGACCCCGTCCAGGTCCAGGATGTGGGCCCGTACGTCCGCCATGTCGACGTCCCTGGGGGCCGCCTCCAGCAGGACGTCCAGGGTCTCGCGCAGCAGCTTCCAGGTGCGCGGCACGATCATCAGGCCGATCACGAGCGAGGCGATCGGGTCGGCGGCCTGCCAGCCGGTGGCCAGGATCACCAGCGCGGAGATGATCACGGCGAGCGAGCCGAGCGCGTCCGCGGCGACCTCCAGGAACGCCCCGCGCACATTCAGGCTCTCCTGCCGGCCACGCATCAGCAGCGTCATCGAGATCATGTTCGCGACCAGGCCGATCGCACCGAACACGATGGTCGTCCCGCCCGCGGTGTCGGCGGGCGTGACGAAACGCTGGATCGCCTCGAACAGGACGTAGCCGCCGACGCCGAGCAGCAGCAGACAGTTGGCGAGCGCCGCGAGGATCTCGGCGCGGGCGTACCCGAAGGTGCGGTTGCCGCTCGGCGGGCGGCTCGCGAAGTGGATCGCGAACAGCGACATGCCCAGGCCCAGGGCGTCGGTCGCCATGTGGGCGGCGTCCGCGATCAGCGCGAGCGAGTCGGCGAGCAGACCGCCGACGATCTCGACCACCATGACGGTGAGCGTGATCGACAGTGCGACGCGCAGCCGCCCGCGGTACGCCGCCGCGGCCGTACCGGTGGGCGGGGCATGCGAGTGCCCGTGCCCGTGATCGTGCCCAGCCCCCATGGCAGCCGCCTTCCTGTGTTGCGCCCGGGATGACAGTGAACTACGGGCGGGGGGTATCGGGCAACGCGGCACTGAACACCGTTGTCATGTGCCCTGACCTGCGGAAACGATATGCAGGTCAGGGCAGCTCAGTTCCCTTGCCGCGGTGTCACTTGCCGTGGTGCAGCAGCCAGCCCTGCCAGGCCGACTCCACCATCTCGGGCACTCCGCGCCGTGCGGTCCAGCCCAGCTCCTGTGCGGCCCGGGCGGCGGAGGCGACCGCGCGGGGCGCGTCGCCGGGGCGGCGGCCCTCGACCAGGGCCGGGCGGCGGTCGCCGGTCACCTCGCCGATGACGGTGATCAGCTCGCGGACGGAGACGCCCTCGCCGCGGCCGATGTTCACCGTGAGGTCACCGCTGCGGCCGGCGAGCCGCCGTGCCGCGGCCAGATGCGCCTCGGCCAGGTCGGCGACGTGGATGTAGTCGCGGATGCAGGTGCCGTCCGGAGTCGGGTAGTCGTCGCCGAAGATCCGCGGGGCCTCGTCGCGGGTGAGCCGGTCGAAGACCATGGGGACGATGTTGAAGACGCCGGTGTCCGCCAGCTCGGGTGCGGCGGCGCCCGCCACGTTGAAATAGCGCAGGCAGACCGTGGAGATGTCGTGTGCCAGGCCCGCCGCCCGGACCAGCCACTCACCGGTGAGCTTGGTCTCGCCGTACGGGTTCACCGGCGCGCACGGGGTGTCCTCGGTGATGAGGTCCACATCGGGGTTGCCGTAGACGGCCGCGGACGAGGAGAACAGGAACTTCCCGACCCCGGCCTCGGCGACCGCCTCCAGAAGCGTCGCGAGACCCCCGACGTTCTCCCGGTAGTAGCGAGTGGGCTGCGCCACGGACTCGGCGACCTGCTTGCGCGCGGCGAGATGGACGACGCCGGTCACCCCGTACTCGGCGAACACCCGCTTCAGCAGGTCGCCGTTGAGCGTCGAGCCCTCGACGAGCGGCACGTCCGCCGGCAGCCGCTCGGGGAACCCGGCCGAGAGGTCGTCGAGTACGACGGCACGCTCCCCGTCTCCGGTCATGGCCCGCGCCACATGGGCCCCGATGTATCCCGCTCCGCCTGTGATCAGCCATGTCATGGTCGCCCACCCTATGCCGACAGCACCCGGCGCTCCCCAATGTCCCGGATGCCTGATCTGGGCACCGCGGTTTGTCGGCGGGACCCCGGATCACCGATGATGATCGCGGCAAAGGCCAGTGGAGACGGCGTTGATCGACCCGTGAACGGGCGGTGAACTCCGCTCTCCCGGCATCCGATAGCCTCTGCCGACATGCCGCCCGCCTGGTGCAGCCAAGGGGCGCCCACCATGCACATGACCGGCGCCGGCGCGTCGGCACCCAGGGAGTGAGTTCGGTTGTCGACCGCCATCCTCACCGGTCAGCCGGTCCCCGGATCGTCGATCGAGGGCGATCTGCGGTCCCTCGGTTTCGAGGTACGGATCGCCGCCGACACCGCCGACGCCGAGACGCTGCTGGCCCAGGTCCCCGGCGACCAGCGGGTCGCCGTGGTCGACGCCCGCTTCGTGGGCCATCTGCACGCCCTGCGCCTCGGCCTCACCGACCCCCGCTTCCAGCTCGTCGCGATCCCGGGCGCCGTCACGGCCCAGCCGGCCGGCCGCCAGACCCTCACCCGTGCGATGGCCCGTGAGAACTCGGCCGACGGCGGCGGCACGGCACTCGCCGTCGACAGCCTCACCGACCGCATCGCCACCGCCCTCGACAGCGACGGCGCCGATGTGCACCGCCCGGAACTCGGCAGCCTGGTCGCCGCCGTCCCCGCAGACCCGCAGTCCCGCAACGAGGCACGGCAGGCCGTCGCGAACGTCGACGACGAGGCCGTACGTCTGAAGTCGGCCGTGAAGTCCCGGGACGGCTTCTTCACCACGTTCTTCATCAGCCCGTACTCCCGCTACATCGCCCGCTGGTGCGCCCGCCGCGGTCTGACCCCCAACCAGGTCACCACCGCCTCCCTGCTCACCGCGCTGATCGCGGCGGGCTGCGCGGCCACCGGCACCCGGGTCGGCTTCGTCGCCGCGGGCGTCCTGCTGATCGCCTCCTTCGTACTGGACTGCACCGACGGCCAGTTGGCCCGCTACTCCCTGCAGTACTCCACGCTCGGCGCCTGGCTGGACGCCACCTTCGACCGGGCCAAGGAGTACGCCTACTACGCCGGGTTGGCGCTGGGAGCGGCCCGCGGCGGCGACGACGTATGGGCGCTGGCGCTCGGCGCGATGATCCTGCAGACCTGCCGGCACGTCGTCGACTTCTCCTTCAACGAGGCCAACCACGACGCCACCGCCAACACCAGCCCCACGGCGGCCCTTTCCGACAAGCTGGACAGCGTCGGCTGGACGGTGTGGGTGCGCCGCATGATCGTGCTGCCGATCGGCGAGCGCTGGGCGATGATCGCGGTCCTCACGGCGGTCACGACACCCCGCATCACCTTCTACGTGCTGCTCATCGGCTGCGCGTTCGCGGCGACTTACACGACCGCGGGCCGGGTGCTGCGCTCGCTGACCCGCAGGGCCCAGCGCACGGACCGGGCGGCGAAGGCGCTGGCGGACCTCGCGGACAACGGTCCGCTCGCCTCCTTCCTGGGCCGTGTGACCCCCCGCCAGCTCGGCGGTCCCTTCCTGATCGCCCTCGCGGGCACGGTCGTTCTCGCCGTGTCCCTGTTCTCCGGCGTGATCTGGGCCCCCGTCGTCGGCGCCCTCGTGTTCGCGAACACCGCAGGTCAGGCTCTGCGCCGCCCGCTGAAGGGCGCCCTCGACTGGCTGGTCCCGCCCCTGTTCCGCGCCGCCGAATACGGCACCGTCCTGATCCTCGCGGCCAAAGCGGACGTGAACGGGGCGCTTCCTGCGGCTTTCGGGCTGGTGGCGGCCGTCGCCTACCATCACTACGACACGGTGTACCGCATCCGCGGCAACGCCGGAGCGCCCCCGGCCTGGCTGGTGCGCGCCATCGGGGGGCACGAAGGGCGGACGCTGCTCGTCACCGTCCTGGCCGCCGCGCTCACCGCCTCGCAGTTCAAGGTCGCGCTCGCGGTGCTCGCCGTGGCCGTCGCCCTGGTGGTGCTCGTCGAGAGCATCCGCTTCTGGGTGTCCGCTGGGGCGCCCGCCGTACACGATGAAGGAGAACCCGCATGATCGGCCTCGTGCTGGCGGCCGGCGCCGGACGCCGTCTGCGCCCCTACACCGACAGCCTTCCCAAGGCGCTGGTGCCGGTGGGGCCCGCGGGCATAGAGGGCGAACCCACGGTTCTCGACCTCACCCTCGGCAACTTCGCCGAGATCGGTCTGACCGAGGTCGCGGTCATCGTCGGCTACCGCAAGGAGGCCGTGTACGAGCGCAAGGCCGCCCTGGAGGCGAAGTACGGCCTCAAGCTCACCCTCATCGACAACGACAAGGCCGAGGAGTGGAACAACGCCTACTCCCTGTGGTGCGGGCGTGACGCCCTCAAGGACGGCGTGATCCTCGCCAACGGCGACACCGTCCACCCGGTCTCCGTCGAGCAGACGCTGCTCGCCGCCCGCGGCGACGGCAAGAAGATCATCCTCGCCCTGGACACGGTGAAGGACCTGGCCGACGAGGAGATGAAGGTCGTCGTCGACCCCGAGCAGGGCATGACGAAGATCACCAAGCTGATGGACCCGGCGGAGGCGACCGGCGAGTACATCGGCGTGACCCTCATCGAGGGCGACGCCGCCCCCGAGCTGGCCGATGCCCTGAAGGCGGTCTGGGAGACCGACCCGCAGCAGTTCTACGAGCACGGGTACCAGGAACTGGTGAACCGCGGCTTCCGGATCGACGTGGCGCCGATCGGCGACGTCCAGTGGGTCGAGATCGACAACCACGACGATCTCGCCCGCGGACGGGAGATCGCGTGCCAGTACTGACCCGGCTCATCCCCTCGCCGCTCGTCGTGGACATCCGCCCGGGTGCCCTCGACGATCTGGCCTGCGTGCTCGCCGACGAACGCATCTCGACCTCGGGTCGGCTCGCCGTCGCCGTCAGCGGCGGCTCCGGCGCCCGGCTGCGCGAGCGCATCGCCCCGACCCTGCCCGGCGCCACCTGGTACGAGGTCGGCGGCGGCACCCTCGACGACGCGGTCCGGCTCGCCGCCGACATAAAGGCCGGCCACTACGACGCGGTCGTGGGCCTGGGCGGCGGCAAGATCATCGACTGTGCCAAGTTCGCGGCGGCGCGGGTCGGCCTGCCCCTGGTCGCCGTACCGACGAACCTCGCGCACGACGGGCTGTGCTCGCCGGTCGCCACCCTCGACAACGACGCCGGCCGCGGCTCGTACGGCGTGCCGAACCCGATCGCGGCCGTCATCGACCTGGACGTCATCCGCCAGGCCCCGGCGCGCTTCGTGCGCGCGGGCATCGGCGACGCGATCTCCAACATCAACTCGATCGCGGACTGGGAGCTGTCCAACCGCGTCAACGGAGAGAAGATCGACGGCCTCGCCGCCGCCATGGCCCGCCAGGCGGGCGAGGCGGTGCTCCGCCACCCCGGCGGCATCGGCGACAACGACTTCCTCCAGGTGCTCGCCGAGGCGCTGGTCCTCACCGGCATCGCGATGTCGATCTCCGGCGACTCGCGCCCCGCCTCGGGCTCCTGCCACGAGATCAACCACGCCTTCGACCTGCTCTACCCCAAGCGGGCCGCCAGCCACGGCGAGCAGTGCGGCCTCGGCGCAGCCTTCGCGATGTATCTGCGCGGCGCGCACGAGGAGTCGGCGTACACGGCCGAGGTGCTGCGCCGGCACGGGCTTCCGGTGCTCCCGGAGGAGATCGGCTTCACGGTGGACGAGTTCGTCCGCGCCGTGGAGTTCGCCCCGGAGACCCGGCCCGGCCGTTACACCATCCTCGAACACCTCGACCTGAAAACCGACCAGATCAAGGACATCTACGCCGACTATGTCAAGGCCATCGGTAGCTGAACTCCGTCCGGTCGTCCACCCCGCAGGGGTCAAGGACCGGCGCAGCGGTGAGCACTGGATGGGACGCCTCTACATGCGTGAGGTGTCCCTGCGGGTCGACCGCTACCTGGTGAACACCAGGGTCACGCCCAACCAGCTCACGTATCTGATGACCGTCTTCGGCGTGCTCGCCGCCCCGGCCCTGCTGGTGCCCGGGATCACGGGCGCCGTGCTCGGCGTGGTCTGCGTGCAGATGTACCTGCTCCTCGACTGCGTCGACGGCGAGATCGCCCGCTGGAAGAAGCAGTACTCGCTGAACGGCGTCTATCTGGACCGGGTCGGCGCCTACCTCACCGATGCCGCCGTCCTCGTGGGCTTCGGGCTGCGCGCCGCCGACCTGTGGGGCAGCGGCCGTATCGACTGGCTGTGGGCCTTCCTCGGCACCCTGGCCGCCCTCGGTGCCATCCTGATCAAGGCCGAGACCGACCTGGTCGGCGTCGCCCGGCACCAGACGGGCAAGCCGCCGGTCCAGGAGGCCGCCGCCGAGATGCGCTCCTCCGGCATGGCACTGGCTCGCAAGGCCGCGTCCCTGCTGAAGTTCCACCGGCTGATCCTCGGCATCGAGGCGTCCCTGCTGATCCTGGTCCTGGCGATCGCCGACCAGGTGCGCGGCGACCTGTTCTTCTCCCGGCTCGGTGTCGCCGTACTCGCCGGCATCGCGCTGCTGCAGACCCTGCTGCACCTGGTGTCCATCCTCGCCTCCAGCAGGCTGAAGTGAGCGGCATGAAGGTCGGCGCGGTGATCATCACCATGGGCAACCGCCCCGACGAGCTCCGCGCCCTGCTCGACTCGGTCGCCAAGCAGGACGGCGACCGTGTCGAGGTGGTCGTGGTCGGCAACGGCTCGCCCGTCCCGGACGTCACGGAGTTCTCGTCGGTTGTCCGTACGATCGAGCTGCCCGAGAACCTCGGCATTCCCGGTGGCCGCAACGTCGGCATCGAGGCCTTCGGCCCCAGCGGCCGCGACGTCGACATATTGATGTTCCTCGACGACGACGGGCTCCTCGCCCAGCACGACACCGCCGAGCTGTGCCGCCGGGCCTTCGAGGCCGACCCGAAGCTCGGCATCATCAGCTTCCGCATCGCCGACCCCGACACCGGGGTCACCCAGCGCCGCCACGTGCCGCGGCTGCGCGCCGCCGACCCGATGCGCTCCTCCCGGGTCACCACCTTCCTCGGCGGCGCCAACGCCGTCCGTACGAAGGTCTTCGCCGAGGTCGGCGGGCTCCCGGACGAATTCTTCTACGCCCATGAGGAAACCGACCTGGCATGGCGGGCCCTCGACGCGGGCTGGATGATCGACTACCGGTCCGACATGGTGCTGTACCACCCGACGACCGCGCCCTCGCGGCACGCGGTCTACCACCGCATGGTCGCCCGCAACCGGGTCTGGCTGGCCCGCCGAAACCTTCCGGCCCCGCTGGTCCCGGTCTACCTCGGGGTCTGGCTGCTGCTCACCCTCGTCCGCCGCCCCTCGCGGCCCGCCCTGAAGGCATGGTTCGGCGGGTTCAGGGAAGGCTGGACGACTCCGTGCGGGCCACGCCGGCCGATGAAGTGGCGTACCGTGTGGCGGCTGACCCGGCTGGGCCGACCTCCGGTGATCTGACAAGCTCGTAACTGTGAGCAATCGGCCCCACCCGGGCCCAGGCTCTTGCACAAGCCCGCACAGGCTGCGCATCCCGAAGACGAAAGTTTCCACCAGTGAGTGAGACAACGCACGACGGCACGGTCGCCCAGGGTGCGGCCATGTCGCCCGACGAGGGCCTCCCGGCGAGCCGGCTGGCCGCCAAGTACGGTCTGACCGTGAGCGGCGCCCGGCCCTCCCTTGTCGAGTACGTCCGCCAGCTCTGGGACCGGCGTCACTTCATCCTCGCCTTCTCCCGGGCGAAGCTGACCGCCCAGTACAGCCAGGCCAAGCTCGGCCAGCTGTGGCAGGTGGCCACGCCGCTGCTGAACGCGGCCGTCTACTTCTTCATCTTCGGCATGCTGCTCAAGGCCAACCGCGGACTGCCGCGCGACATCTACATCCCGTTCCTGGTCACCGGCGTGTTCGTGTTCACCTTCACGCAGAGCTCGGTGATGGCGGGTGTGCGGGCGATCTCCGGCAACCTCGGCCTGGTGCGCGCGTTGCACTTCCCGCGCGCCTCGCTGCCGATCTCCTTCGCGCTCCAGCAGCTCCAGCAGCTGCTCTTCTCGATGATCGTGCTGTTCGCCGTGGCGATCGGCTTCGGCAGCATCCCGGACCTGTCCTGGCTGCTGATCCCCGTGGTACTGGCCCTGCAGTTCCTGTTCAACACCGGCCTGGCGCTGATCATGGCCCGGGCGGGCGCCAAGACCCCGGACCTCGCCCAGCTGATGCCTTTTGTGATGCGGACATGGATGTACGCGTCCGGCGTGATGTTCTCCATCCCGATCATGCTGGCCGACAAGCCGCAGTGGCTGGCGAACGTCCTGCAGTGGAACCCGGCCGCCATCTACATGGACCTGATGCGCTTCGCCCTCATCGACGGCTACGGCTCCGAGAACCTGCCCGACCATGTCTGGGTGGTCGCGGGCGGCTGGGCCGCTCTGATCGCCCTCGGCGGGTTCCTGTACTTCTGGAAGGCGGAGGAGAGGTACGGCCGTGGCTGAGCAGACCGCCCGGCAGACCGGCGAGCGGATCCCCACCGTCATCGCCGACGAGCTCCACATCGTCTACCGCGTGCACGGCGCCAAGACCGGCAAGGGCAGCGCCACCGCCGCCCTCAGCCGCATCATCAAGCGCGGCGAGGAGCGTGGGGTGCGCAAGGTGCACGCCGTCAAGGGCGTCTCCTTCGTCGCCTACCGCGGCGAGGCCATCGGCCTCATCGGCTCCAACGGCTCCGGCAAGTCGACCCTGCTGCGTGCCATCGCCGGGCTGCTCCCGGCGGAGAAGGGCCGCGTGTACACCAACGGCCAGCCCTCGCTGCTGGGCGTGAACGCGGCCCTGATGAACGACCTGACCGGCGAGCGGAACGTCATATTGGGCGGGCTCGCCATGGGCATGTCCCGCGAGCAGATCAGGGAGCGCTACCAGGGGATCGTCGACTTCTCGGGCATCAACGAGAAGGGCGACTTCATCACCCTGCCGATGCGCACCTACTCCTCCGGCATGGCGGCCCGACTGCGCTTCTCCATCGCCGCCGCCAAGGACCACGACGTCCTGATGATCGACGAGGCGCTGGCCACCGGCGACCGCAAGTTCCAGAAGCGCTCCGAGGAACGCATCCGTGAGCTGCGCAAGGAGGCCGGCACGGTGTTTCTCGTCAGCCACAACAACAAGTCGATCCGCGACACCTGCGACCGCGTCCTGTGGCTGGAACGCGGCGAGCTGCGCATGGACGGGCCGACCGAAGAGGTCATCAAGGAGTACGAGAAGTTCACCGGCAAGTAGTGCATCCGGGCCTGGACGCACCGGCCAGGACGGATCGCGGGGCCCCGCCGCAACCTCTGCGGCGGGGCCCCGCGTCTGCAAAGGAAACGTCAACTCGGTCTCGCCTTAGGAATCTTGACGCCAATCGGTGTGTTGTTGTGATGTGCAGGACACCCCAGGGAACCTCGCCGCGTTGTACAACGTAAGCTGTACCGGTCCCGAAACGCGGCAAGTGGGGCGATAACGCACGACACCCTCGGCCGGGACAGCCGCGCGGACGGCCGGGCGGCGTGTCCGAAATAGTATGCATTGGGTCGGCAGTGTAGAACGGGAGATGTGACGGCAATGGCTACGGAAACTCCCCAGCTGAACGCAGCATGTGCCGTCCCCGCCCAGGGCAGTCACCGGTGACGGGTACCGGCATGTCGCACGCCGTTGATCCGGAGCGCGACACGCTCGACAAGGCCGCGGGTGAGAACTTCCCCGTGGCACCTTTCTTCCTGCCCAGGGCCTGGCGCGCCGACCTCATGGCCGTGTACGGCTTCGCCCGCCTCGTCGACGACATCGGCGACGGCGACCTGGCCCCCGGCGGCGCCGACGCCCGTCTGCTCGGCGTGTCGCCCGAGGACGCCGAGGACCGGCTGCTGCTCCTGGACGCCTTCGAGGCCGATCTGAACCGGGTCTTCGACTCGACCCCGCACCACCCCCTGCTGCGCCGCCTCCAGCACACGGTCCGCCGCCGCTCGCTCACCCCCGAGCCATTCCACGGCCTGATCGCCGCCAATCGCCAGGACCAGCTCGTCAGCCGCTACGAAACCTACGACGACCTGCTCGCGTACTGCGAACTGTCGGCCAATCCCGTCGGCCGCCTGGTGCTGTCCGTCACCGGCACCTCGACGCCCGAACGCATCCGCCTCTCGGACGCGATCTGCACCGCCCTCCAGATCGTCGAACACCTGCAGGACGTCGCCGAGGACCTCGGCCGCGACCGCATCTACCTGCCCGCCGAGGACATGAAGCACTTCCATGTCCAAGAGGCGGATCTCGCCACGTCCACCGCGGGCGCATCGTTGCGCGCACTGGTTGCGTACGAAGCACAACGCGCCCGCGATCTCCTGAATGAAGGCGCCCCTCTCGTGGGTAGCGTCCACGGCAGGTTGAAGCTGCTGCTTGCGGGATTCGTGGCGGGGGGAAGGGCGGCGATCAAGGCGATCGCCGCCGCGGAATACGACGTATTTCCCGGCCCGCCCAAGCCCGGCAAGGTCCAGCTGCTGCGCGAGGTGGGCGTGACTCTGCGAGGAGAGGGGTGATCCGGACCGTGGAGTCGGAACAACACGTGTCCGCACCGGTACTCGCCGCCTACAGCTACTGCGAGGCCGTCACCGGACAGCAGGCCCGTAACTTCGCCTACGGCATCAGGCTGCTGCCGACGCCCAAGCGCCGCGCGATGTCGGCGCTCTACGCGTTTTCCCGGCGCGTCGACGACATCGGCGACGGCGCACTGGCCGGCGAGGTCAAGGCGGCAAGACTCGAGGACACCCGGGCGCTGCTGACCCGGGTGCGGGAGGGGTCGGTCGCCGAGGACGACATCGACCCGGTCGCCGTCGCCCTCACCCATGCCGCCGAGACCTTCCCGATCCCGCTCGACGGCCTGAACGAGCTGATCGACGGCGTGCTGATGGACGTACGCGGCGAGACCTACGAGACCTGGGACGACCTGAAGGTCTACTGCCGCTGTGTCGCGGGTGCCATCGGACGGCTCTCGCTCGGCGTGTTCGGCACCGAACCCGGGGCGCGCGGCGCCGACCGCGCGCCGGAGTACGCCGACACTCTGGGCCTCGCGCTGCAGCTCACCAACATCCTCAGAGACGTCCGCGAGGACGCCGAGGGCGGCCGCACCTATCTGCCCTCCGACGACCTCGCGAAATTCGGGTGCTCGGCCGGGTTCAGCGGGCCGACCCCACCGGAGGGCTCCGACTTCGCGGGCCTCGTGCACTTCGAAGTGCGACGGGCCCGCGCCCTTTTCGCCGAGGGCTACCGGCTGCTGCCCATGCTGGACCGGCGCAGTGGTGCCTGCGTCGCCGCGATGGCCGGCATCTACCGGCGGCTGCTCGACCGCATCGAGCGAGACCCGGAGGCCGTGCTGCGCGGCCGGGTCTCGCTGCCCGGCCGGGAGAAGGCCTACGTCGCCGTGCGCGGACTGTCAGGGCTGGACGCCCGGCATGTGACGCGGAGGACCGTCAGGAGGCGCGCCTGATGGACAAACAGGGCCAAGGTGATACCACCGGCGAAATGCGGCACGCAACCCTCCGGGCGGGGACGGCGTCCCTGACTGCAGCGGTCGGCCGTGCACGGTTCAACCACGGCGGTCGCGCAGGGGAGGGTGCACGATGAGCGACGACGGCACACGGGCCGAGGAGCCGCTCGCGGATCCGGCGGGGCGTTCCGCAAGGGACGCCGTCGTGGTCGGCGGCGGGCTGGCCGGCATCACCGCCGCACTCGCACTAGCCGACGCGGGAGTCCGCGTCACCCTGATCGAGGGCAGGCCGAGACTCGGTGGCCTGGCCTTCTCCTTCCAGCGCGGCGAACTGACCGTCGACAACGGACAGCACGTCTACCTGCGCTGCTGCACGGCCTACCGGTGGTTCCTGGACCGCATCGAGGGAACGGCGCTGGCACCGCTGCAGGATCGTCTCGACGTGCCCGTACTCGACGTGGACAAGCCCGAGGGACGGCGGCTGGGCAGGCTGCGGCGCGACGCCCTGCCGGTGCCTCTGCACCTGGGGCGCAGCCTCGCCACGTATCCGCATCTCTCGCTCGCCGAGCGGGCCAAGGTGGGCCGGGCCGCGCTCGCGCTCAAGGGGCTCGACCTCGCCGATCCGGACCTGGACACCCAGGACTTCGGCAGCTGGCTGACCGCGCACGGTCAGTCGGCGCGTGCCGTCGAGGCCCTGTGGGACCTGGTCGGGGTCGCCACCCTCAACGCGGTCGCGGGCGACGCCTCGCTGGGGCTCGCCGCGATGGTGTTCAAGACCGGTCTGCTGTCCGACCCGGGTGCGGCCGACATCGGATGGGCGCACGTCCCGCTGGGCGAACTGCATGACCGGCTGGCCCGCAAGGCGCTCGACTCCGCGGGCGTCCGTACCGGGGTCCGTACACGCGTCACCTCCATCCTCACTGACGAGAACGGGCGCTGGAGCGTTCAGGTTCCCGGAGAGACCCTCACCGCGGACGCCGTCGTGCTCGCCGTACCCCAGCGCGAGGCCCACGACCTGCTGCCCCAGGGCGCGCTGGACGCCCCGGAAAATCTCCTGCAGATCGGCACCGCGCCGATCCTCAACGTCCATGTCGTCTACGACCGCAAGGTGCTGCAGAGGCCGTTCTTCGCGGCGCTCGGCACCCCCGTGCAGTGGGTCTTCGACCGCACAGAGGCCTCCGGTCTGCGCGAGGGCCAGTACCTCGCGCTGTCCCAGTCGGCCGCGCAGGACGAGATCGACGAGCCGGTCGCCGTGCTGCGCGAGCGCTATCTGCCCGAGTTGGAACGGCTGCTTCCGGGTACGCGCGGTGCCGAAGTGAAGGACTTCTTCGTGACCAGGGAGCGCACGGCGACGTTCGCCCCCACTCCCGGCGTCGGGCGGCTGCGGCCCGGCGCCCGTACCAAAGCCCCCGGCCTCTACCTGGCCGGAGCGTGGACCGCCACCGGGTGGCCCGCGACCATGGAGAGTGCGGTCCGCAGTGGAGTGAGTGCGGCGGAGGCCGCGCTCGCCGCCCTGGGCCGGCCCCGTCCGAATCACCTCTTCGACTTCGAGGAGGCGGCCTCCTGCATCTTCCCGGGGGACGCTGTGTCCCCTGGTGGCTCCGCCACGGGCCGGGCCCCCGGCCGAAAGCTGGAGGGGACCGGCGCTTCACTGCGAGGTGGGCGCCAGTGAAGGTCGATCAGCACGCGGCAGGCCCCCGCACCCCCGGTACCGCAACAAGAGGAGAGACTGTGCCCACTGTGCCCCCGGCCGAGAAGGCCGATCGAGCGACCGCAGTGGACGTGACCGCGCTCCTGGAGCGCGGCCGGACCCTTGCCACACCGGTACTGCGGGCGGCCGTCGACCGCCTGGCCCCTCCCATGGACACCGTTTCCGCCTACCACTTCGGCTGGATCGACGCCGAGGGCAACCCCGCCGACGGCGACGGAGGCAAGGCCGTGCGCCCCGCCCTCGCGGTCCTGTCCGCCGAGGTCACCGGCGCCGCACCCGAGGTCGGCATCCCCGGCGCCGTGGCCGTCGAACTCGTCCACAACTTCTCCCTGCTGCATGACGACCTGATGGACGGCGACGAGCAGCGCCGCCACCGCGACACCGTCTGGAAGGTGCACGGCCCCGCCCAGGCGATCCTCGTCGGCGACGCCCTGTTCGCCCTCGCCAACGAGATCCTTCTCGAACTCGGCACCGTCGAGGCCGGCCGCGCCACCCGCCGTCTGACCACCGCCACCCGCGCCCTGATCGACGGCCAGGCGCAGGACATCTCCTACGAGCACCGCGACCGCGTCAGTGTCGAGGAGTGCCTGGAGATGGAGGGCAACAAGACCGGCGCCCTGCTCGCCTGCGCCTCCTCCATCGGCGCCGTGCTCGGCGGCGCGGACGACCGCACCGCCGACACCCTGGAGAAGTACGGCTACCACCTGGGCCTCGCCTTCCAGGCCGTCGACGACCTGCTCGGCATCTGGGGCGACCCCGTCTCCACCGGCAAGCAGACCTGGAGCGACCTGCGCCAGCGCAAGAAGTCCCTGCCGGTCGTCGCCGCGCTCGCGGCGGGCGGATCCGCCTCGGAGCGGCTCGGCGAGATCCTGGCCGCCGACGCCAAGAGCAGCGACTTCGAGAACTTCTCCGAGGAGGAGTTCGCCTCGCGCGCCGCCCTCATCGAGGAGGCGGGCGGCCGCGAGTGGACCGCCGAAGAGGCGCGTCGTCAGCACAACACCGCCATCCAGGCCCTGCACGCCATCGACATGCCCGACCCGGTCCGGGACCGGTTCACGGCGCTCGCCGACTTCGTCGTCGTACGAAAGAGATGATCACTATCGGTCGAATAGCCCTCGCGTAGTCGCCGGTCGGTGTCGCGGGAACACGAGCACCGGCCGACGGCGGACCCACAGCAGCACGATCTGTACGACTGCACGAAGGGGAAGCCATGACAGCGACGACCGACGGAAGCACCGGGGCCCTGCCGCCCCGGGCAGCCTCGGCCAGCGAAACCGACAGCACGAGCCCCGTGGCGGCGGGGGTACGCGAGGCCGCCGTACGCGCCGTCCAGCGCTCCACCGACTTCCTGCTGTCCCGGCAGGACGCCCAGGGCTGGTGGAAGGGCGACCTCGAGACCAACGTGACCATGGACGCCGAGGACCTGCTCCTTCGGCAGTTCCTGGGCATCCTCGACAAGGACACCGCGCACGCCGCCGCCCTGTTCATCCGCGGCGAGCAGCGTGAGGACGGCACCTGGGCCACGTTCTACGGCGGACCGGGCGAACTCTCCACCACCATCGAGGCATACGTCGCCCTGCGTCTCGCGGGTGACACGCCGGACGCCCCGCACATGGCGCAGGCCTCCGCCTGGATCCGCGAGCAGGGCGGCATCGCCGCGGCCCGGGTCTTCACCCGGATCTGGCTCGCCCTGTTCGGCTGGTGGAAGTGGGAGGACCTGCCCGAACTCCCGCCGGAGCTCATCTACTTCCCCAAGTGGGTACCGCTCAACATCTACGACTTCGGGTGCTGGGCCAGGCAGACGATCGTCCCGCTGACGGTCGTGTCCGCGAAGCGGCCGGTGCGGCCCGCGCCCTTCCCGCTCGACGAGCTGCACACCGACCCGAACCGTCCGAACCCGCCCAAGCCCCTTGCCCCGGCCGCCAGTTGGGACGGCGCCTTCCAGCGCCTGGACAAGGTGCTGCACCAGGTGCGCAAGGTCATCCCGCGCAGACTGCGCAAGGCGGCCATGAACTCCGCCGCCCGCTGGATCATCGAGCGGCAGGAGAACGACGGCTGCTGGGGCGGTATCCAACCGCCGGCCGTGTACTCGGTGATCGCCCTGTACCTGCTGGGCTACGACCTCCAACATCCGGTGCTGCGCGAGGGGCTGGCGTCGCTGGACCGTTTCGCCGTGTGGCGCGAGGACGGGGCCCGGATGATCGAGGCCTGTCAGTCGCCCGTGTGGGACACCTGCCTCGCCACCATCGCGCTCGTCGACGCGGGCGTGCCCGCCGACCATCCGCAGCTGGTCAAGGCCGCCGACTGGATGCTCGGCGAGGAGATCGTCCGGCCCGGCGACTGGGCCGTCAGGAGACCCCAACTGCCGCCCGGCGGCTGGGCGTTCGAGTTCCACAACGACAACTACCCCGACATCGACGACACCGCCGAGGTGGTCCTCGCGCTGCGCCGCGTCAAGCACCACGACCCCGAGCGGGTGGAGAAGGCGATCGGGCGCGGGGTGCGCTGGAACCTCGGGATGCAGTCGAAGAACGGGGCGTGGGGCGCCTTCGACGTCGACAACACCAGCCCCTTCCCCAACCGGCTCCCGTTCTGCGACTTCGGCGAGGTCATCGACCCGCCGTCCGCCGACGTGACCGCGCACGTGGTGGAGATGCTGGCCGTCGAGGGCCTCGCCCACGACCCGCGCACCCGGCGCGGCATCGAGTGGCTGCTCGCCGAGCAGGAACCGGACGGCTCCTGGTTCGGGCGCTGGGGGGTCAACTACGTCTACGGCACCGGATCGGTCGTACCGGCCCTCGTCGCGGCCGGATTCCCCGGCTCCCACCCCGCGATCCGGCGGGCCGTGGCCTGGCTGGAGTCGGTGCAGAACGACGACGGCGGCTGGGGCGAGGACCTGCGCTCCTACAAGTACGTCGAGGAGTGGAGCGGCAGGGGCGCCTCCACCGCCTCGCAGACGGCCTGGGCGCTGATGGCCCTGCTGGCCGCGGGGGAGCAGGACTCCAAGGCCGTCGAGCGCGGTGTGGAGTGGCTCGCGGCCACCCAGCGTGAGGACGGTTCCTGGGACGAGCCGTACTTCACCGGGACCGGCTTCCCCTGGGACTTCTCGATCAACTACCACCTCTACCGGCAGGTCTTCCCGCTGACCGCACTCGGCCGCTACGTCAACGGCGAACCCTTCTCCAGGAAGCCTCTCGCCGAGGCCGAGGGGGGCTGATGAGCACCCGGCCCGCCCCGGCCCCGCTGCTGATCGCCTGCGCGCTCGGCATCGAGCACCTCGCCCTGCGCGCCGGCGACCGCGGCGGGGCCGGCGGGCCCGTCACCCTGCTCCGTACGGGCATGGGGCCCAAGGCGGCCGAGCGCTCCGTCACCCGGATGCTCGCGGACCCGGCCTGGAGCGGGGCCGCCGTGCTCGCCACCGGCTTCTGCGCGGGACTCGCCCCCGGCATGCACCCCGGGGACCTGGTCGTCGCCGAGGAGACCCGGGGCCCGGACGGAACCGTTCCGTGCGTGGGGACCGACCTGCTCGTCAAGGAGCTCGGGCGCGCGGTGCCCGGGCGCACCGTCCACACCGGTCCCGTCACCGGCTCCGATCATGTCGTGCGGGGTCACGAACGGTCGGATCTGCTCGCGACCGGCGCAATCGCCGTCGACATGGAGTCCGCGGCGACGCTTCTGAGCGCCGTGCGCACCGGCGTGCGCCCGGTTGCGGCCGTGCGGGTGGTCGTGGACGCTCCTGAACATGAACTTGTTCGAATCGGCACGGTACGCGGTGGAATATCAGCTTTCCGTGTCCTACGTGCCGTACTTCCATCTTTCTTCGAATGGCACCGTTCTTTGCTGCTCCCCAGGAGGTGAGCCAGATGGCCATGCCGCTGCGTCAGTCCATCAAGGTCGCTACGTACTTGGCTGAACAGAAGCTCCGCAAGCGGGACAAGTTTCCGCTGATCGTGGAGCTGGAACCGCTCTTCGCGTGCAATCTGAAGTGCGAGGGCTGCGGCAAGATCCAGCATCCGGCGGGTGTGCTCAAGCAGCGCATGCCGGTCGCACAGGCCGTCGGGGCGGTCCTCGAATCCGGTGCCCCCATGGTGTCCATCGCGGGCGGCGAGCCCCTGATGCACCCTCAGATCGATGAGATCGTGCGGCAGCTGGTGGCGAGGAAGAAGTACGTCTTCCTCTGCACCAACGCGATGCTGCTGCGCAAGAAGATGGACAAGTTCAAGCCCTCTCCTTATTTCGCCTTCGCCGTGCACATCGACGGGCTGCGTGAGCGGCACGACGAGTCGGTGGCGAAGGAGGGCGTGTTCGACGAGGCCGTGGAGGCGATCAAGGAGGCCAAGCGGCGGGGCTTCAGGGTCACCACCAACTCGACCTTCTTCAACACGGACACCCCGCAGACCATCATCGAGGTGCTCAACTTCCTCAACGACGACCTCAAGGTCGACGAGATGATGATCTCACCCGCCTACGCCTACGAGAAGGCGCCCGACCAGGAGCACTTCCTGGGCGTGGAGCAGACCCGCGAACTGTTCAAGAAGGCCTTCGCGGGCGGCAACCGCCGGAAGTGGCGGCTGAACCACTCCCCGCTGTTCCTCGACTTCCTCGAGGGCAAGGTGGACTTCCCGTGCACCGCCTGGGCGATCCCCAACTACTCGCTCTTCGGCTGGCAGCGCCCCTGCTATCTGATGAGCGACGGGTACGTGCCGACGTACCGCGAACTCATCGAGGACACCGACTGGGACAAGTACGGCCGCGGAAAGGACCCGCGCTGCGCCAACTGCATGGCGCACTGCGGCTACGAGCCCACCGCCGTCCTCGCCACCATGGGGTCCCTGAAGGAGTCCCTGCGCGCGATGCGCGAGACGGTCTCCGGAAACCGGGAGTGACACGATGACCGCCATCTCCTTGGGCGTCCCCGAGGTACCGGCCCGGCCGATCGCCGAGCGGCGCCTGTCGCGGCAGATCCATGTCGGGCCGGTGGCGGTCGGGGGCGGGGCCCCGGTGTCGGTGCAGTCGATGACGACGACCCGTACCTCGGACATCGGCGCCACCCTGCAGCAGATCGCCGAGCTCACCGCCTCCGGCTGCGAGATCGTGCGGGTCGCCTGTCCCACGCAGGACGACGCGGACGCCCTCGCGACCATCGCCCGCAAGTCGCAGATCCCGGTGATCGCGGACATCCACTTCCAGCCGAAGTACGTGTTCGCGGCGATCGAGGCCGGGTGCGCCGCGGTGCGGGTGAACCCCGGCAACATCAAGAAATTCGACGACCAGGTCAAGGAGATCGCGCGGGCCGCCAAGGACCACGGCACGCCGATCCGCATCGGCGTGAACGCCGGGTCTCTGGACAAGCGGCTGCTGCAGAAGTACGGCAGGGCGACTCCCGAGGCGCTCGTCGAGAGCGCACTGTGGGAGGCGTCGCTCTTCGAGGAGCACGACTTCCGGGACATCAAGATCTCGGTCAAGCACAACGACCCGGTCGTGATGATCGAGGCGTACAAGCAGCTCGCCGCGCAGTGCGACTACCCGCTGCACCTCGGAGTGACGGAGGCCGGGCCCGCCTTCCAGGGCACGATCAAGTCGGCGGTCGCCTTCGGGGCACTGCTCTCGCAGGGCATCGGCGACACCATCAGGGTCTCGCTCAGCGCCCCGCCCGCCGAGGAGGTCAAGGTCGGCCTGCAGATCCTTGAGGCCCTGAACCTCAAGCAGCGGCGCCTGGAGATCGTCTCCTGCCCGTCCTGCGGCCGCGCCCAGGTCGACGTCTACAAACTGGCCGACGAGGTCACGGCCGGCCTCACGGGCATGGAAGTCCCCTTGCGGGTAGCCGTGATGGGTTGTGTGGTCAACGGCCCGGGTGAGGCGCGGGAGGCGGACCTGGGTGTCGCCTCCGGCAACGGCAAGGGGCAGATCTTCGTCAAGGGCGAGGTCATCAAGACCGTACCCGAGTCGAAGATCGTGGAGACCCTCATCGAGGAGGCGATGAAGATCGCCGAACAGATGGAACAGGACGGTACCGCGTCGGGGGAGCCGGCCGTCACCGTGAGTTGAACAGCACGGACCGAAGGGGGCCCGAGCGTGACGATTCTGGAGAACATCCGGGGACCACGCGACCTGAAGGCGCTGTCCGAGACGGAGCTTCGCGAACTGTCCGAAGAAATCAGAGAGTTCCTGGTGCACGCGGTGGCCAGGACCGGCGGGCACCTCGGGCCCAACCTGGGGGTGGTGGAGCTCTCCATCGCGCTGCACCGGGTCTTCGAGTCGCCCGTCGACCGTATCGTCTGGGACACCGGCCATCAGAGCTATGTGCACAAGATCCTGACGGGCCGTAAGGACTTCTCCAAGCTGCGCGGAAAGGGCGGCCTGTCCGGCTATCCCTCGCGCGAGGAGTCCGAGCACGACATCGTCGAGAACAGCCACGCCTCCACGGCCCTCGGCTGGGCCGACGGACTCGCCAAGGCCCGCCAGGTGCAGGGAGAGAAGGGACACGTCGTCGCGGTCATCGGCGACGGCGCCCTCACCGGCGGCATGGCCTGGGAGGCGCTGAACAACATCGCGGCCGCCAAGGACCGCCCGCTGATCATCGTCGTCAACGACAACGAGCGCTCGTACGCGCCGACCATCGGAGGCCTCGCCAACCACCTGGCCACCCTGCGCACCACCGACGGCTACGAGAAGGTGCTCGCCTGGGGCAAGGACGTGCTGCTGCGCACGCCGGTCGTGGGCAACACCATCTACGAATCGCTGCACGGCGCCAAGAAGGGCTTCAAGGACGCGTTCGCCCCGCAGGGCATGTTCGAGGACCTGGGCCTGAAGTACGTCGGCCCGATCGACGGACACGACATCGGAGCCGTCGAGTCCGCGCTGCGGCGCGCCAAGCGCTTCCACGGACCGGTCCTCATCCACTGCCTGACGGAGAAGGGCCGCGGCTACGAGCCGGCCATCGCCCACGAGGAGGACCACTTCCACACCGTCGGCGTGATGGACCCGCTCACCTGCGCGCCCCTCGCCCCCGCAGGCGGCCCTTCGTGGACCTCGGTGTTCGGAGACGAGATCGTCGCGATCGGCGAGGAGCGGAAGGACGTCGTCGCGATCACGGCGGCCATGCTGCACCCGGTGGGGCTCGGGAAGTTCGCCGCCCGCTTCCCGGACCGGGTGTGGGACGTCGGCATCGCCGAGCAGCATGCGGCCGTGTCCGCGGCCGGCCTTGCGACCGGCGGTCTGCACCCGGTCGTCGCCGTCTACGCCACCTTCCTCAACCGTGCCTTCGACCAGCTGCTGATGGACGTGGCGCTGCACCGCTGCGGGGTGACGTTCGTGCTGGACCGGGCCGGTGTCACCGGCGTCGACGGGCCTTCCCACAACGGCATGTGGGACATGTCGATCCTCCAGGTCGTGCCGGGGCTCAGGATCGCCGCGCCACGCGACGCCGACCAGTTGCGGGCGCAGCTGCGGGAGGCCGTCGCCGTCGACGACGCGCCGACGCTGGTCCGCTTCCCGAAGGAGTCGGTGGGGCCCGAGATCCCGGCGGTCGACCGGGTGGGCGGCCTCGACGTCCTGCACCGCGGCCCGGACACCCCCGATGTGCTGCTGGTCGCCGTCGGCGTGATGGCGCCCGTCTGCCTGCAGGCCGCCGAGCTGCTGGAGGCGCGCGGCATCTCGTGCACCGTCGTCGACCCCCGCTGGGTCAAGCCCGTCGACCCGTCGCTGCCGGGGCTGGCCGCCGAGCACCGGCTGGTGGCCGTGGTCGAGGACAACAGCCGTGCGGCCGGAGTCGGCGCGGCGGTCGCGCTGGCGCTCGGTGATGCCGAAGTCGACGTCCCGGTACGCCGGTTCGGCATCCCGGAGCAGTTCCTCGCGCACGCCAAGCGCGGGGAGGTGCTGGCCGACATCGGCCTCACGCCGGTCGAGGTGGCCGGACGGATCAGCGCGAGCCTCGCCGTCAAGGAGGCCGAGGACACCCTGGCCGTCAAGGAACAGCTGGACGGCACAGTCAAGGAGAAGGCTGAATGACCAAGGAGTTCGACCTCGGCGCACTCCTGGCCGAGCGCGGAGCCGAGCGCTACGAGCTGCACGGGAAGTACCTGAACCACCAGCTCCCGCGCATGCTGCACACCATCGGCTTCGACAAGGTCTACGAGCGCGCCGAGGGCGCCCACTTCTGGGACGCGGACGGCAACGACTACCTGGACATGCTCGCCGGGTTCGGGGTGATGGGTCTGGGCCGCCACCACCCCGTCGTCCGCAAGGCGCTGCACGACGTCCTCGACGCCTCTCTCGCCGACCTCACCCGCTTCGACTGCCAGCCGCTGCCCGGGCTGCTGGCGGAGAAGCTGCTCACGTACAGCCCGCACCTGGACCGGGTGTTCTTCGGCAACAGCGGCACGGAGGCGGTGGAGACCGCGCTGAAGTTCGCCCGCTACGCCACCGGGAAGCCGAGGATCCTGTACTGCGACCACGCCTTCCACGGCCTGACCACCGGCTCCCTCTCGGTCAACGGCGAGGACGGCTTCCGCGACGGTTTCGCCCCGCTGCTGCCCGACACGGCCGTACCGCTCGGCGATCTCGACGCCCTGGCGCGGGAGTTGAAGAAGGGCGACGTCGCCGCCCTGATCGTCGAACCGATCCAGGGCAAGGGCGTGCACGAGGCCCCGCCCGGCTATCTGCGGGCCGCGCAGGAGCTGCTGCGCAAGCACAAGGCGCTGCTCATCGCCGACGAGGTGCAGACGGGCCTGGGCAGGACCGGGGACTTCTACGCCCACCAGCACGAGGAGGGCGTCGAGCCGGACCTGGTGTGCGTGGCCAAGGCGCTCTCCGGCGGCTATGTGCCCGTCGGCGCCACCCTCGGCAAGGACTGGATCTTCAAGAAGGTGTACTCGTCGATGGACCGGGTGCTGGTCCACTCGGCGAGCTTCGGGTCCAACGCCCAGGCCATGGCGGCCGGTCTAGCCGTGCTGTCCGTCATGGAGAACGAGCAGGTCGTCGCCCACGCGCGGGTGACCGGAGAGCAGCTGAAATCCCGGCTCACCGCGCTGATCGACAAGTACGAGCTGCTCGCGGACGTCCGCGGCCGGGGCCTGATGATCGGCATCGAGTTCGGCAGGCCCAAGTCACTGAAGCTGCGCAGCCGCTGGACCATGCTGCAGGCCGCGCGGAAGGGACTGTTCGCGCAGATGGTCGTGGTACCGCTGCTGCAGCGGCACCGGATCCTCACCCAGGTCTCCGGCGACCACCTGGAGGTGATCAAGCTGATCCCACCCCTGATCATCGGCGAGCAGGACGTGGACAGGTTCGTCGACGCGTTCACCGCCGTCATGGATGACGCGCACAGCGGCGGCGGCCTGATGTGGGACTTCAGCAAGACGCTGGTGAAGCAGGCGGTCGCCAACCGGTAGACCAACAGCGGTATTGCCTCTGAGGCAAGAAATTTGCCGCACAGGCAAAGCTCCGGCTGAATGGAGGGCATGAGCCCTCAGGAAGCCGAAGCGGAGCTTCCCGCTGTCGCACCCCAACTGCGCGCGCTGCGCCGCCGCGCCTCCCTCACACTGGAGGCCGCGGCGCGTGCCGCCGGGCTGTCGGCGGCCCATCTCTCCCGGCTGGAGACCGGGCAGCGACAGCCGTCGCTGCCGATGCTGCTCGCCCTCGCACGTGTCTACGGTACGACGGTGTCCGAGCTGCTCGGCGAGACGGTCGCCGACCGGGACGCCGTGGTGCGCGCCGCCGACATGGAACCGACCGTCGCCGGCGGCTGGACCTACTTCCAGGCCGGCGCGCCCGGCCGCGGCATGCAGGCCCTGCGGGTCCGCGTCCCGCACGGCTCGCAGGGCGACATCGTGCGGGTGCACCCCGGCGAGGAGTGGCTGTACGTCCTCAAGGGGCGGCTGCGGTTGCGCCTCGGGGACACCACGCACCGGCTCGCCCCCGGTGACAGCGCGCACTTCGACTCGCTGACTCCGCACCGGCTCGCCGCCCAGGATCCCGACGGCGTGGAGCTCCTGTTCGTGCACACCCTGCTGCAGAGCCCGACGGCCACGCTGTGCCTGGGCCCGATCACCGGAGAGATGCCATGAGCAACAGCAACATGGAGGAGAAGTTCCCCCGCGCCCTGTGGGTGCGTCTGATCATCTACATCGCGGTGGGGCATCTCTTCGCGGCCTTCGTCTACCTGCTGTTCGAGGTGGGGGCGAAATAGCGCAATGGCCCGAGTGATCAGTCGAGCAGCCGCTCGCGCAGGAGCTCGCGGAGTTCCGGGGTGAGCCCCAGGCCCTGCTCCAGATAGGTGTCGACGTCGCCCCACGTCTCCTCGATCGTCTCGAAGGCCGCCGTCAGATACTCGGTGCGTGCCTCGAACAGGGGGCTGAGCAGCTCCATCACCTCGGGGGAGTACGCCGCGGCGGAGCTGCTGCTGCGGTGCACCTTGTAGCGGCGGTGCTTGGCGTTCGACTCCAGGTAGTCCGCGAAGATCGCCTCGCGCTCGACGCCCAGCGCGAGCAGTGTCACGGCTATGGACAGGCCCGCACGGTCCTTGCCCGCTGCGCAGTGCATCAGGGCAGGGAGACTGTCCTCGGCGAGCGAGCGCAGCACGCGCGTGTGCTCGGCGGTGCGCTCCTTGATGATCGTGCGGTAGGAGACGATCATGCGGTTCGCCGCCTTGCCGTCGCCGAGGAGCTCGCGCAGCTGATCGATCTCGCCGTCCCGGACCATCTTCCAGAACCCGGAGCCGTCCGCCGGGTCCGACAGCGGCAGGTTCACATTGCGCACGCCCGGCAGCTCGACGTCCGGGCCCTCCAGCTTCTGGTCCGCCGCATTGCGGAAGTCGAAGATCGTGTGCAGCCCCAGGGAGGACAGGAACTCGGCGTCCTCCTCGGTCGCGTGCGCGAGGTGGCCGCTGCGGAACAGCACCCCGTGGCGCACCCGCCGTCCGTCCACCGTCGGAAGTCCTCCCACGTCACGGAAGTTGCGGACTCCGGCGAGCTCGGGTTCGGTCGACGGGATCTGCTGCGTCACGGGGGCTCCTCCCAGTCCGCCCGGCCGGCGCGGCTCGTCGTCGGGCGCTCTCCCGACGATACGACATGGATTCCTGAGGCAATGAGTTGTCCACAGGCGTTGCGACCAGGCCTCACGTGCCTTGATGATGTTGCGGATTGGTCGCACCTGTTCGAATGTGTGAGGGCTTGATGCTGGAGATCGCAGACAACGGACGTACGTGGCTCCTCTCGGGGCCGGCCAGCAGTTACGCCGTCCACCTGACCGGGGACGACGAGCTGCTGCACCTGCACTGGGGCCCCCGGATCGCGCTCGCCGACGCCGAGGCACTCGCCGTCCGCCCGCTGCCCGACTACTGGCCCTTCGAGTCCCCGCTCGACGGGCGCGAGGAGTACCCCGTGGAGGGCGGCCCCCGCTTCGTGCGGCCCGCCCTGTCCGTGCGCAGCGAAGAGCGGCGCGGCACCGAGTGGCGCTTCGAGCGGTACGAGGCGGAGGGCGACCACCTCCGGCTGGGCTTCCGGGACGGCGGGCTCGCGATCACGCTGCACTACCGGATGCGGCACGACGTCGTGGAACGCTGGGTGACCCTCGGCAACGAGGGGCCCGCCCTGGAGCTGCTGCGGGCCGACTCCGCGACCTGGACGCTGCCCGATCGTGAGGAGTGGCGGCTTTCCCAGCTGCACGGCCGCTGGGCCGCCGAGTCCCGGCTGACCGCCTCGCCTCTCACCTACGGTGAGAAGATCATCGGCAGCCGCCGCGGCCACACCGGCCACCAGCACCTGCCCTGGGTCGCCCTCGACACCGACGCCACCGAGGAACGCGGCGAGGTCTACGGCTGCGCTCTGGGCTGGTCGGGTTCCTGGCGGATCGCGGTGGCGCAACTCCCGGACGCGCGCGTGCAGATCACCGGCGGCGCCGGTTACGACGACTCCGGGCTGCTGCGCCTGGAGCCGGGGGAGTCGTACACGAGCCCCGTCTTCGCCGGTCTGTGGAGCGACGGCGGCTTCGGTGGCGCGAGCCGCGCCTGGCACGCCTACCAGCGCGCACACGTCATCCCGGACGCCGACCAGGACCGGCCGGTGCTGTTCAACTCCTGGGAAGCCACCGAGTTCGACATCTCCGAGGAGCAGCAGGGCGCCCTCGCGCGGCGGGCCGCGGCCATCGGCGTCGAGCTGTTCGTGGTCGACGACGGCTGGTTCGGCAAACGCACCAGCGACCGCGCCGGACTCGGCGACTGGACGGTCAACCGGGACCGCTTCCCGAACGGCCTCAAGCCCCTCGCGGACTATGTGCACGCCCTGGGGATGCAGTTCGGCATCTGGGTCGAGCCCGAGATGGTCAACCCGGACAGCGAGCTGTATCGCGCCCACCCCGACTGGGTGCAGTTCCAACCGGGACGGAAGCGGACGGAATTCCGCAACCAGCTCGTACTGAACCTGGCCCGGGAAGACGTCCAGGAATACCTCTGGGAGCAGCTCCACGCGCTCCTCTCCAGCGCCCCGATCGACTATGTGAAGTGGGACTTCAACCGCTGCTTCACCGACGCGGGCTGGCCGGGGGAGCCCTATCCGCAGCGCCTCTGGGTCGATCATGTCCGAGCCCTGTACGCCCTGTTGGACCGGCTGCGGGCGGCCCACCCGAATGTCGCCTTCGAGTCCTGCTCGGGCGGCGGCGGACGGATCGACCTCGGGATCATGAGCCGTACGGACCAGGTGTGGACCTCCGACAACACCGACCCGCTCGACCGGCTCGCCATCCAGCACGGCTTCAGCCAGATCCACCCCGCGCGGGTGATGGCCGCCTGGGTCACCGACAGCCCGAACACCCAGCTCAACGGCCGGATCAGCTCACTGCGCTTCCGGTTCGTGAGCTCCATGGCCGGCGTGCTCGGGGTCGGCGGGGACCTCACCCGGTGGACCGAGGAGGAGCTCGCCGAGGCCGGCGAATGGGTGGCGCTGTACAAGGAGATCCGGCCGCTGGTGCAGCACGGCGACCTCTACCGGCTGCGGCCGCCGCGGGGCGGGCTGAGTGCGGTGCAGTACGTGCGCGGGGGCGAGGCGGTCGTCCTCGCCTGGCTCCAGTCGCAGAGCCATGGCGAGCCCGTGCCGGCGCTGCGACTGCGGGGCCTCGAACCGACAGCCTCGTATGAATGCCCTGAAACGGGCGAAATTCATAGCGGTGCCGTATTGCTGCATCACGGACTGCGTACCGGATTGCGTGGTGACTTCGACGCGGCAGTTTTCCGTCTGCGGCGCATCTGAGTCTTCTGTCCGGATTGGCGCTCCTTCGGCCCCTTCATTCCAACTCGCTCCTGAAGAGGGGATCCTGGGGCGGGGGTACGTGAGGAGGGTCATATCCGTGACGGTGCGTGGCGCGTCATGTCCACGTAATTCAGGTGCTTCACAAGGGCGTTTGACGGAGACGATCACCGGGGAATTCACGCAAAGTCACCGGGTTTTCTCTCAAGGGATCAATAGAAACGCATTCACGGGGAACCGGCACTTGTTTGCTTGCGTCCCGGTCGCTTACGTTCGCCACCAATCCGGACGGACGCCCAATCCTGCCGCCGCCCGGTGCCCGCACAACTCACCCGTGAACGGCAGGAGCGGGGGACCCACAGGTACAACCGCCTGTTCCGGTCTCCGGAACGGCTAGGGGTAAAGCCGCGTCGCAGGCGCGGCCGGGCATCTCCAGCCCGAACCCGACAGCTCACCTCGCAGGCGCCGGAGAGGAATTCGTCATGCCCGCGAAGGGTAAGCACCGCCGCCCGAAGCCCCAGCGCTTCACCCGCTCCATCGCCGTCGCCGGAACCGGTGGCGCCGCACTCGCTCTCCCGCTCATGGGGGCCACCGGCGCCCATGCCGCCACCACTCAGTCCGCTTCCCAGACGGTTTCGAAAAAGGCCGTCCAGTCCCTTCCGGTCGTAGAGAAGAAGGCGACCCAGAAGAGTGCCGCCGGCCATGCGGGCGTGCGGACCTATTCGGTGCGGACCGGTGACTACCTCTCGAAGATCGCCGAGGAACAGCATGTCGCCGGCGGCTGGCACAGGCTCTACTCTGACAACCGCCGGGCCGTCGGTGACGACCCGTCGCTGATCCACCCGGGCCTGAAGCTGACGATCGGTCGGAAGGCCGCGACGGACACCACCGAGCCGTCGTCCTCGTCCGCCTCGAAGACGTCCTCGTCGGCGGCCAAGGCGACCGCCACCAAGGCCTCCGAGTCCGCCCCCACCGGCTTCACCCTCCCGGTGATCGGCGGCACCATCGGCACCGGCTACCACGTGGCCGGCAGCATGTGGTCCAGCGGGTACCACACGGGCGTCGACTTCGTCGTCCCGACCGGCACCTCCATCAAGTCCGTGGGCGCGGGCACCGTCGTCTCCGCGGGCTGGGGCGGCGCCTACGGCAACCAGGTCGTCGTCAGGCTCGCCGACGGCTACTACGCCCAGTACGGCCACATGTCCCAGATCTCCGTCTCGGTCGGCCAGACCGTGGCCGAGGGCCAGCAGCTCGGCCTCTCCGGCGCGACCGGCAACGTGACCGGCCCGCACCTGCACTTCGAGATCCGCACCACGCCCGACTACGGTTCCGACGTGGACCCGGTCGCCTACCTCCGCTCGAAGGGCGTCGGCGTCGGCTGACCTCCCCTCGCAACCACCTGCCTGACACACCGCCGAAGGCCGGACCCCGATCCCCGGGTCCGGCCTTCGGTGTGTCCGGCCGCGCGCACGTGTGCTGTGTTGCGTTCGTGACGCCCGCTCCCCGGACGACCTCTTCGCCACCCGGCGCGGCGGGGCTTCGGCCAGCGGCCGTATACAAGGGGGCACTTCGCGTTCCGGACCACCTGGAGCCATTTCCGGATCGCCGACTTCAGGGTCGGCGGCTCGCCCCGTACGATCGCTGACGCCTCAACATCCCTGGTCGGAGGGTTATTCCGGGCTTGGCGAACACTTTAGAAGTGGCTTATCTCACCGCGCGTCAACCCTTTCCTACGGTCGCGTAGGTCACATTCGAAGGTGAATCATGGTCGATGTGGCAGACGATTCGAAGAGTGACAGCAGATCAGTGATCGGGTCGTACGTTGCGGTGGGGGACAGCTTCACCGAGGGCGTCGGCGACCCCGGCCCCGACGGGGCGTTCGTCGGCTGGGCCGACCGGTTCGCGGTGCTTCTCGCCGACCGGCGGCCCGAGGGCGACTTCAGGTACGCGAACCTCGCCGTGCGCGGCAAACTGCTCGACCAGATCGTGGAGGACCAGGTACCGCAGGCCGTCGAACTGGCGCCGGACCTGGTCTCCTTCTGCGCGGGCGGCAACGACATCATCCGTCCCGGCACCGACCCCGACGAGGTCGCCGAGCGCTTCGAGCGGGCGGTGGCCCGGCTCACCGAAGTCGCCGGCACGGTCATGGTGACCACCGGCTTCGACACCCGAGGCGTGCCCGTGCTCAAGCACCTGCGCGGCAAGATCGCCACCTACAACGGGCATGTCCGGGCCATCGCCGACCGGTACGGCTGTCCCGTGCTCGACCTGTGGTCCCTGAAGACCGTCCAGGACCGCAGGGCGTGGGACGGCGACCGCCTCCACCTCTCACCCGAGGGGCACACGCGTGTGGCGCTGCGCGCCGGGCAGGTCCTCGGTCTCGAGGTGCCGGCCGACCCCGACCAGCCCTGGCCGCCGCTCCCGCCGCGCGGCACCCTCGACGTGCGACGGGACGACGTGCACTGGGCGCGCGAGTACCTGGTGCCGTGGATCGGCCGCCGACTGCGCGGCGAGTCGTCAGGGGACCACGTCACGGCGAAGGGCGCGCTGTCGCCGGACGACATCAAGATGCGGATCGCTTCGGTGGCCTGACGGGCGTTCGAGGGTCGGCTGAAACCGTGCTGGGCGGGGCGCTCGTGATGGCTTGGGAGCGGCCCTCGCTGCGGCCGGTGGTGAAGGTGAAACGGGCCCGGTGGCACGAGCCCCCGCCGAGTGCGGGGGCTCAGTGCTCCGAAGCCGTCAACGCCGCCCGCTCCAGCCCCAGTTCCCGGGCCAGCGCCTCGTCCACCCACTCCTGCGCCCGTGCCCGCGACACCGCACCGGCGTACGAGGTCAGCTGCACGGCGAGCCCGTCCAGCAGGGCGGTCAGCCGCAGGGCCGCGCCGTGCGGGTCCGGGCAGTGGAACTCGCCCGCGGCCACGCCCTCCGCGACGACCTCGGCGATCGCCGCCTTCCACTGCTTGTCCAGGTCGCGTGTGACCTCCTGCAGCGCGGGCTCGCGCAGTGCCGCCGCCCAGCCCTCGATCCACAGCCGCCAGCCCTTGGCCTGGCCCGTCGGCGCATACCAGCGCACCGCCGACCGCAGTCGCCGCAGCGCCGTCGTACGGCGGCCGAGAAGCTTGCGCAGATGCGCGAGGTCGTCCTCGGCCGCGAAGGTGAACGCGGCGGCGACCAGCTTTTCCTTGGTGGAGAAGTGGTACAGCACCAGCGCGTTGCTCACACCGAGCGCCGAGGCCACGTCGGCGATCCTGACCGCCGCCACACCCCGCGCCTCGATCTGCCCGATGGCGGCCCGCAGCAACTCCGCGCGCCGCTCAGCCACACTCAACCGCACTCTCGCCACGCGGTCACCCTATTGCGTCGCCACTGGTGACGCCGGGCGAGGCCGACACTTGGCGGGTTCGAGAGGGTGCCCGTTGTCGGCCGTGCCCCTGCTCTGCTCGGATCGTCGTCACCGGTGCGGTGGCCGCCCGCGGGGTCGTCCCGTCGGCTTCCGTGCGGGTCGGTATCTGTTCGGTCGGGGTGCGTATCGAGCGGCGGGTGTGGGCGAGCGCCTCCTTGGCGCGGGTGAGGTCGGCGTTTGGCGGGTTCGAGGGGGTGCGCGGTGTCGGCCGTACACCTGCTTGCTCTTTCCCGGGGGTGCCGGGATGTCGGGCACGCGTGCCCGGACCGTCGTCACCGGTACCAGCCGAAGCGTTCCGCGATCACCGGCAGCCGGTCCGCGACGATGGCGTGGGTGGCCGCCCGCGGGGTCGTCCCGTCGGCTTCCGTGCGGGTCGGTATCTGTTCGGTCGGGGTGCGTATCGAGCGGCGGGTGTGGGCGAGCGCCTCCTTGGCGCGGGTGAGGTCGGCGTTTGGCGGGTTCGAGGGGGTGCGCGGTGTCGGCCGTACACCTGCTTGTCCTTTCCCGGGGGTGCCGGGATGTCGGGCACGCGTGCCCGGACCGTCGTCACCGGTACCAGCCGAAGCGTTCCGCGATCACCGGCAGCCGGTCCGCGACGATGGCGTGGGCGGCCGCCCGCGGGGTCGTCCCGTCGGCTTCCGCGCGGGCCAGCATCTGCTCGGTCAGGGTGCGCATCGAGCGGCGGGTGTGGGCGAACGCCTCCTGGGCGTCCGCGCCGATGTCGCCGAACAGGGTCCACCACCACCAGGCGTTGGTCCCGGAGTTGACGACCACGTCCGGCAGCACGGTCACCCCGCGCGCGGCCAGCAGCTCCTCCGCCTCGGGCAGTACCGGCATGTTGGCCGCCTCGACGATCCAGCGGGCGGTGATCCGCTCCTGGTCGGCGGCGTCGATCGCGTACGAGACCGCCGCGGGTACGAGCACCTCCGCCTCCGCAGACAGCCAGGCGTCGCCGGGCAGTTCACGGTCGTCGGGGCGCAGGGCCGCACGGTCCACGGTGCCGTACGCGTCACGCGCGGCGAGCAGCGCCTCGACGTCGAGGCCGGCCGGGTTGGTGATCGTGCCCTTGATGTCGGCGACGGCGACGACGGTGAGCCCGGCGCGCGCGAGGAAACGCGCCGTCGCCCCACCCATCGTGCCCAGACCCTGCACGGCCACCCGGGTTCCGGCGTACGCCACCCCGGCCCGGTCGAGAGCCGCGAGCGCCGACTCGGCGACCCCGCACCCGCCGACCAGCTCGTCAAGACCGATGCCGTCCACCTCGATCGCGAAAGCGTCCGCGAGCCGCCGCCGTGCCTCCGCCTCGTCGTCGAGCAGGGGATACACGGCCTGGATCGACGACACCAGCCCCGCCTCGGCCGCCGCCCGGTCCACCAGGTCCTGGCTGAGTCCGAGGTCCTCCCCGGTGGTCCAGAAGCTTTCGACGTACGGCTTCATGGCGCGCAGATAGCGCACCAGGAGCGCGTACGCCCCGGGGTCCCGAGGGTCGCAGTCGATACCCCCCTTGGCGCCGCCCAGAGGGACGTACCGGCCCTCGGGGTTGTAGTGCAGCGCCTCCTTCATGGTCATCCCGCGCGCGAGCCCGGCCACCTCGTCCAGGGTGCAGCCCGCCCGCATGCGCAGTCCGCCGCTGGACACGCCGCGCACCAACCGGTCGACGACCAGGAAGCCCTGGCGGCCGGTGAGGTGGTCGGTCCAGGTGACCGACATCAGGGGGGCGGTCATGCGATCTCCTCGCGGATGATGATCAGGGGCCGGCAGGGTGTCGAAGACCCCGGTTACTGAATCGTGAGTCAGTATCGGAACCGGGGGCACACGCTGTCAACGGCCGAATGATCGCCCTGGCGCCGGCAGGGCGACGGGAATGGAGGCCGACGGTCCGCCGTTCACCGAGCGGTGGGCAATCCTTGGGCTTTCCTTGGAATGAGCCCGCGGCGACCCGGACGACCCAGGTGTTGTCGGAGGAGCCGACCATAATGGAATGCCTCGTCGACTCCATCTGGAGGTACCGTGTCCGGTTTCCGTTCCCTGAGCTCCGGGCTCCGCGCGCTGCAGCCCGCGGGCTTCGGCGCGGACCCGAGCGGTGAGCGCCTCGCGCGCATCCGCAGATCACCGCACTTCAAGGACGGGGTCTTCCAGAATCCCGGAGGCACCGCACGGACCCGGCCCTCCGGCTCCACGCTGGACTTCGCGAAGGTCTTCTTCGACAAGGACGAGCGCCCCCAGCGCGCTCCCAAGGGCACGATCCCGGTGCACCCCACGACGCTCGCCGACATCGCGAAGCCGCCGGCCACCGGACTGCGGCTGACCTGGATGGGGCACTCCAGTGTGCTCGCCGAGATCGACGGACAGCGGGTGCTCTTCGACCCCGTGTGGGGCGAGCGCTGCTCCCCCTTCTCCTTCGTCGGCCCCAAGCGGCTGCACCCGGCACCCCTGCCGATCGCCGCGCTCGGCCCGGTCGACGTCGTCGTCATCTCGCACGACCACTACGACCACCTGGACCTGCCCACCATCAAGGCACTGGCCGACACGGACACGCTGTTCGCCGTCCCCCTCGGCGTCGGCGCCCACCTCGAACACTGGGGCGTCTCCGCCCACCGGCTGCGCGAGCTGGACTGGCACGAGGCGACCAAGGTCGGCGGCCTCACCCTGACCGCCACGCCCGCCCGCCACTTCTGCGGCCGCGGCCTGCGCAACACCCAGCACACCCTGTGGGCGTCCTGGTCCGTCGCCGGGGACGAGCACCGGATCTTCCACAGCGGCGACACCGGCTACTTCGAGGGCTTCAAGGACATCGGTGCCGAGCACGGGCCCTTCGACGCCACGATGATCCAGATCGGCGCGTACTCCGACTTCTGGCCCGACATCCACATGACCCCCGAAGAAGGCATGCGCGCCCACCTCGACCTGCAGGGCGGTGAGCCGCACGGCGTGATGATGCCGATCCACTGGGCCACCTTCAACCTGGCCACACACCCCTGGGCGGAGCCCGGCGAGGGCACGGTCGCGGCCGCCCGCGCCACAGGCTCCCGCATCGCCCTGCCCCGCCCCGGAGAGCCCTTCGAACCCACCGCCGAGACCGTTCCCTCCGAGCCGTGGTGGCGCGCCGTCGCCCAGGCCCCGGCCGGTGGCTGGCCGACGGCGGACGTGCTGACGAAGGCGGCGATCAAGACGACCGCCGACTCCGGCGCCGAGGCCCAGGCCGAGGCCGACGGCAAGTCCCCGGACGGCACCGGGGAGCCCGAGACGGTCTCGGCGGGCTGACCTCGGCGGGGGAGGCGCGTACCCCGACCGGACACGCCCAGGAGGGGATCCCGGTGGGCCATCAGCGGACGGTGACGGTCGGGGTCGACCTGGCGGCGAGTGCACGGCGTACCGCCGTGTGCCGTGTCGTGTGGGCGGCCGACGGCGCCCTGACGGCCGAATTCGTCGTGCCGGGAGGGGACGAGGACCTGCTGGCGCTGGTCCGGTCCGCCGACAAGACCGGACTCGACTGCCCGCTCGGCTGGCCGTCGAGCTTCGTGGACACGGTCCTCGCCCACCACCAGGGTCTACGGCTGCCGCCGTCGGCCCGGTTCGAGGAGCGCACGGACGGCCGTCCCGGCCTGGACCCGCTGCGGTTCCGGCTGACCGACGACCTCACCTGGAAGGCGACCGCGATGCGCCCTCCGCTGTCGGTGTCCACCGACCTGCTGGGCGTCGTGGCGCTGCGTGCGGCCCGCCTCCTGGACGCGCTCGCGGCCACCGGCACCCCCGTGCCCCGGGACGGGTCGGGCCGGGTCGCCGAGGTGTACCCGGCCGCCGCGCTGCGACGGTGGGGCATCCGCCCGGTCCGCAGCTACAAGAGCGCCACGTCCGAAGCACGCGAGGTCCGCGAGCACATCGTTCTCGCGGTCGGGGAGGGTCTGGGAGTGGCTCTGCCCGAGCCCGTGCGCTCCACGTGCACCGACAGCCACGACCATCTCGACGCCCTCCTCTGCGCCCTGGTCGCGAGGGCCGTTCTGGTCGGGGACACCCGGTGGCCGGAGACTGCGCAGGAGCGCGCGGCAGCCGGACAGGAGGGCTGGATCCACCTGCCGGACGGGGAGCTGGCCGCCCTGCGCTGACAGCAGCGCCGTATGCGGTGGCGGCGTCTCAGCCCGTGCGACGTCAACACCGTCGCCGAAGCATGGTGTGATGGCGCCGTGAGCCGCGCCGCAGAAGAAACGAACCGCCGCATGCTGCGGGCCCGGGACGCGATGGACCGCGCCTACGCCCAGCCGCTGGACGTGCCCGCCCTGGCCCGGATCGCCCACGTCTCCCCGGCACACTTCGCCCGCACCTTCCGCGCCACCTTCGGCGAGACACCGCACCGCTATCTGCAGCGCCGCCGCGTCGAGCGCGCCATGTTCCTGCTCCGGGAGACCGACCGGAGCATCACGGACATCTGCTTCGAGGTCGGCTTCGGCAGCCCGGGCACCTTCAGCCGTACCTTCCGCGACGTCGTCGGCCGCTCTCCCAGGGAGTACCGCAAACAGGCCGTCGCCCTGGACGTCCCCACCTGTTTCACGATGGCGTGGATGCGGCCGAGCGCCTGACAGCTACCTCGTCCGTCCGATCGTTTCGTCCTTCTGCTCGTTCTTCGGCGGACAGAGCAGTTTTGGATAAGTTTTCGCGGGGCCGGGCTCGTAGCGTGATGCTCATGTTCACAGCAATCACGCACTCGCAGATCTACGTTCTCGACCAGGACGAGGCCCTCGACTTCTACGTCGGCAAGCTCGGCCTGGAGGTCAACACCGACGCCGACCTCGGTTTCATGCGCTGGCTCACCATCAACGTCCCCGGCCAGCCCGACCGCGAGGTCCTCCTGGAGCGGCCGGGCCCGCCGCGGCTGTCCGAGGAGACCGCGGAACAGGTCCGCGAGCTGCTGACCAAGGGTGCGACGGGCGGCTTCCTCATCTTCCGGACCGAGGACTGCCGTAAGACGTACGAGACCCTCAAGGCCAAGGGCGTCGAGTTCACCGAGGAGCCCACCGAGCGGCCGTACGGGATCGACTGCGGCCTGCGCGACCCCTTCGGCAACAGCATCCGCTTCACCCAGCCGAAGGGCTAGATCTATACGTTGCGTGACGTTCGGGGGATGACTTCCGAAGACGCGTGAGCGTCCCCAAACGGTCCCGGCGGGTTGTCGGCCGGACAGAAAAGAGCATGCGCTGAGGGCCGGGGAGCAGTCGCTCCCCGGCCCTCGCCCTTTCCTGGTGACCGCTTCTGACCAGCTCTGATCGATCCCTCGTTCAGCGGGACCGCGTGCTCGCTGGGTTTATCGGTCTGTCGTACGAGCCCTCATACCAGAGCGGGACGCCATGCGTGGGACTTTGTCAACTGCCCACCGCACATGATGCGTTGGCGACTACTGTGAGTGTCCATCGGGCGACGCATGCCCGAACCGCGCAGCACGCGCCCCAGGCACCGACGGATCAGTACGACGAGGACACCGATGTCTCACCTTCGCGCACCGGCCGCACGCGCAGACCGCCGCGAGGGCGGGCGGCACGGACGGCCGGTTGCCCGTCCCGTGCCCTCGCTGCCCGAGACCCACATACGGCCCCAGTTGCTGCGGCTCGCCGTGCTGCCGCCGATCGCGGTCGCCCTGAGCGCGAGCGCGGCCGTCCTGTTCACCGTCCGCAGCACCGGAGCACGGCCCAGCCTCACGCTGTGGGGCGTGCTCGCCGGCGCCGCCGCGGTGGCGTTCGCAGGGATCCTGATCGCCTCCGTCGCCGCCGACCGCACCGCCAAGTCGGTGAGCGACCGCCTCGGCGCCCTGCGCCGCATCAGCGGCCGCGGTGAGGCCGACCTGCGCGCTCTCGTCGAGTCGCTGCGCCGCGGCGACACCCCGCCCCCGCGCAAGCCGCGCAGCTCTCCGCCGGACGATGCCGACGACTTCGAGCTGCTCGCCGCCGACCTGACCCGCGCACACGACGGCGCCGTCACCGCCGTCGTGCAAGCCGCCCAGCTCTCCAGCCAGGCGGGCAGCGAACAGAAGCTCGAGGTCTTCGTCAACCTCGCCCGGCGCCTGCAGTCGCTGGTGCACCGGGAGATCTCCATCCTCGACGAGCTGGAGAACGAGATCGAGGACCCCGACCTGCTCAAGGGCCTCTTCCACGTCGACCACCTCGCCACCCGGATCCGTCGGCACGCCGAGAACCTCGCCGTCCTCGGCGGCGCCGTCTCCCGACGGCAGTGGAGCAACCCCGTCTCCATGACCGAGGTGCTGCGCTCCGCCATCGCCGAGGTCGAGCAGTACTCCCGGGTGAAGCTGGTGCCGCCGATCGACGGCACCCTGCGCGGCCACGCCGTCGCCGACGTCATCCACCTGCTGGCCGAACTCGTCGAGAACGCCACGGTGTTCTCCGCCCCGCACACCCAGGTCCTGCTGCGCGCCAACCTCGTCACCTCGGGACTCGCCGTCGAGGTGGAGGACCGCGGCCTCGGCATGCCGGTCGGCGAGCAGAAGAAGATGAACGCCCTGCTCGCGGACCCCGACCAGGTCAATGTGGCGAGCCTGCTGGCAGACGGCCGCATCGGACTGTTCGTCGTCTCGCAGCTCGCGCGACGGCACGGCATCAACGTCCGGCTGCAGACCAACATCTACGGCGGGGTGCAGGCCGTGCTCGTCGTACCGCAGGGGCTGCTGGGCCCGACGGCGGGCGTTCCCGGGGGCGCAGGGCAGCCGCACAGTGTCACGGGCGTGATGGGGATGCCCGAGCCGTCCGTACCGCCGCGGTCCCAGCCACAGGCTCCGCCCGGCCCCCGATCCGAGACCGTCGGGCCTCGGGTCACGCCCCCGCCGTCCCCGCGGTCCACGGCCGCCGTGCCGAACGGCACTCCGCTGGGCGGCAGCACGGCGGCCGGCAGCGGAGCGGCGCCGCTCCCGGTGCGCGGGGCCCAGGAGGAGCGGGCCAACCCCGCGGAGGCCCTGCCCGGAATCCGTCCGGACGACCGGCGGCTCGTCGAGGAGAACGCGGGCACACCGCCGACGCCCCGTACCGGCACGGTCCGCGGCACCATGGGCAAGCCCCAACTGCCGCGCCGCCGTGCCCAGGAGCACATCGCACCCCAGCTGAGGGACGGCCCGGCACCCCGCCAGGAGTCCGAGTACCTCGCCGGCCACGACCCGGGCCTGATGGCCGCATTCCAGCGCGGCATCGGTCTGGCGGAGGCCCAGCAGAACCTCGAGTCGGAGTCCACCGAATACGCGGAGCACCCTGAGTACACATCGGAGTACACAGGGGCCGTACACACGGCGTCGTCGGCGCATCCGGAGCCGGACCACATGGCTTCGCGGCACATGGAGTCGCCTCATATGGGGGCGCCTCATATGGAGTCGGCGCACACGGAGTCCAGGCACACGGAGTCCACGCACACCGAGTCCGCCTACATGGCCGTCGAGCCCGTGGGACAGACGGCGCGCATCGAGTCGCGTCCCCTCACCGACCCGGCTCACACAGACGCCGCGCCCATCCTCCCGAGCTCGCCCTTGGACGTGCTCCACACGGACGTCACCGCCACCACCCCGCCGCCCTCCATCGACGTATCGCACATGGACCCGGCCCACATAGCCGAGGCGCGCCCCGCGTCCGCGCGCGGCACCGACCATCCCAGCCGGCACGACGGGAGCGCACCAGCCGGATGACCACCCCTGTTCCCACCCCCGTTACCGCCCCCACCGCTCCCGCAGACCTTCGTACCCCAAGGAGTCGATCCACCATGGCGAGCGATGCGCCCACCGGCCATGTATCCGATCTCGACTGGCTGATGAGCGGCCTCGTGCAGCGCGTACCCCACACGACCAGTGCGGTACTTCTGTCCTGCGACGGGCTTGTGAAGTCAGTCCACGGCCTCGACCCGGACAGCGCCGACCACATGGCCGCCCTGGCCTCCGGCCTGTACTCCCTCGGCCGCAGTGCCGGGGTCCGCTTCGGCGACGGCGGCGACGTCCGCCAGGTCGTCGTCGAACTCGACTCGACCCTGCTGTTCGTGACCACCGCCGGCTCCGGCACCTGTCTCGCCGTACTGGCAGGCCGCGAGGCCGACGCGGCGGTGCTCGGCTACGAGATGGCCATGCTGGTCAAGAGCGTCCGCCCCTACCTGGTCACCGCGCCCCGGCAGCACGCCGTCGAACCCACGGCGATGAGGCCTTGAGGGTGGCGGCGGTCGGCGACGGGCCCTGGCTCGACGACGCGGCCGGTCGGCTGGTGCGCCCCTTCACGGTCAGCAACGGCCGCACCCGGCCCACCATCGCGCTCGACCTCCTGTCGCACGTGATGGCCACCGGGGCCACCCCCCTCGGCTACCTCGGTCCCGAACACGCGCAGGCGCTCGACCTGTGCCGCGCGCCCGTCTCGGTCGCCGAGGTCGCCGCCCAACTGAAGCTGCCGGCCGTGGTCACCAAGGTGCTGCTGTCGGACCTCGTCGACTGCGGGGCGCTCACCACCAAGCCACCCGAGTTCCACCACAACCCGACTGACCGGGCCCTTCTGGAGGCAGTGCTCGATGGACTACGACGACAGCTCTGACCCCTTCCCCACCGCACTGAAGATCCTGGTGGCGGGCGGGTTCGGAGTAGGCAAGACGACCTTCGTGGGCGCGGTCAGCGAGATCGCGCCGCTCAGTACGGAGGAACTGCTCACCACGGTCAGCGCCGCGACCGACTCCCTCGAAGGGATCGAGAACAAGGTCGAGACGACGGTGGCGATGGACTTCGGCCGCATCACCCTCGACCGGGAACATGTGCTGTATCTGTTCGGCACGCCCGGGCAGGAGCGGTTCTGGTTCATGTGGGACGAGCTCTCCGAGGGCGCGCTCGGGGCGGTCATCCTCGCCGACACCCGCCGCCTGGAGGAGTGCTTCGCGGCGGTCGACTTCTTCGAGCAGCGCGGTCTCGGCTTCATCGTCGCGATCAACGAGTTCGACGGCTCGTACCGCTACGACCCCGAGGAGGTCCGCGCCGCCATCGACCTCGATCCGGCGATCCCCGTCGTGCGCTGCGACGCCAGGATCTCCAGCTCAGGAGTGCAGACCCTGCTGACCCTCGTACGTCACCTCATCGCCCACGCCCCGGCTCATGCGCCGAGCCACGGCGCCCACATGTGATCCCCGCACACCGCCACGGAGCCCGTATATGCCCTGCGTCCACAGTGACGGAGCCCGCTCATGAGGTACGACCCGTCGCGCCCGGCCGGTCGTCTGCTGCTCACCCCCGAGGACAAGGAGGCCCCCGCCCGGGCCCGGCGCCTCGGCCAACTGGGCCTCGCAGAACACCCGGACCCCGCCCTCGACGCCTACGCGGACCACCTCGCCGAGCTCACCGGGACGCCGTACGCCATGGTCAACTTCATCGACGAGAACCGGCAGTTCTTCGCCGGCCTGCATCTCTCGGACGTCGCCCGGCCCGTGGTGAAGGCCGACGGCACCACCCCGGTGCTGGGCCGCGAACTGGCCCGCGACCACGGCTTCTGCCCCCATGTGGTGGTCCGGCGCAAGGCGCTGGTCCTGGAGGACGTCTGCGACTACCCGCGGTTCGCGGGCAATCCGGTGGTGGACGAGTTCGGCATCCGCTCCTATCTGGGCGCGCCGCTGATCGACAGTACGGGGATGGTTCTCGGCACCGTGTGCGTCGTCGACGTGGAGCCACGGCCCTGGGGCAGGCCCGGCCTGGAGACCATCAAGTCGACGGCGGCCGACCTGGTCGCCCGGCTGGAGCGACGGGAGGCGGACGGGCTCCCGCTGCTGTGACGGCGGCCCAAGACAGCCACTAGCCGACCGGTCCAGTACTTACGTACCCTTGCGCCGTGGGACGCACCAGTGACGTCAGGCAGAAGATCCTCGATGCCGCACGCCCGCTCATCGAGGGACGCGGCTACACGGCGCTGGGCGTGGCCGAGATCTGCAAGGCGGCCGGAGTGCCGAAGGGCAGCTTCTACTACTTCTTCGAGTCGAAGGAGGCCCTCGCACTCGCCGTCGTCGACGAGCACTGGGCGGCCCAACAGCGCGACTGGGCGCGGGCGTTGGGCGGTGACGGGGAACCGCTGCAGCGGCTGCGACGGCTCTTCGAGGAGACGGAGGCCGGACGGCTCGCCGCCCAGCAGGGCTGCGGCACCGTGTCGGGCTGTCTGTTCGGCAACCTCACGCTGGAACTGAGCAACCAGGCCGAGGCCGTCCGCGGCCGCCTGCAGGAGATCTTCGACGCGCAGGTCGACATGGTCGAGGCGGTCGTCGCAGAGGCCCGCGACCGCGGCGAGATCACTGCGACGGACACCCGCGAGGCGGCCCAGGCGGTGGTCGCTCAACTGGAGGGCCAGATGATGTTCGCCAAGCTGTACAACAGCACCGGGCGCCTGAGCCCCCTGTGGGACAACTGCCGGGCACTGCTCGGCGCCACGGGTTCCCACTAGTCGCCAAGAGGGCCTGCTGAAGTCCGCCGCGGGTCGGCAGCGGCTTTTTGGGCGCGCGGGAACTGCGCGACCAGCCACAACGGCGCCGCAGACGACCGACGGCCGAGAGCGGCCCCCGGAGCGCCTAGTAGCCGCGCCAGACATTGTCGAACGCAGCGTCCTCGATGGCCTTCCGCTGCCGCACCGCCTCCAGTTCCATCACCGCATCGCCGACGGCGGCCAGCACGGTCGTGACCGCCTCACCGGAGAGTTCGTCCTGGTCGCCGGCTCGCTCCTCGTGGATCCCGGCGGCCGCAGCCAGGGCGGCGAGGACCGGCTCGCCCGACGCCCAGCGCTCCTCGGCCTGCCGCCGGGCCGGCGAGTCGACCAGCTCCGGCCGTCCGGTCCGCAGCGGAATCCGGCGCCCGCGCGGCCGGGCGGTCAGCCCCACCCGCTCCAGGTCGTCGACGTAGGCCGAGGACAGCCCACGGCCCCGGCGCCACAGCCACTCCTCGACCGACTCGTACGGCTCCTGTCGTACGAGGGAGGAGGCGGCCTCGTCCAGCAGACGGTCGCCCGTGGGTGACGGGGCGCTGGGGAGGATGCGGTCACCGTCCAGGGCGAGCGCCAGGGCCTCGATGAGGTCGAGCACCTCGGCTCCCGCGAGTGCGAGCGAGAGTTCGCCCTGCTGGACCTGGTGGCTCGGTGCCGCGTCCAGGGCGACGATCGCGAGGTCCCGTGCGGTGTTCATCGGCGGCTCCAGGTCAGTTGGCCGAGTGCGGGGCGAGAGCGTCGGGGCCGGCCTCTGCGGGCCGGGCCTCCTCGGACGATTCTCGCTGCCGCGGCGGGGCTGTGTGTCGTACTACGACCATGTGGTGCGGGAAGCCGATCCGCAGCACGGCGGCGGCCGCGGCGGCGGCGAGCACCACGAGGGCGGCCGTCAGCAGCGCCCGCTGGTAGCCGTGGTGCAGCAGTGGGGCGACGGTGAGCGGGCCCAGGATCTGGCCGACGGAGTAGCCGGCGGTCAGCAGCGCGACCGAGCGGGGGAAGCGCAGGTGGGCTCCGGTGGCCAGGGCGAGCATGCTGATGCCCAGGAAGGTGCCGCCGAACAGCACCGCCGAGACGAGTGCGGCAGCCGCTGAGCCGATCAGGGCGGGCAGGGCGATGCCGACCGCCTGCACCACCAGCGCGGCGAGCAGCAGCGCGGGCCGGGACCAGCGGCGTCCCAGCCGCGCCCACAGCGTCGGGGACGCGGCGGCGGCCAGCCCCACCAGCACCCAGGAGCCGTTGCCGACCCAGCCGGGGGAGCCCTGGCCGATCGCGGCGACCAGAAAGGTTCCGGCGACGATGTAGCCGATGCCCTCCAGGGAGTAGCTCACGAGCAGCGCGCCGAACCAGCGGTGGGTCCGAGGCGCCGTACTGTCCGGTTTCCCGCTGCTCGCGGCCGCGGCCGTCTCCGGGCGCAGGCTCCACGCGCCGACGGTGAGCAGCGCCGTGAGCGCGGCCGAGGCCCACCAGGCGACCCGCCAGTCCGCGACGGACCGCAGCGCCAGGAGCAGCAGACCGGACAGCGCGATGCCGGCGCCGACACCGCCGATGGCCCAGCCGGGCAGGTGCGCCGGGTGCCCGCGCAGATGGTGCAGCAGAGAACTGGCGGCGACGACGAACACCAGGGCGCTCGCCACCCCGGCCAGCAGCCGCAGCACGGCCCACATCGCGGTGCTGTGGGTGACGGGCATCGCGGCGAGTGTCGCGGTCAGCGCGAGCAGGGAGCCGCGCAGGACGGCACGTGATCGCACGAGCGAGGGCAGCAGGATGCCCGCGAGCGCCCCGACGAGATAGCCCACGTAGTTGGCGGTGGCCAGGTCGGCTCCGGTGCCGGCGGACAGGCCCGCCTGGGTGTGCATCAGGGGCAGGATCGGCGTGTAGACGAAACGGCCGACCCCCATGCCCGCCGCGAGCGCCGCCGCGGCCCGGGCGACATGGGTCCAGGGGGAGGAGGGGGTGCTCATCGGGTGCCGTCGACCCGGCCCGGGTCGTTGGGGTGGGACTCCAGCGGGGTGACGGCGAGGGTCATCCATGGACGCAGCGGCAGTGTGCCGAGCACCTTCTCGTGCAGCTCCGCCTCGTCGGCGGCCCGCCACACGCCGATGCTGCGCAACTCGCCCACGGGACGCCACAGTCGGGCCAGATTGCCGGTGGCGGCCAGCTCCCGCGCACGGACGGCCTCGGCGGCCCGCCGCCGGTCGACCTCGTCCTGGCCGGTGCCCTCGGGGATCGTGGTGGTGATCTCGACCAGGAACTCGCGCATGATGTGCTCCGATCGTCGTTGGTGGGCCCATCGTGCGCCCGTGACCAGCACCGATGCCAGGACCGGCTTCCTCGCTGCTGATAGGCGCAGCCTCCCAGCGCGCGTAGCATGGCGCGCGTGGAACTGCGCCAGCTGCGCTACTTCGTCGCGGTCGCCGAGGAACTGAACTTCGGCCGGGCCGCCGAGCGGCTGCTCATCGCGGGGCCGTCGCTCTCCCAGCAGATCAAGGCCCTCGAACGGGATCTGGGCGTCCGGCTGTTCGACCGGGACCGCCGCTCGGTCTCCCTCACCCCCGCCGGAGCGGATCTGCTCCCGCACACCCGTGCCCTGCTGGAACGGGCCGACGACCTCAAGCACCGGGCCGGGAGGCTGTCGGGCTCGCAGTCGGTACGGCTCGGTTACGTCAACTGGCTTCCTCCGGACCTGACTTCACGCACGGCAGCGGTGGCCCGGGTGCACGTCGACGCGTGGGTGGCGCCCTCGCACACGCAGGCCGCCCGGGTGGCCGACGGCAGCCTGGACCTCGCGGTGTGCTGGCTGCGCGGAGAGGACCTCGAACGGCTCGGGCTGCGGGCGCGGCTGATCGGCGCCGACCGGCTGTACGCCGTCGCCAAGGGCGGCGACTCCCATGACGTACCGGATGTGGCGGCCCAGGACACCGACGTCCTCATCGACGACGACATCACCTCCTGGGCGTCCTGGAACGTGTACGCCGAGGAGCTCGCGCAGATCACCGGCGCGCGTGTCGTACGCATCTCGGACGGGGCGATCACCGGACCGGCCTTCTTCGACCACGTGCGCCGCTGTCGCCGCCCGGTCCTCAACTCGCCCAAGGGGCAGACCACTGCGCTCCCGCCCGACCTGGTCCGCCGAGAGGTCGTCGCCCCGAAGGTGTACTGGACCTGGTCCCTGGTCCGGCGGGAGGCCGAGGACCGCGCGGGCGTCCTCGCCGCCGTGGACGCGCTGTGCGAGGGCGTCGGCGACCTCGGCATCCACGCGCGGGACGCCTGGCTGCCCACCGACGATCCTCACCGGCTCCCGGCTGACCAGCTCTGAAAGCCTGCGCCTCCCACCCAGGAGCAAGCCGATCCTTCCGTCGCCGAGCGCCCGGACATACCTTCCAGATAGTCGACCGGTCGGCTAGTTGCCGGTCAATCTCTCGGAAGAAGGTCACCATGAGCACGCACCACCAGAAGGTCGCGATCATCACCGGCGCTTCGCAGGGCATCGGCGCCGCCCTCGTCGAGGGCTACCGCAAGCTCGGCTACGCGGTCGTCGCCACCTCGCGGACCATCGCCCCCGCCGACGACGCCGACGTCCTCACCGTCCAGGGCGACATCGCGGACCCGGCGACCGCGGAGCGGATCGTCGCGGCCGCCGTCGAGCGGTTCGGCCGTATCGACACGGTGGTCAACAATGCGGGCGTCTTCGTCGCCAAGCCGTTCACGGAGTACACGGCCGAGGACTACGCCGCCGTGACCGGCATCAACGTCGCCGGCTTCTTCCACCTCACCCAGCAGGCCGTACCGCACCTGCTCGCCCAGGGCGGCGGCCACATCGTCAACGTCACCACCAGCCTGGTGGACGCCGCGGACTCCCGCGTCCCCTCCGTCCTGGCCTCGCTGACCAAGGGCGGCCTGCAGTCCGCCACCAAGTCCCTCGCCATCGAGTACGCCACCCGCGGCCTGCGCGTCAACGCCGTCTCGCCCGGCACCGTCAAGACCCCCATGCACCCGGAGGAGGCCCACGAGTTCCTCGCCGCCCTGCACCCCGTGGGCCGGATGGGCGAAGTGAGCGACATCGTCGACGCCGTGCTCTTCCTGGAGACGGCTCCCTTCGTCACCGGCGAGATCCTCCACGTGGACGGCGGCATGAGCGCCGGACATTGACAACTCGTCAGAACCCACCAAGGAGCGGCCATGACCACCACCACGGACGACAAGACGATCCTGAGCGCGGTCCTCGACGCCTGGAAGTCCGACGTCGACGCACACCAACCGGAGCGCGTCGCCTCCCACTTCACCGAGGACGCCGTCTTCCAGGGGCTGCACCCGTACAGCGTCGGACGGCAGGGCGTCGCCGAGTACTACGACTCCCAGCCCCTCGGCATGAAGGCGGCCTACCGCATCCTCGAGACCAGACGGTTCACGGAGGACCTGGTGCTGGGCTACCTGGACGTCGACTTCACCTTCACCGACCGGCCGCCGATCGCCGTCAAGCTCTCCGTCCTGGCGAAGCGCGTGAAGGAGGGGTGGTCGATCGCTCACTACCAGGTGTCCCGCCTGGAGCAGGGGGCCGCACAGTCCCAGATCGAGCAGGCGAAAGCCGCAGAAGCGCAACCGTGATCGAGCCGGCCGCGCACGTCGAGGCAGGTCTGCGGGGCGGGTGTGAAGCGGAGCTGTGGCGCGGGTTAAGAAAAGCTCGATGGACCCGGGGTGGCGTGGTGCGGCAGATTGCTACGCGATTCCACCCCTCTCCCCGGATACGGGCGCCTTCGGCATGCCCGGGCCCGGGGTCGCACCCACAGGAGCCGTAGCGTTGAAGGCGCTGGTCAAGGAGAAGGCTGAGCCCGGACTGTGGCTCGCGGACGTGCCGGAGCCGGGCGTCGGACCCGGTGACGTACTGATCAAGGTGTTGCGGACCGGCATCTGCGGGACCGATCTGCACATCCGGGCCTGGGACGGCTGGGCGCAGCAGGCCATCCGTACACCGTTGGTGGCCGGGCACGAGTTCGTCGGTGAGGTCGTGGAGACCGGGCGTGATGTCACGGACATCGCCGTCGGTGACCGTGTGAGCGGCGAGGGGCACCTCGTCTGCGGGAAGTGCCGCAACTGTCTCGCGGGGCGGAGGCACTTGTGCCGGGCGACGGTCGGGCTCGGCGTCGGACGGGACGGGGCCTTCGCGGAGTACGTCGCCCTGCCCGCCGCCAATGTGTGGGTGCACCGGGCGCCGGTGGATCTCGACGTCGCGGCGATCTTCGACCCGTTCGGCAACGCCGTCCACACGGCCCTGTCCTTCCCGCTGGTCGGCGAGGACGTGCTCATCACGGGGGCCGGCCCGATAGGCCTGATGGCCGCCGCGGTGGCCCGGCATGCGGGCGCCCGCAACGTCGTCATCACCGACGTCAGCGAGGAGCGGCTGGAACTGGCGAGGAAGATCGGGGTGAGTCTCGCGCTGAACGTCGCGGAGTCGGAAATCGCCGATGGACAGCGGCAGTTGGGGCTGCGCGAGGGCTTCGACATCGGCCTGGAGATGTCCGGCCGCCCCGAGGCCATGCGCGACATGATCGCCAACATGACGCACGGCGGCCGTATCGCCATGCTCGGCCTGCCCGCCCAGGAGTTCCCGGTCGACTGGGCCCGCATCGTCACCTCGATGATCACCATCAAGGGGATCTACGGCCGGGAGATGTTCGAGACCTGGTACGCGATGTCGGTGCTGCTGGAAGCCGGCCTCGACCTGTCACCCGTGATCACCGGCCGGTACGGCTACGGCGACTTCGAGGCGGCGTTCGCCGACGCGGCGAGCGGCCGCGGCGGCAAGGTCATCCTCGACTGGACCGTGTAACTCCCCTCATCCGTCAGCACTTTCAGGAGCTTCCCCATGTTCGACTCCGTGCGCGACGACCTGCGCGCCACCCTCGACGAGATCCGCGCCGCCGGCCTGCACAAGCCCGAGCGCGTGATCGGCACCCCGCAGTCCGCCACCGTGAACGTCACCGCGGGCGGCCGCCCCGGCGAGGTCCTCAACTTCTGCGCCAACAACTACCTCGGCCTCGCCGACCACCCCGAAGTCGTCGCCGCCGCGCACGAGGCCCTGGACCGCTGGGGCTACGGCATGGCGTCGGTCCGTTTCATCTGCGGCACCCAGGAGGTGCACAAGGAACTGGAAGCGCGCCTGTCCGCCTTCCTCGGCCAGGAGGACACGATCCTGTACTCCTCCTGCTTCGACGCCAACGGCGGTGTCTTCGAGACGCTGCTCGGCGCCGAGGACGCCGTCATCTCCGACGCCCTGAACCACGCGTCGATCATCGACGGCATCCGTCTGTCCAAGGCGCGTCGCTTCCGCTACGCCAACCGTGATCTGGCCGATCTGGAACGGCAGTTGAAGGACGCGTCCGACGCCCGGCGTCGGCTGATCGTCACCGACGGCGTCTTCTCCATGGACGGCTATGTGGCACCGCTCGGCGAGATCTGCGACCTCGCCGACCGCTACGACGCCATGGTCATGGTCGACGACTCCCATGCCGTCGGCTTCGTCGGCCCCGGCGGCCGCGGCACCCCCGAGCTGCACGGCGTCATGGACCGCGTCGACATCATCACCGGCACCCTCGGCAAGGCGCTCGGCGGCGCGTCCGGCGGCTATGTCGCGGCCCGCGCCGAGATCGTCGCGCTGCTGCGCCAGCGCTCACGGCCGTACCTCTTCTCGAACACTCTCGCCCCGGTGATCGCCGCCGCCTCGCTCAAGGTCCTCGACCTCCTCGAGTCGGCGGACGACCTGCGCGTCCGTCTCGCCGAGAACACCGCCCTGTTCCGCCGCCGGATGACCGAGGAGGGCTTCGAGATCCTCCCCGGCGACCACGCCATCGCCCCCGTCATGATCGGCGACGCGACCAAGGCGGGCCGCCTCGCGGAGCTGCTCCTCGAGCGGGGCGTGTACGTGATCGGCTTCTCGTACCCCGTGGTGCCGCAGGGGCAGGCCCGCATCCGCGTGCAGCTGTCCGCCGCGCACTCGACGGACGACGTCAACCGTGCCGTCGACGCCTTCGTGGCGGCACGGGCGGAACTGGAGGCCTGATCCGGCCGTCCCGGACATATTGAGATAATCGATCCCATGATCGAAGCGCGGCGGCTCCACATCCTCCGTGCGGTGGCCGACCACCGCACGGTGACGGCGGCTGCCGCCGCGCTGTATCTCACGCCCTCCGCCGTCTCCCAGCAGCTGACGGCGCTGGAGCAGGAGACGGGCCACCGACTCGTCGAGCGCAGCGCCAAGGGTGTACGGCTGACCCCGGCCGGCGAGATCCTGCTCAGCCACACCAACGCGGTCCTGGCCCAGTTGGAGCGGGCGGAGGCCGAGCTCGCCGCCTACGGCTCGGGCGCCGCCGGCACGGTCACCGTCGCCTCCTTCGCGACCGGGATCGCCCTGGTCGTGGCGCCGGCCGTGGCGCGCCTCGCCTCCTTGGCGCCCGGCATCCGTATCCGCGTCCAGGACGCCGAGGGCGACGCCAGCCTGCCGATGGTCCTGGACCGACAGGTCGACGTCGCGGTGGCGGTCGAGTACCGCGGGGCGCCGCCCGCCGACGACCCGCGCCTGACCCACGTACCGCTGTACGCCGAGCCCTTCGACGCGGTCGTCCCGGTGAACCACCGGCTGGCGGAGGCCCCCGAGATCCCGCTGGCCGACCTGGCCAAGGACCCCTGGATCGGCCCGTATCCCGGCAACCCCTGTCACGAAGTGGTCGTCCTGGCCTGCGAGAGTGCCGGATTCCAGCCACGCCTGGAACACTCCTCCGACGACTTCCGGGCCGTCGTCGCCCTCGCCTCGTCGGACGCGGGCGTGGCCCTCGTCCCGCGCTCGGCGCTGCGCGGAATGGACCTCACGGGCGTGGTCGTACGTCCGGTGGACGGAGTCGCACCCACCCGCCGGGTCTTCGCTGCCGTACGCCGGGGAGCCGAGGAGCACCCGCTGATCAGGCCGGTGCTGGAGGCGCTGGACGAGGCGGCGCGCGCGTAGAGGCCCCGCCATGTGACGCGAGCCACAAGATTGAGCGTCTCTGATCTGGGATAACATCCCAGATATGAAACAAGATGTCGCCGAGGCCGGGCCCGACCCGGTCGACGCCCGGCTCGGTGCCAGGCTGTCCGAGCTGCGGGCCGAACGGGGTTGGTCCCTCGGGGAGTTGGCGGAGCGCAGCGGCATCAGCCGCTCGACGCTCTCCCGTGCCGAACGGGCCGAGATCAGCCCCACCGCCTCGCTCCTGAACCGCCTGTGCGGTGTGTACGGGCGGACCATGTCCCAGCTGCTCAGCGAGGTGGAGGCGGAGCCCGCGCTGCTGGTACCGGCCGCCGAGCAGCAGGTCTGGGAGGACAGGGCCTCCGGTTTCGTACGACGTTCCGTGTCGCCGCCGCACGCCGGGCTGCGCGGCGAACTCGTCGAGGGACGGCTGACCGCGGGCGCGGACATCGCGTACGACCGGCCGCCCGTGCCCGGCCTTGAACAGCACATCTGGGTTCTGGAAGGAGCACTGGAGGTGACGGCGCTGGAGGTGGAGCACCACCTCGGCACCGGGGACTGTCTGCGGCTGCGGGTGTGGGGCCCCACGCGGTTCCGGTGCGCGGGACCGGACGACGTGCGGTACGTCCTGGCGGTGGTGCTGCCGTGATCGTGAACAGGCTGGACTGCGACGAACTGCACGCGCGCGTGGACGCGTTGGCGGACCTCCTCGTCGACACCGTGGACGGCGGCGCCTCCATCGGCTTCCTCGCGCCGCTCGACCGCGCGGAGGCCCTCGCCTGGTGGAAGGAGCGCGCCGCGGCCGTCGCCGCCGGGCAGCTCGCGGTGTGGGCGGCGCGCGACGCTGAGCGGGTGGTGGGCACCGTCAGCCTGGCCTTCCCGGACAAGCCCAACAGCCGCCACCGCGCCGAACTGGTCAAGCTGATGGTGCACCGGGACGCCCGGGGACAGGGCCTCGGCCGCACACTCCTGACCACTGCCGAGAAGGCGGCCGCCGCGGCGGGCATCACCCTGCTGCACCTGGACACCGAGACCGACAGCCTCGCCGAGCACCTCTACCACGCGGCCGGCTGGACCCGGATCGGCGCGATACCGGACTACGCGGCCGCCCCGGACGGCGTGCTGCGCCCGACGTCGATCTACTTCAAGCAGCTGGGACCTGCCGGCCGCGTGAGGTAGTTGCCCGACGTCCTCACCAGGTGATTGTCAGTGGCAGCGGCTACGGTGCGGAGCATGCCGGATGCCGAAGACGTACGCCGTATCTGCCTTGCCCTGCCGGACACGACGGAGAAGATCGCCTGGAGCATGCCCACGTTCCGGGTGGCGGGGAAGATGTTCGCCACGCTGCCCGAGGACGAGACCTCCATCGCCGTGCGCTGCCCCAAGGAGGAGCGCGACGAACTGGTGCTGGCCGAGCCGGGCAAGTTCTGGATCGCCGACCACGAGGCGCAGTTCGCCTGGGTGCGGGCCCGCCTCGCCGCGATCGAGGACGAGGGGGAGCTGCGCGACATCCTCGCCGACTCCTGGCGCCAGGCGGCCCCGCCCCGACTGCTCGACGCCTACCCGGAGTTGGGGCTTCCGGGCGCGGACTGAAAACGCTTCGAGCGTTGTCAGTGCCGCGTGACATGATCCGAAGTCGGGTGGGAGCCGGGGCGGAGGGGGCTTCGGCTACCACCGAGACGTCGGGGTGCGGGGATTGCGGCGGACGGAGCTTCGGGGAGGGGAGTGGGACCGGGTGACCGGGATGTCATCACAGCCATCGGACTCAGGGGCCGGGGCGGGACGACAGCAGGGCGGCTCGGAAGGAGCGGCCTGCGGATCGCATGACATCGTTGCCGAAGGCCGGGCTGCCCGGGGAGACGGGCGACCGGTGTGGTCACGGGGCTTCGCACTGTTCTTCGTCGCGCGTGCCGTCGCCCGGCTCGGTGACACCATGCTGCCCGTCGCCCTCGCCGCGGGTCTGCTGCAGCACGGGTACGGAGCGGGCGCGGTCGGTCTCGCGATGGCCGCGAGGTCCGTCGCCTTCGCCGGCCTTGTGATCTTCGGCGGGGTGGTCGCCGACCGCTTCAGCACGCAGAAGCTGATGATCGGCGCCGACCTCGTACGCCTCGGCACACAGTCCCTGGCCGCGGCGCTGTTCTACTCCGGTCACGTGGTGCTCTGGGAAATCTGCGCCATCGGGTTCGTCAGCGGTGTCGCCGGGGCCGTGTTCCAACCCGGCGTCGCCAGTACGGTGCCCCGCCTCGCCTCCGACATGCAGGGCGCGAACGGCGCCATACGCATCGCCGAGTCCGCGGCCCAGCTCGTCGGCCCCGCGCTCGCCGGCGTTCTGGTGGGCTTCGCCTCACCCGGCGGCGTCTTCGCGGCCGATGCCGCTACCTACGCGGTCAGCGCCCTGTGCCTCCTGCTGCTCCGCCTGCCCCCGCTCGCCCCGGTCAGCGGCCCGACGGGACACGGCGGCGGCAAGGCCTTCCGGGCCGATCTGATCGAGGGATGGCGGGAGTTCAGGGCGCGCACCTGGCTGTGGGGCGTGATCGCCATCTGGTGCGTGTACATGATCGCCGTCTGGGGCCCTTCCGTCCCGCTGGTCGCGACGCAGGTCGTCCAGCAGCACGGCCCGCGCGCGTACGGCCTGGTCAACTCCGCCCTCGGCGCCGGCACCGTCATCGGCGGCCTCCTCGCGCTGCGCCTGCGCCCCCGCCGCATGCTGCGCGCCGGTGCCGTCTCCCTGTTCGCCTTCGTGGGGTTCCCGGCGACCGTCGGGGCCGGGCTCGGCGTACCGGCCATGGCGGCCGGAGCCGCTGTCGCCGGGGCCGGGATGTCCTTCTGGGGCGTGATGTGGGCGACGAGCGTCCAGACCCAGGTCCCGCCCGACGTCCTCAACCGCATCCACGCGTACGACGTCGCCGGCTCCCTGGCGATGATGCCGGTCGGTCAGACCCTCGCCGGCCCCGCCGCCACGGCCGTCGGCGCCGACCACGTCCTCCTCGCCGCCGCAGCGATGAGCTTCGCCGTCCCGATCTCCCTGTTGTCGGTACCGGCGATACGCAACCTGGTGCGCGCCGATGCCCCGGCGCAGGGCGCGGGCGCGGGGGTGGCGGACCGGAGGCCGCGCTCGGAGTCGACCGGCTGACGGCGGACATCCGTCTGCCTGGCTCGCCCGCGGCCCCGGGTCGCCCATCCGATCCGGCCCCCCGGCCTCACGTCACGCGGGCTGACTACTCCCCGTCAGCCGCGCGCAAAAGCCATGCGCGACCATCGACCCGAGTGCGGTATGGTTTCCATGCACGTTCGGCCGGGGGAAACCCCAGGTCAGACGGTCACCGGGACGTGGCGCAGCTTGGTAGCGCACTTGACTGGGGGTCAAGGGGTCGCAGGTTCAAATCCTGTCGTCCCGACGGTGTTCACCAGCGGGTTTGCCGACAATGGCAGACCCGCTGGATGCGTTTGTGTGACACCTGACGGCGGCGTGCCGGTGTGCCTGACCGCCTCGGCGCCTCCGCCTCGGCGGTCGTGTGGATCACGGATTGCTGATGGCCGTCTTGTACAGGTCGGCCGCCTGGTTGCCCAGTGTCACGCTGTAGGACACGTCGTCGGTGTCGCCGCCCTGGTCGTAGCCGCCGAGGACGCCGACGACCTGGCCGGCGTCGTTGATCCAGGGGCTGCCGCTGGTGCCCTGGGTGAAGGCGGGGCAGTCGATGCGCTGCTGGGTGCTGCTGTATGCGGTCGGCTTGTTGGTGCAGCTGATGGGCGTCTCCCGGGAGTCGGGGTAGCCGACGACGGTCACGGGGGTGGCGCCCGTGGTCGTGCCGGGCGTGAACCGGTTGGCCCCCACGACGTCCTCGATCGCCCTGCCGTCCTGCTCGTCGACGGTGGCGAAGGCCAGATCGCTGTCCTCGTCCTGGTCCTTGGTCCATCCGTCGGGCAGATAGCGGTGGTCCAGCTTCCACACCCCGTACGGCGCGTGCCCGTCCCGGTAGCCCGGCACGAACACCAGATCGGTACTGGCGTCGCCCACGCAGTGCGCGGCGGTGACGACGAGGTCGCGCTGCGGGCTGTGCACCACCGAGGCCGTGCACAGATGTCCGCCCGCCAGGTCGTCGGCCCGGTCCGCGCCGAACAGCGCGCCGATCCGCGCCGACGCCCGATCGGCTACGACGTCGACGGTGGCCCCTAAGGCCTGTGTCGGCGGTCGCGCCTGTCCCGCGGAGCCCGCTTTTCCGCCGGACGACGGGACTTCCGACGCCCGCCCCGGGTGCCTGTGCCCGACCTCCGCGGCCGCCACGGACGAGGCCAGGGTGAACATCATCACGACGCCTAGCAACGCGTGACGCGAGGTGACCATGATGCGTGAGATGCGCTCCATCAGTGATCACTCTGTCTCACGAAGGTGAGGGCAGGCGCTTGACTTGGCTGAGAATTTCTTGTGAAACCCTTACGGACGCCACGCTCCGCAATTTCACCAAGGTGTCAGTGCCCGTTTGGCGTGGCGGACCTCGGCGCGCAGTCGTACACACGGAACGTCTGGTGAGGCATCTGTATGCAGTGGGCGCGTACCCACTGCGCGGCGGCGCGGCCCGGGGCGGTCGGTGCGCCGCCGAGGACGACGTAGCGCAGCCGGCCGGTGGCGATCAGGTCGTGGAACCCGGCGCTGGTGGGCGTGGGTGCGGCACCCGTGAAGCCGCCCATGGGGAGCACCTTGGCGCCCGCGAAGAGGATGTAGGGGGAGGCCGAGCGCCAGCTGGTCGTGGCGAAGACGAAGGTGGCATGGCCCTGGTGGGCCTTCATGAAGGCCAGGAAGCGCTGCTGTTCGGGGGTGAGTGCCGTCCGGTAGTCGTATCTGACTGCGGTCCTGTGCGGACTCCTCGCACGGGGGGAGCTGTCGTCCGGAGCCGGGTCGTACACCGAGGCGCGGGTCTTGGCCCAGCCGTGCCGGACGTGGTGCCAGGTGGAGACCGGTCCGGCCGCGCCCATGCCCGAGTGGCCGTACTTCGGATCCAGGACGGTTGACGCCCAGGCGGCGGACGGCAGCAGCATGCCCACGATGACCGCCCCCGCCCCCAGTACCGCGATCCGGTAGGGCGCCCGCCGGCCGGTGGTGCGCGACACGGCGAGCAGCAGCAGCCCTGCGGTCCCCGCGACGGCCGCGGCGGGGGCCAGCCAGGGCAGGAACGAGTACCGCGTCGCGATGAACGCCGACCACGCCACGGTGCTGACCGCCGCCGTCGGCAGTGCCCACGAGCGGGTCCGGTCTCCGCGCTGCCAGGCCCGCCAGAACTGCACGGTGCCGCCGCCGAACAGCGCGGCGAGCGGGACCGCCACCACTCCCATGTAGTACGTGTGGGCGCCGACCGCGCCGGCACTGAAGACCAGGAAGTACGTGGCCAGCCACACGCCCCACAGCAGGAAGCCCGCCCGCAGCGGATCCGTACGGTGCCTGCTGCGGAGCCAGACCAGGCCGCACACCACGGACAGCGCGGCCACCGGGTAGAGCCAGCCGACCTGGGAGGCGAGCGAAGGGCCGAACATCTTGGCCCACAGGCCGGCGGACTGGCCGCCGGAGTGTGCCGGCGCGGTGCCGGCCATGGTCGTGGCGGCGACGCTGCCGGTGTCCTTGGCGCTGATGCCGAGGCTGGCGAAACGGTTGAGGAAGTTGTATCCGACGACCTGGCTGAACGCCGAGTTGTCGGTCGTGCCGTCGATGAACGGGCGGTCCTGGGCCGGGGTCAGGGCCACCAGGACCATCCAGGAAGCCGACGCCGCGACGCACACCGCTCCGGCCGTCGCCAGGTGGGTCAGCCGACGGCGCAGCGTCGCCGGGGCCGAGACCAGGTGGAGCAGGCCGAGTGCGGGAAGCACCGCCCAGGCCTCCAGCATCTTGGCCTGGAAGCCGAGACCGACCCACAGCCCGGCCATGAGCAGCGGACGCAACCGGGCCTCGCGGGCGGCGCGCAACGTGGCGTCCGCGGCCAGCAGGACGCACAGGGTGAACGCCGGGTCCTCGACCTCCGTGCGGAACATCCCCGCGACCACGGGCGTCAGCGTGAAGGCGCCGGCGGCGAGGAGTCCCGCGCTCTCCCCCGCCCAGCGGCGCACGGCGCGGTGCAGCACGGCGACGCAGAGGACGCCCTCGACGACCTGCGGCAGGGTCAGTGCCCACGGATGGAAGCCGAAGATCCGCGCGGACAGGGCCTGCGGCCAGAGGAAACCCGGGAGCTTGTCGATGGTGACCGTGTTGCCCGGGTCGAACGAGCCGAAGAGGAAGCCCTTCCAGCTCTCCGTCATGCTGCGCGCGGTCTCGGAGTAGAACGAGTGGTAGGTGCTGTGCTGGATGTCCCAGGTGAACAGCACCGTCGCCGCCAGCATGATCGTCCACCAGGCCAGTCGGGCGTTGAACCCGTTCCCGCGCCGAGGCGGCGGGCCGTCCGTGCTCCGGACAGGCCTGATGAGTTCCGAGGTGGTGACCCCCATGGACGAACCTTCCCGAACGCGCGTCAGCCGTACGACGTGCAAGAGGGCGAGGACACCGCTCGGGATGCCTGGGACCGGTTCACATTCAGGTGAAAGTCAGGTGTACCGCAGTTGTACGACTGGCGCGGTGCCGCGGCTCAGTACGCGTGGTGGGTCTGCCAGAAGGCCCAGGCCTGGCAGGGGCTGCCGTACGTGCTGTTCATGTAGTTCAGGCCCCACTTGATCTGGGTGGCGGGGTTGGTGTGCCAGTCCGAGCCGGCGGACGCGTACTTGTAGCCGGGCAGCGCCTGCATGAGGCCGTAGGCGCCGGAGGAGGCGTTGAGGGCCTGCATGTTCCAGCCGGACTCGCGGTCCACGATGTTGCTGAAGCACTGGAACTGGCCGCCGGGCACGATCTGCCGGGCTATCGCCTGGATCTCGGCGACGGTGTACGAGCTCTTGGCCGGGACGACCGTGCTGCTGTGGTCGGCGGCCGCCTTGGTTTCGGTCTGCTTGTTCGCAGCCTTCTCCGCCGCGGCCTTCTGCGCGGCTTCCTTCTTCGCGACCGCGGTCTGGGCGGCAGCCCTGCGGGCCGCCTCCTCGGCGTCCTTCCGGGCGCTCGCGTCCGCCTGGACGCCCTGGGCGTCGGCCTGCTGCGTCAGGGACGCGGTCTGCACCTGGGCCTGCTGCCCTGCGGGTAAGTCCGCGAGCAGCGTCGAGCCGGCGGCCGTCGCTTCGGCGTCGTTCGACTGCGCGGTGCCGGGCGAGGTGGCTCCGACGACGCTTCCGACAGCGGTGACCGCGGAGGCCGAAGCCACTGCCAGTCCCCGGACCGAAATCGGGCTCACACGTCTTCCTTCCGCTTCGTCCGCGAGGCCATGCCGTGACGCGCACGGGCAACTCGCCTGCCGTCTCCGGCAGTTCGAACACTCTGCCGCGCGGGGGCGGGTGGCGCAATGGTGAAGGAGGTGTGGATGCTCACATCTGATGTCAGTGAAACCCCGCCCGGATGCGGACAATTGACGCGCCGGGGCTCCCCGCCGCAGTGGTGGGGAGCCCCGAGGACGGTCCGGACCTTCGCTGCGGCTACCGGGAGGCGAGTGCGTCCTGGGCGTCGCTGCGGCGGATGCGTTCGCGAACCAGGGAGACGGCGATCACCAGCGCGGCGACGAGTACCGACAGCAGTACCTGGATGCGTCCGCCGCCCTTGCTCCGGCGGCGCACCAGGTGGTGGGCGGCGACCCGGGCGGCACCCAGCAGTGCCCGCTCCGAGTGCTCGGACAGCGGTGTCGAGCCCTCCTGGACCCGGATGGTGCCCAGCTGCCGCTCCCCGGAGCGGATGGCCACCGCGAGCCGGCGCCGGATGTCCAGCTCCGGGTGGCTGTCGATGCCGATCACCTTGCCACTGGAGTGCAGGTGCTGGAACATGCCCCACTCGCGCAGCTTCGCCAGATACGCCTCAGGGCCCTGCCAGCCGAGGATGGAGCGCCGCCGCAGGTCGTCGATCTCGTCGGAGTCGGTGGAGCGGGAGTACGCCAGCACCCGGTTGGCGGCGTCCTCGATGCTGACGATGCCGCCGGTCAGCACGGCGGTCGTCTGGGCGGGCGAGAACAGGTCGCCCTCCTCGGCCCCTGCCTCGTACTCGCCCGGCGGTGCGTCGTCGAGGGGGGCGCGGGCCAGCGCGTTCACCTGCTCCCGGCGGGCCTCGCCGCGCAGTGAGAGCAGGGCGATCCCGGCCTCGGCGGCGGTCTCCGTCACGACCGGCGGCGCGCAGCGCGGGGAAGGCGGCCCGGCCGCGCGCCCCGATGACGAGGACCAGCTCACCGGGCTGTGCCGTCGGCGGGTCCTCGGGATCGAGCAGTGCCACGCCCTGGATCTCGACGTCCAGTCCGGCGGGAGCGGCCTCCACCTCCACCAGCGAGTCGCCCAGGGGCATCAGCAACTGGCGCAGGCTGACGCCCGCGGGGGGCGGGGAGACCGCGGCCGGATCCATGTTCGTCGCCTCTGCCGGGAGCCATGCCGGAGCTCTGATGCCAACCGGCACGACCGAGCACGCTGTGCTCACAGGCGCGGGGAGCGGCGGACGGTCAGGACGGCGATGTCGTCGTGCCGGCGGTCGGCGTCGGTGAACGCGAGGGCGTCCTCGTGCAGGGCCCGGGGCAGTTCGGTGGGGGAGAGGCCGAGGTGCTTGGTCAGCCGCTCGTCGAGCGGGTAGAACGTGCCGTCGGTGGCGCGGGTCTCGGTGAGGCCGTCGGTGGTCAGCAGCAGCGTCGAACCGGCCGGGAAGTCGAACCAGTCCACGGTCGTGGGCTGGACGGCTAGTTCGGCGAGACCGAGCGGGACACCGGAGTCCAGCGGCGGTGTGGTGACGAGGCCCTCGTGCATCAACCGGGGAGGAATGTGGCCGCAGTTGACGACCTGCACCTCGTCGCCCGCGTCGACGCCGAGGATGAGCGCGGTGACGAACCGCTCGTCGTCGCCGGTCTGTTCGGCGTAGGAGTTGTGCCGGACGACCGCCGCGTCCAGGGCGTCGACGAGCGCGGTGAGCGTGGGCTCCCGGTGGGCCGCCTCACGGAAGGCGCCGATGACGGCGAACGCGGCGCCCACGGCGGCCAGCCCCTTGCCCTGCACGTCGCCGATCAGCACCCGGGTGCCGAAGGGCGAGTCGACCACGTCGTAGATGTCCCCGCCGACCAGCCGGTCCTCCTGCACGGGCTCGTAGACGCCGTTGACCAGCACGTCCTCGGTGACCAGCGGCAGCGGGTGCAGGATGTGCCGCTGCATGGCCGCGGCGGTGGAGCGAAGCCGCAGCATCTCGTGCTCGCGCCGGATGCGCCAATGACAGGCGTAGACGGAGGCCACCCCCAGCGCGAGGGTGAACAGCACCAGCAACAGCCGGTCCAGCCAGTGCCCGCCGACCGGGGCCCGCACCACCGCGGTGGTGGTGACGACGAGCGAGGTCCACGCGGCGACGAACCCCGTCTGCCGCACGGTGCACAGCGCCGACGCCGTCCCCGGCAGGAAGACCAGCAGCCCGAGCAGCCACACATCGGACCCGGACAGCACCCCCAGAACCTCCACCAGCACGGTCACCGACACCACGCCGACGACCAGCTCGACGTTGCTCGGCGGCTCGATGGCATCGGAGACTTCGACGGGTCTCTTCCGTCGGCTACCGGTCATGTGGGGACTCCCGGTCAGTGGGCCGCGCCCCAGAGGGGCGCGGGGCAGCATTCATGTGCGGCTACGCCGCGGGGCGCGACCCGCCACGACGGCGCCGCGGTCGAACGGACGACCTGTCGCGGCGCCGCCGGCGGAGCGCCTAGTCGACGTCGACCGGCCCGTCGTCCGCCTTCCTCTCCTTGCCCGAGCGCAGCTGAAGCAGCCCGCTGCTGCTGCCGCTGTTGTCCTCGGACCGGCGCCCGTCCGTGGCGTCCTGGCCGTTCAGGTTCTGCCGGACCGAGTCGAGGATGGTCAACCCCTGGGAGACCAGACCGGCGGCGATCTCGCCCAGACCGTCCGCGCCGTTCAGGACATTGACGTTCGCGCCCGCCAGGCCGCCCGCCGCCTCCTTCACGATCTGCGGCAGCTGGTCGATCAGCATCCGGTCGAGCGCGACCCGGTCGTACGAGGCCGCCGCCTCGGCCTGGATCTTCATGCGCTGCGCCTCAGCGGCCGCCAGCACCCTGACCCGCTCGGCCTCGGCCTCGGCGGGCTTCACGATCTCGGCGACCAGCTGCTGCTGACGCAGCTTGGCCTGGCGCTGCGCCAGTTCCGTCTGCGCGGCGAGCACCTCCTGCTGGGCGTGCGCCTGCGCCAGCGGCCCGGCCTGGGCCGCCTGAGCCTGGGCGCGGTCGACCTCGGCCGAGTACTGCGCCTTCACGATGGCGGTCTGCCGTGCGTACTCGGCCTGCTTGCGGGCCGCCTCCTGCTCCGCCTCGACCGAGGCCTGGGTGGCCTGGGCCTGGGCGATCTGGGCCTGCCGCTGGATGGCCGCCTTGTGCGGTGCGGACATCGCGTCGATGTATCCGGCGTCGCCGTCGTCGATCGACTGGATCTGCAGCGAGTCCACGATCAGACCGATCTTCGCCATCTCGGTCTTGGAGGTGTCCAGGACCTCCGCGGCGAGCTTCTGCCGCTCGGTCACGATCTCCTCGACCGTCATCGAGCCGATGATGGCACGCAGGTGACCGGCGAAGATCCGCCCGGTCAGGACCGACATCTGGTCCTGGTCGGAGAGGAAGCGCTGGCCGGCGTTGATGATGCTCTCGTGGTCGTTGCCGACCTTGAAGGCGATGACTGCGCGGACGTGCAGGGCGATGCCCTGCCGGGTCACACAGGTCTCGGTGACCTCGGACTCGCACATCGACAGGGTGAGGAAGCGGGTCTTGCGGAAGAACGGGATCACGAACTTGCCGTGCCCCGTCACCACTCGGAACGGCGCGCCCCCCAGTCCCCGCCTGCCTCCCGAGATCAACATCGCCTCGTCGGGAGCGGGAACGCGGTATCCGAACATTTTTCTTTCTACTCCTCAGTCAGCGCCGACGGCGTCGCCGCCGAGCGCGTCCAATGGATCCACCCACTCGATGACGCCGACCTCACGACATCCGCGCGACTCGATCACCAGCACCGTCGCCCCCGTGAGCAGGGGATCTTCGGACCAGGCGAGGAAGGTCTCGGAACCGCCTCTGACCCGCACCAGGATTTCGCCGGGCCCCGCGGATCCACGCGTTCCGACGAGCACCTTCCCCGTGCAGCCGATCACGGCTTCGTCCTGCGGCATCACGGCCGCTCTCCTATGTTCTGGCCCACGATTCAGACGATAGACCTACCTGGGTCGGGGACCCAACGGGCTCGTCGATCCGGTGCGAGCCGCACGGGTCCCGTCGTCCCCGCCCGGCGGGTCTCCGCGCCCCCGGAACCGGCGGACTCCCTTTGCGCGAAAGGCCAGTTGCCTGCTTCCCACCTCTGGCCCCGCAGACATACCGAGCGGTATACAGGCTGCGTCGCGTGTGATGCCGCGCCTGGGTGCGGCTCCGCGCGACGTCCGGGTCTCAGGGGGAGGAATCGCATGGCGGACGACACGCGTTCGGGCTCAGCGGCGAGACGCCGGCGGCGGGGGATGGCGGTGGGGGCGGCGCTCGGCGGCTGCGCCCTCGTCGCGGCGTCCACGACGCCTGCCGCGGCACACGGAGGGGGACACGGCCGGGACACCCGCTATGTGTCGCTCGGGGACTCCTACACGGCGGGCCCTCTCATCCCGCAGCAGGTGGACGCCAACTGCGCCCGCTCCGACCACAATTACCCCTCGATCGTGGCGGCGGCGCGCAAGGCGACCGCGTTCAAGGACGTGAGCTGCAGCGGAGCGACCACCGACAACATGTGGAAGGCGCAGGGCACCAATGAGCCCCAGCTGGACGCGCTGAACCGCGACACCGGTCTGGTGACGGTCCAGATCGGCGGCAACGACATCGGTTTCAGCTCCATCATCGGCACCTGCGCCCGCCTCAGCTCCCAGGACCCGACGGGCGACCCGTGCCGGCGCTACTACGCCTCGTCCGGCATCGACCAGCTCACGGTCGCCATCGCGCGGACCGCGCCGAAGATCGACGCGGTGCTGCGGGCCGTGCACGCGCGGGCGCCGCACGCCCGGGTGCTCGTCGTCGGCTACCCCGACCTGCTGCCCGACGACGGCAGCGGCTGCTACCCCGCCGTGCCGTTCGCGGCCGAGGACTTCGCCTATCTGCGCGACACCGGCAAGCGGCTGAACCTGATGCTTCGGCTGGTCGCCGAGTGGGACCGTGCCGGGTACGTCGACACCTACGGGCCCACGGTGGGCCACGACATGTGCAAGGCGCCCGACGTCCGCTGGATCGAACCGCTCCAGCCAGCCTCGCCCGCCGCCCCCGCACATCCCAACGCCAAGGGTGAGGAAGCGATGGCGCGTGCCGTTCTCGAACGTCTGGACAAGGGGCACGGCCGCGATTGAGCGGCTGCGGTGCCGAGGTTCGGCCCCATTGGTGTGACGTCGGGTACGGGGATGAATGAAAGGTGCTGAACTGGCAAGCTTCCCCTTCATGCCCCGCTTCATGCACAGCACGAACAGTCCCCTGCAGGTGATTCGATGACGACGGCGACCAGGGCGCCCCGGACGCCATCGACCACCGAGACCGCAAGCACCACGAGGAGTTCCCCGTCCGCTCCGGCGCCCTCGCTGCCGTCCCTCACCGGCCTGCGATGGATGGCCGCACTGCTGGTCTTCGGACTGCACGTGCACAACTTCCACTACTTCGACGGCAGCGCCGGCTCCCTCGTCACCTGGGCGTTCGGAGCCGGCGCGACGGGGGTGTCGTTCTTCTTCGTGCTGTCCGGGTTCGTGCTGACCTGGTCGGCCCGGCCGGGCGACCGCGCGCCCGCCTTCTGGCGCCGCCGTATCGCCCGCATCCTGCCGGTCCACCTGGTCACCGCCGCGATCGCGCTGCTCATGGCGTACACGCTGGCCCACCAGTCCAAGCCGACCCTGAGCCAGGGGCTGGCCAACGTCCTGCTGGTGCATTCCTGGTGGCGGCCCTGGTGGCAGACGCTGGACCCGGTCAGCTGGTCACTGGCCTGCGAGGCCTTCTTCTACGCCGTCTTCCCGCTGCTGGCGCTGCTTCTGCGCCGTCTCGGCGCCCGCGGCTCGGCCGTGCTGGCCGGAGCGTCGGTGCTGGCCGTGCTGGGGCTGGCGTGGGTGGATGCGCACCACTGGCTGGGCCAGCAGATCTACTCCTTCCCCGCCGCGCGGCTGCCCGAGTTCGTCCTCGGTGTCGCCGTCGCCCGGCTGGTGCTGCTCGACCGGTGGCGCGGACCCGGCCTGGAGGCCTCGCTCGCCCTCGCGATCATCGGCTACTTCCTCGTCCCGCACGTCCCGCACATCACCGACGGCTACCCGGCCACCGTCTGCACCGTCATCGGGTTCGCCCTGCTCATCGCCGCGGCGGCCGTCGCCGACCTGCACGGTCTGCCCTCGATGTGGCGCCACCGGCGACTGGTACGGCTGGGGGAGCTCTCCTTCGCGTTCTACATGGTCCACCTGCTCGTGCTGCGCGCCGGGACCAACGTGCTCGGCACGAAGCCCCTCTTCGGTCCGACGGCGGGTCTGGCCGTCACGGCCGTCGTGTTCGCCGTGTCCCTCGGCTTGTCCTGGGTCCTGTACGAGGCCGTGGAGTGCCCCGCGAGACGCCTGCTGCTGCGCCGCCGCCCCTCCGCCGAGTCCCGCTCGGTCGTACGGCAGCCGGACGGCCAGGACGCCTAGGGCGTACTGTCGCGCAGGCCCAGCCGCAGATGCTCCACGTGGTAGAGGGCCTGCTCGAGCAGTTCGGCGACGTGGTTGTCGTAGAGCGCGTAGATGACCGAGCGGCCGCGGCGCTCGCCGGTGACCAGACCGAGGTTGCGCAGCAGGCGCAACTGGTGCGAGCAGGCGGACTGTTCCATGCCCACGGCGTCGGCGAGTTCGGTCGCCGCGCACGGGCCCTCCTGCAGACGGGCCAGGATGCGCAGCCGGGAGGGGGTCGCCAGGGCCTGGAGCGTGGCGGCCACGTCGGCGGCACCCACTGTCTCCAGGCGCTCGCGTGCCGTTGCGGCGGTGGTGGTGTCAGCTCCATGGCCCATGCCGTTCATCCTACGGAGGGTGAGCGGCCGTAGTCCCGTACCCATGCGCTCATGACCATGCACCCATGACCGAGCACTCATGAAGAAATGAATGGGTCTTCATGTGTTCCTGTATGGTCGGAGCATGACCTCCACGCTCACTCCGCCCCAGGCCGCTCCGGTCCCGCCCGCGCCCGTGTCCCCGCGGCGCACCCGGATGCTCGCGCTGCCCGAGGTGCGCTGGGCCGTCGCTGCCACCGTCTGCTTCCTGCTCGCGCTGCCGCTGCAGCTGACCGGCGCACCGGCCTGGAGCTGGGGGCCGCTGTATGCGGCGGCGTACGTCACCGGCGGGTGGGAGCCGGGCCGGGAAGGGCTCAAGGCGCTCCGCGAGAAGACCCTCGACGTCGACCTGCTGATGGTCGTCGCGGCCCTCGGCGCGGCAGCCATCGGGCAGGTCATGGACGGCGCCCTGCTGATCGTCATCTTCGCGACCTCGGGCGCACTGGAGGCGCTGGCCACGGCCCGGACCGCCGACTCGGTGCGCGGCCTGCTGGACCTGGCGCCCGCCACGGCGACCCGGATCGCCCCGGACGGATCCGAACGGGCCGTGCCCATCGAGGAGTTGACGATCGGGGACACCATTCTGGTACGGCCCGGTGAGCGGGTCGGCGCCGACGGCCGCGTACTGGACGGGGCGAGCGAGGTCGACCAGGCGACCATCACCGGCGAACCGCTGCCCGCCCTCAAGGAACCCGGCGACGAGGTGTTCGCCGGGACCGTCAACGGCACCGGCGCGCTGCGTGTCCGCGTCGAACGGGACGCCTCCGACTCCGTGCTGGCGCGGATCGTCCGCATGGTCGAGGAGGCGTCCGGGACCAAGGCGCCCACCCAGCTGTTCATCGAGAAGGTCGAACAGCGCTACTCGCTCGGCATGGTGGCGGCGACCCTCGCCGTCTTCCTCGTGCCGCTCGCCTTCGGCGCCGAGCTGACCGGAGCGCTGCTGCGGGCCATGACCTTCATGATCGTGGCCTCGCCGTGTGCGGTGGTCCTGGCCACCATGCCGCCCCTGCTGTCTGCCATCGCCAACGCCGGGCGGCACGGCGTGCTGGTCAAGTCGGCGGTGGTGATGGAGCGGCTCGGCCAGGTCGACACCGTCGCGCTGGACAAGACCGGCACCCTGACCGAGGGCGTACCCCGGGTGACCGACGTACGGCCGCTTCCCGGATCCGGCATGGGGGAGCGGGAGTTGCTGACACTCGCGGCCGCCGCCGAGCACCCCAGTGAGCATCCGCTGGCGCGGGCCGTCGTGGAGGCGGCGCGCGAGCGGGAGCTGCCGCTGCCGTCCGTGCGGGACTTCGACTCGACGCCCGGCGTCGGGGTGACGGCCAGGGTCGACGGGCGGCGGGTCACGGTCGGCGCCCCGGCCCGGCTCCTGGGCGGCGCGACCGACGCCGCGGCGGCGCACGCGGCGGTTCATGCGGCCGAGCTGGAGGAGTCCGGCCGTACCGCAGTCCTCGTCGTGGCCGACGGCGCCCCCGTCGGACTCCTGGGCCTCGCCGACCGGTTGCGCCCGGACGCCGCCGCCACGGTCGCCTCCCTCACGCACCTCACCGGCACTGCCCCGACCCTGCTGACCGGCGACAACCCGCGCGCGGCCGGGCGCCTGGCCGCCGAGGTCGGCATCGAGGACGTCCGGGCGGGACTGCTGCCGCAGCACAAGGTGGGCGCGGTGACGGAACTGGAGCGCGCGGGACGCAAGGTGCTGGTCGTCGGGGACGGCGTCAACGACGCCCCGGCCCTCGCGGCCGCCCACACGGGTGTCGCCATGGGCCGGGCGGGATCCGACCTGGCACTGGAGACCGCGGACGCCGTCATCGTCCGCGACGAACTCGCCACCGTGCCCGCGGTGATCGCCCTCTCCCGCCGGGCCCGGCGTCTGGTCGTGCAGAACCTGGTGATCGCCGCGGTCTTCATCGTGGGCCTCGTCGTCTGGGACCTCGCAGGCACCCTGCCACTGCCCCTCGGCGTCGCCGGCCACGAGGGCTCCACCGTCCTCGTCGGCCTCAACGGGCTGCGGCTGCTGGGGGAGCGGGCTTGGCGACGGGCGGTCACCGAGGGAGGGTGACGGCCGCGGTCGAAAACCGGTGGATCAGCGCCGCTGTGCTGCCCTACCGTGCTGCCGACCCGAGTCGCCCAGGCAAGGACGTGCCGTTGTACACCGTGTGAGACCCCCCGAGAGCTGATCTGTCGCGCGTCGCGCAACTGCGCCGCGCTGCTTCCTGCTGCGGACTTCTCACTGAAACCGGTGTACTTCTGTGCTCCATACCTGGGTGGTCATGCCCACCTGCCCGCCGACCGTTCTACGCCGCTGCCACGTGTGCGCGTCCGAACGCTTCCGGGCCAACGGCAAGTTCCGTGTCAACGCACACCACAAGCTTCTCGACGCCTGGCTGCTGGTGCTCTGCACCGGCTGCGGGGACACGGCGAAGCTCACGGTCCTGGACCGGACGAACGTACGCTTCGTACGACCTGGGCTGCTGGACCGGATGCACGCCAACGACTCCGATCTGGCAGCCGAGTTGCTCCAGGATCCGGCCCTGCAGCGCCGTAACCACGCAGCCCTCGACTGGGACGGCGCCTGGCGCCTGGACACCGGCGGAACGGATCATCTGGACCGCGAGGTGATCGACGTCTCGGTGCGCTTCGCCGCACGGATCCCGGTCCGGCCGGTGCGGCTGATCGCGGACGGCTGCGGTCTCTCGCGGGCCGAGGTCGAGCGTCTGATCACGGACGGGAAGCTCGTCTCGGCAGCCCGGCTGAGCGGCAAGCTCTCCGGCGACTTCACCTTCACGCTCAAGCGCTGAGCCCTCCCCGGGGCGCGGGCCCGTCCGGCAGCTCCGCCGGACGGGCCTTCAGCTCTTCGGCTGCAGGCGCGCCGCCGGTCCAGGTGTCACCGTGACCTCCCGCGGGGAGAGCTCGGTGTGCTCGTCGGGGCACTCGACCACGACCCGCACCGGGGCGCCGCAGTCGCGGTGCCGGATCTCCAGGACCGGGCCCTCGGGATCCCCGACGTACGCCTCGCCCCACTGCCGCAGCGCCACCATGACCGGCCACAGATCACGGCCCTTGGCGGTGAGCCGGTACTCGTGGCGGGTCCGGCTGCCCTGCTCCTGGTAGGGGACCGTCCGCAGGATCCCGGCCGCGACCAGCTTGCGCAGCCGGTCGGACAGGACCGCCTCCGACAGCCCCACATGGCGGCGGAAGTCGTCGAAGCGCCGCACCCCGTTGAAGGCGTCACGCAGAAGCAGCAGTGACCACTTCTCGCCGATCAGGTTGAGGCTGCGCTGGACCGGACAGTTCTCGGTGCTCATCTCGAGCCACTTCATACCGCCATCCTAGAACACCTGGCTTCTACATTGACAGTCAGCTGACCGCAGAGCTAGCTTCGAGAAACATAGTCAGTGGGTCAGAGAGGAACCGCAGCCGCATGGAACGCTCTCGTACGTACGAGTGGGACGACCCCGCGATCTCGGCGGGCGCCGTCGGGCAGGGCTCCGGCCTGCACTTCCTCCGTGAGATCCTCGCCGGCCGGCTGCCCGCGGCGCCGATCGCCGCCACGCTGGGCATGTCGATCGAAGAGGTCGACCACGGCCACGCGGTGTTCTCCCTGGAGCCCGGTGAGGAGCACTACAACCCCATCGGCAGCGTCCACGGCGGCATCTACGCCACGATGCTCGACTCGGCGGCAGGCTGCGCCGTGCAGTCCACCCTGCCGGCGGGCATGGGCTACACCTCGCTCGACCTGACGGTGAAGTTCCTGCGCCCGGTCACCGCAGACACGGGCAAGGTCCGCGCCGTCGGCAGCGTCCTGAGCAGCGGTCGGCGCACCGCACTCGCCGAGGCGCAGCTCTTCGACTCGGCCGACCGCCTGCTCGCCCACGCCACCAGCAGCTGCATGCTGTTCCCGGTGCCGGGCGCCTGAGGGCCGACTCAGCCCTACCGAGTGGCCAAGGCCGCGCTCGGCCCCGACGCGGTCGCCATCGGTACGGCCGCGCTGATCGCGCTCGGCGACCATCACCCCACGTACGACGCCAAGGGGGCCCAGACCCTCGCCCGCGCCCGCGCCTGCGGCAAGGCCCACCTCCCGTATCCCGAGCCCGCAGACCTGGTTGCCCTTACCATCGAATCCGCCGCCATGGCCCGCGTCCCGCTCGCGGGCACGAACTGGATCCCCGGGGAGGGCCTGTGATCGCCGTCGTGGGCGCCGGGCTGATGGGCGCGGCCACCGCCTGGCAGCTGGCCCGGCGCGGCCACGAGGTCACGCTGATCGAGGCGTACGGCATCGGCCACAAGAAGGGCAGCTCGCACGGCAGCTCACGGATCATCCGGCGGGCGTACGCCGACCCCTTCTACGTACAGCTGACCGGGCAGGCGTACGAGCAGTGGCGGGAACTGGAGCACGACAGCTCAACTCCTTTGCTGCGCACCACCGGTGGCCTCGACATGGGGGAGGAGCGCGACACCGAGGCGATCGCCGAGTTCCTCTCCGCGGCCGGAGTGCCCCATGAGCTCCTCGGCCCGGAGGAAGCCTCGGAGCGCTGGCCGTACATCCGCATCACGGGCCCGGTGCTCCACCACCCGGACGCGGGCGTCGTCGACGCCGACCAGACCGTCGCGGCCTGCGCCCGGCGGGCGATCGAGCACGGCGCGGAAGCGATCACCGGCACCCGTGTCACGGGTATCGACGTCCGGGGCGGCGAGCGGGTGCTCCTGCGCACCGACGACGGGCGCGAGATCCTCGCGGACACCGTGGTGGTCGCCGCCGGTGCCTGGCTGCCGGAGCTCGAACTGCCCGTACCTCTGCCTCCGTTGGAGGTGACCCAGCAACAGGTCTTCCACTTCCCGCAGCGGGATCCGTCCGTGCGGTGGCCGACCCTCATCTGGGACGGGGCGCTGCACCTCTACGGCCTGCCGTCGGGAAGCGACGGCGGCCCGCTGCCCACGGTCAAGGTCGCCGAGCACGACCGCGGCACGCCCACCACCGCCCGCACCCGCAGCGGAGTCGTCGACGCGTCGTCGCGGACGCGGGTCGGCGGCTTCGTCCGCGACCGTCTCCCGGGTCTCGACCCCGACCCCGTCGCCGAGGCCACCTGCCTCTACACCACCACCCCCGACGAGGACTTCGTCCTCGACCGGCACGGCCCCTTCGTCATCGTCTCCCCGTGCTCCGGACACGGCGCGAAGTTCACCCCGCTCATCGGCGCGATGGCCGCCGACCTCGCGACCGGCCGCGCCGAGCCGCACCCCCGCTTCCGGCTGGGGCGCACGGCGTAAGTTGCGCCGGTGACCGAGCAAGCCACCTCCGACGACGAGGCCCTGGAGCGCATGATCGCGGTCCGGACCCGGGAGTACCGGAAGGCCGCCGGGCTCTCGGTCGGCTGGACGGCGCAGCGGGTCCGCATCTCCAAGGCCATGCTGTCGAAGATCGAGAACGCCCGGACCGCGTGCAGCCTCACCACCCTCTCCCGGCCGGCGCGCTCCCGCGACGTGCCGGCCACCGCCCTGCTCCGCGGCATGGACGGCGAACGCGAGGCGGCGGACGCGGCCCGCGCGTGAGCTGTCAGGGCGGCCCACTAGGCTCCCGCGCATGAGCGACGAGGGCAGAGACACCCCTGCGAGACGGGTTGTCGACGGACGGTTCGAGCTGACGTCACGGCTCGGAGGCGGCGGCATGGGCATGGTCTGGCGGGCCACCGACCTGATGCTGCACCGCAGTGTGGCCATCAAGGAGGTACGGCCGTCCGACCCGGGCCTCGCCGAGTACGACCCGGAGGCCGCACGGCTGCTGCGGGAGCGGGTGCTGCGGGAGGCCCGTGCACTGGCCCGGGTCGACCACCCCAACGTGGTGACGATCCATCACATCGTCGACGGCGGCCCCGGGACCTACCCGTGGATCGTCATGGAACTCGTGACCGGCGGCTCCCTGGCCGACCGCCTCGCCCGCGGCCCGATGAACCCGATCGAGGCGGCACGCATCGGCCTCGAAGTGCTGGACGCGCTGCGGGCCGCCCACGAGGCCGGCATCGAACACCGTGACGTGAAACCGGCCAACGTCCTGCTGCGCCCCGACGGCCGCCCGGTGCTCACCGACTTCGGCATCGCCGCCCTCCGCGAGGCCACCGCCCTCACCGCCACCGGCTCCGTCATCGGCACCCCCGACTACATGGCGCCCGAGCGGGTCTCCGGCAAGGACGGCGGCGCGGCCTCGGACCTGTGGTCGCTCGCGATGATGCTGTACGTCGCCGTCGAGGGCCACCATCCACTGCGCCGGGGTACGACCCTTGCGACCCTCGCCGCCGTCCTCACCGACGACATACCGCCGCCGGTCAAGGCCGGCCCCCTGACGGACGTCCTCGCCCGCGTCCTCGTCCGCGATCCCCAGGCCCGCCCCGACGCCCGGCAACTGGAACGGATGCTGGCCGACGCCGCCCGGCAGACCCAGACCGGGACCCTTACGTCCTTCCCCTTGCAACCCCCGGCCGTCCCACCGTGGGACACCTCGCCGCAGGACGCCCCACCGCCGTACGCCGCACCGACCACCCCGGTGCCTGCCGGTCGCCGTCGCTGGACGCTGCTCGTCCTGCCCACCGCCGGAGTCACCCTCGCCGGGGTCCTCGTATGGACCCTGCTGCCGGGGTCGGACACGCACGCGTCCGGAGGCACGGGCTCCCGCACCACGGGCTCCCGCGCCACGGCCACGCCCTTGGCCGGCTCCACCGCCTCTCCCACGGCCGAGGAACAGACCGCCACGACCGACCTGTTGACCCCGCAGGGCATCCGCACCGCGATCGCGGCCATCGAGAAGGAGACCGGCCGGGACCGCTTCGGCGACCTGACGGTCTACCCGCAGTACGTCTCGGCCGACGTGATGGTGAAGGGCAGCGACACCGCGTACGACTCGTACACCTACCGCTCCGGCCAAGGCGTACAGGAGGACATCAGCAAGGGCACACTGTCCGGCGAGGAGAAACCCGTCCGCCTGGACGGCTTCGACTGGGACAAGGTCCCCTCACTGCTGGTCCAGGCGAAGAAGAGACTCAAGGTGCCCAAGGCGAACACCCGATACCTGTTGCTGGACCCCCCGGGCAACGCCTTCGGCTTTGCCGTCGGGATGAGGATCTACCTCACTGACGACTACGGCCGGACCGGCTATCTCGTGGCGGACAAAAAGGGCGAGATCAGCAGTGTGATGCCCGCCGACAGCTGATCCTCTACGCCACCCCTCCGCCCCCCACCCATTGCGGCCCCGTCCGAGACGTCCGAGTCTGGGAGCAATGCCTGGCTGGGCGGAGGAGGCGGCGATGGCGGAGGACAGTGGCACGGTGGGCGCCGAACGGCAGCGGCTCGCCGAGGCCGACGCGTCCCTGGCGGACTGGCGCCGCTGGGGCCCCTACCTCAGTGAGCGGCAGTGGGGAACCGTCCGGGAGGACTACAGCCCGGATGGCGAGGCCTGGTCGTACTTCACCCACGACCAGGCGCGCTCCCGCGCCTACCGCTGGGGCGAGGACGGCATCGCCGGCATCAGTGACGACAAGCAGCGGCTCTGCTTCTCCCTGGCCCTGTGGAACGGCCGCGACCCGATCCTCAAGGAACGGATGTTCGGCCTGACCAACGCCGAGGGCAACCACGGCGAGGACGTCAAGGAGTACTACTTCCACCTCGACAGCACGCCCACCCACTCGTACATGAAGTACCTGTACAAGTATCCGCAGGGGGAGTTCCCCTACGCCGACCTCGTCGACACCAACAAGGCCCGCGGCCGCCGCGACTTCGAGTACGAACTGCTCGACACCGGCATCTTCGACGAGGACCGCTACTTCGACGTCTTCGTCGAGTACGCCAAGGCCGGCCCCGAGGACATGCTCGTGGAGATCACCGCGCACAACCGCGGCCCCGAGGAGGCCACCCTCCACCTCCTGCCGACCCTCTGGTTCCGGCACACCTGGTCCTGGGCCGGCGGCACCGCCGTACCGAGCCTCACGAAGACGGCGGACGCCATCCGCGCCGACCACGACGAACTCGGCCCGCGCCGGCTGTACTGCGACACGGACGCCCCTGCCCTGTTCACCGACAACGAGACCAACAACCAGCGCATCTTCCACAGCCCCAACAGCACGCCCTACGTCAAGGACGGCATCGACCGCTGCGTCGTCCACGGCGAGACCGGCGCCGTCAACCCCGCGCAGACCGGTACCAAGGCCGCCCTCCACCACACCCTGACCGTCCCCGCCGGTGACAGCGCGACCGTCCGGCTACGGCTCTCCGACGTCGAACTCGCCGATCCCTGGGCGGACTTCGCGGCCACCATGGACATCCGCCGGACGGAGGCCGACGCCTTCTACGAGGACGTCGTCCCCGACGGCATGAGCGAGGACGAGCGGCGGCTGGTGCGCCAGGCGCTCGCCGGGATGCTGTGGAGCAAGCAGTACTACTACCTCGACGTCGAGCGCTGGCTGGCCGAGCACGGCGTGGACCCCCTCGCAGCCGACCCGAACATCCGCAACAGCGCCTGGTACCACATGGTCAACGACGAGGTCATGTCGATGCCGGACACCTGGGAATACCCCTGGTTCGCGGCCTGGGACCTCGCCTTCCACACCCTCGCCCTGTCCATGGTCGACATCGGCTTCGCCAAGGGACAGCTGGAGCTCCTCCTGCGCCGGCTCTACCTCCACCCCAACGGCCAGATCCCTGCGTACGAATGGAACTTCGGCGACGTCAACCCGCCCGTGCACGCCTGGGCGGTCCTGTTCGTCTACGAACTCGAGAAGCACCGCACCGGCCACGCCGACCGCGCCTTCCTCGAGAACGCCTTCCAGAAGCTGATGAAGAACTTCACCTGGTGGCTCAACCGCAAGGACGTCGACGGCAACAACGTCTTCCAGGGCGGCTTCCTCGGCCTGGACAACATCGGCGTCTTCGACCGCAGCGCGCCGCTGCCCACCGGCGGCCACATCGACCAGGCCGACGGCACCGCCTGGATGGCGCTGTACTGCCAGAACCTCCTCGACATCGCCATCGAACTCGCCGTCGACAACCCCGTCTACGTCGAGCAGGCGCAGATGCTGTTCGAGCACTTCGCGTGGATCGCGGTCGCCATGAACCGCATCGGCAAGGACAACGCCAGCCTGTGGGACGAGGAGGACGGCTTCTTCTACGACGTGCTGCGGCTGCCCGACGGCACCGCGACCCGGCTGAAGGTGCGGTCCCTGGTCGGCTTGATACCGCTGGCGGCGAGCAGCGTCATCGGCGGCCGCGCCGACCGTACCTTCCCCGAACTCGTGGAAGGAGCCAAGGAGTTCATCCGGCGGCATCCGGCAGTCGAGGCCGTCGTCCAACAGCACGACCTGGGCACGGCCGACGAGAACGGCCGCTACCTGTTCGCCCTCTTCGGCGAGGACCGGCTGCGCCGCATCCTCGCCCGCATGCTCGACGAGGAGGAGTTCCTCGGCCCGCACGGCATCCGGTCCCTCTCCCGCTACCACGCCGAGCACCCGTACCACTTCGACGTGCACGGCCAGACGTACGGCGTCGGCTATCTGCCCGCCGAGTCCGACTCCGCCATGTTCGGAGGCAACTCCAACTGGCGCGGCCCGGTCTGGTTCCCGATGAACCTCCTGCTCATCCGCGCCCTGCTGAACCTGCACGGCTATCACGGTCCCGGCTTCACCGTGGAGTGCCCGACCGGCTCCGGACGGCAGCTGAACCTGTACGAGGTCGCCCGCGAGATCTCCGACCGGCTCACCGCCACCTTCCTGACCGGCGAGGACGGCCACCGCCCGGTCCACGGCGCACAGCCCAAGTTCGCCAAGGACCCGCACTGGAAGGACCTGATCCTCTTCTACGAGTACTTCCACGGCGACAACGGCGCGGGCCTCGGCGCCTCCCACCAGACCGGCTGGACCGGACTGGTGGCCGCCACCGCGACCCTCTTCCACGCCATCAGCGCCGACGACTGGCACCGCGGCGGCCGGGAGTCGCTGCGGTCTGTGAATGACCAGGACAAGCGGGATGAACGGTTCGCGGGCTCGGGCGACGAGGAGCCCCTGTCATGACCGTCGTCCACGAGATCAACACCCTTGTCTGGTTGGGTGAGTTGAGTGGGCGGTACGGGCGCCGCGTCACCCTCGGCGATGTCCCCGCCGAGGTCTGGGACGAGGTCGCCCTGCCCGGCATCGACACCGTCTGGCTGATGGGCGTCTGGGAGCGCAGCCCGGCAGGCCTCGCGATCGCCCTGCGCGACGAGTCCCTGCTCGCGTCGTTCCGCCAGGCGCTGCCCGACCTGACCCAGGCGGACATCGCCGGATCCGCCTACTGCGTACGGAACTACGTCGTCGACGCCTCACTCGGCGGCCCGGACGGCCTGGCCGAGGCGCGCGCCCGACTGGCCGACCGGGGCGTGCGGTTGATCCTCGACTACGTGCCCAACCATGTGGCCCCCGACCACCCCTGGCTCACCGAGCATCCCGAGCGCCTGATCCAGGGCAGCCGCGAAGACCTGGACCGGTCACCCGAGGCCTTCCTCGACGTCGGCGGCCACATCTACGCCAACGGCCGCGACCCGTACTTCGCCCCCTGGCCGGACGTCGTCCAGCTCAACGCCTTCAGCGCGGACCTGCGCACCGCGGCCGTCGACACGCTCGTCTCCATCGGCGACCAGGCGGACGGCGTGCGCTGCGACATGGCGATGCTGCTGATGAACGACGTCTTCGCCAAGACCTGGGGCGACCGGGCGGGCCCGCCCCCCGCGGACGACTTCTGGCCGTACGTCGTTCCGCGCGTCCGGGCGCACCACCCCGACCTCCTCTTCGTCGCCGAGGCGTACTGGGACCTCGAATGGGCCCTGCAGCAGCAGGGCTTCGACCACTGCTACGACAAGCGGCTGTACGACCGCCTCCTCCACGAGGACGCCGAGTCGACCCGCACCCACCTCCAGGCCGACCTCACCTACCAGCGCGGCCTGGTCCGCTTCCTGGAGAACCACGACGAGCCGCGGGCCGCCGCCACCCTGCCCGGCGCGCAGGAGCGCGCCGCAGCCGTCACCATCGCCACCCTGCCCGGCGCGACGCTCTGGCACGAGGGCCAGTTCGAGGGCCGCAAGGTCCGCCCACCCGTCTTCCTCGCCCGCCGCCCACAGGAACCCCCCGACGAGCAACTCCGCGCCTTCTATGGCCAGTTGCTCCCTGCCGCGACCGCCGTTCGCGAAGGCGACTGGCGTCTTCTCACCACCACCGGCTGGCCGGACAACGACACCCACCGCAACCTGCTCGCCTGGAGCTGGACCGGCCCCGCCACCCGTCACCTCGTGATCGTCAACTACTCCGACACCCCGTCCCAGGGCCAAGTCCCCCTACCCTGGCCCGACCTGTCCGGCCACCCCTGCCACCTGACCGACCTGCTCACGGGCCAGACCTACGACCGCGACGGCGACCAACTACTCACCCCGGGCCTCTTCGTCGACCTGCCGGCCTGGCACTCGCATGTGCTGAGCGTGGCTTGAGCCGTGGCGGCGGAGTCCGTCCCGCCTGTCCGGTGGCAGGAGGAGCCAGCTCTCGGATGCGTTCGCGATCTCGTGACCGGCATTCGATGCGAGGCCATGACTCGCTGATGGGACGCGGCTTCATCTGCCCTCCGGCCCCCCGGCCTCAGCCGGAGACGGCCGCGGCCATGGTAGAAGCGAGCATGACCCACTTTCACACAGCCTTCCGCAGGACCGGCGGTGTCCGATGACCGCCGGCATCGACACCCCGGACCGCCGCGGCCGTACCGGCCTGGACCGTGCCGGGCTCGACCTGACCGGCAATCCCCGTGTGAAGGTGCGGGAGGTGAAACTGCTCTCCAGCCACTGGTACGTCGAGCGCGCCACCACCTTCGACTTCCGGCACGCCGACGGCAGTTGGTCCACCCAGCAGCGCGAGACACACGACCGCGGCAACGGCGCCACCATGCTGCTCTACGACACCGAACGCGAAACCGTGCTGCTCACCAGGCAGTTCCGCTTCCCGGTGTATGTCAACGGGCATCCCGACGGCATGCTGGTCGAGACCCCGGGCGGACTCCTCGACGACGAGGACGAGCACCCCGAACTGGCCGTCCGCCGCGAGGTGGTGGAGGAGACCGGGCACACCATCGGCGAGGTCCAGCACGTCTTCGACGTCTACATGAGCCCGGGCTCGGTCACCGAACGCGTCAGCTTCTACGCCGCCGCCTACGGCCCCTCGACCCGCACCCACGAGGGCGGCGGCCTCGACGAGGAGGGTGAGGACATCGAGATCGTCGAACTGCCCTTCCGCCGGGCCCTGGAGATGATCCGCACCGGCGAGATCGCCGACGCCAAGACGATCATGCTGTTGCAGTGGGCGGCGCTGGAGGGTCCCTTCAGGAAGTAGTGCGCCCGGGTCCCCTTGACTTCGTGTGCGCTTCAAGCTGAAGACTCCCGTTCGTACCCGAAACCGCGGGCGCGAAGGGGAGGACCCGGCATGAAGTACCGCACCATCGGAACGGACCCGCACACCAGCCGCGAGGTGAGCGTGCTCGCGCTCGGCGCGATGCTGTTCGGCTCGCGGACGGACGAGGAGACGTCGTTCGCTCTGCTCGACCGGTACGTCGAGGCCGGCGGCAACTTCATCGACACCTCCGACAACTACGCCTTCTGGGTCGACGGCGGCCAGGGCGGCCAGAGCGAGGAACTCCTCGGCCGCTGGCGGCGCAGCCGCGGCATCGGCGACGAGATCTTCATCGCGACGAAGCTGGGCGCCCGCCCGCTGGCCCCCGGCACCAGCTACATCGACAACCCGGAGGGCCTGTCGGCGAAGGTCATCCGCGAGTCCGCCGAACGCAGCCGCGAACGCCTCGGCGTCGACAGGCTCGACCTGCTCTACGCCCACATCGACGACCCGACCGTGCCCCAGCGCGAGACGGTCGAGGGCTTCGCGGAACTGGTCGCCGAGGGCACGGTCGGACTGCTCGGCGTCAGCAACCAGGCCGCCTGGCGGGTGGAGCGGGCCCGCGCGATCGCCGCCGCGGCCGGGCTGCCGGGCTACGAGGTGCTCCAGTACGCACACAGCTATCTGCGCCCGCGCACCGACGTACCCGGCGACATGTTCCCGGACGGCAGCCTCGGCCACGCGGGCCCCGACCTGCTGACGTATCTGCGAGCCGACCCGGCCCTGACCCTGGTCGCGTACTCACCCCTCCTCAAGGGCAGCTACACCCACCCCGACCGACTGCCCTCGGACTACGACCACCCCGGTACTCCGGCCCGGCTCACCGTCCTGCGCGAGATCGCCCGCGAGACGGGCGCCACCGCCAACCAGATCGTGCTGGCCTGGCAGTCGGGTGGCGATCTCCCGATCATCCCGCTGGCCGGTGCCTCCACGCTCGCGCAGCTGGAGGAGAACCTGGCAGCGGTCGACCTGGAGTTGACCCAGGAGCAGCGGTTCCGGCTGGACGCCGCGCACTGAGACCGTTCCGCCTCACTTGGGCGGCAGACCCGCGGCGAAGCCGTACCCCTCGTCGATCCATTCGCCGAGTGTCTCGTCCTCGGTCACCGCCGAGGAGTCCACGACGACCCAGCCGCGCATCGGGCGGCCCGTCATGTCGAACAGACGGGCACCCGGGCGGGCCAGCGCGGCGTCCGTCGCGTCGGGGCCGACCCGGACCATCAGATCGTCGCCGGTCACACCGACGGCCATGTTGCCGTGCAGCAGGAACGCGATGCCGCCGAACATCCGCTTCTCGGCGACGCCGGGATCGGCGCCCAGATGCTGCCGAATCCGTTCGGCAAGTCCTTCGTCGTACGCCATGAGGGGCCTCAATCCGTGTGGTGCGTGAGTCTGCGTTCGAGGTCGCGGAGGTCCTTGCGCAGGGACGAGCGGACCTGGCGGGCCAGGAGCGGCGCGGCCAACCGGTAGAAGCCGCCGGAGCCGCCCTGGACCCGGATGCGGGCCAGGGTGCCGTCCGGGCTCGGCTCGAAGGAGTACGTCACGTGCATGGGCATGGGACCCGCCACCGACACCATGTCCAGCAGCCGCGGGAAGTCGTGTGCGGCCACGCGCAGGACGTAGTCGATGCGCCGTCCGAGGAAGAACGCCGTCCGGGTGACCTCGGCACCGACGCCGAAACCGCCCCCGTCCGCCTCACGGGTCAGCTCGGCCGTACGAATGCCCTGCGTCCAGTCGGCGTCGTGGCGCCAGTCCATGGCGTACTCCGCCACCCGCTCGGGTGACAGCGGAATGACGCGTGCCACGGACACGTCGATCGTCATCCTTCCAGGATCCCCGCACCGGGCTGCCGACGCGCGGCGTACGCCGTCCCGATATGACGGGTCTCTTACGCCGTCGCGCCAGAGCAGGACAAAACGCCGCCCCGGCGAGAGGCTGCTGCTGAGCCGCGGCTCGGACCCGCCCCGGCGATCCCGTCTGAAGGAGTACGCCCATGACCGCATCGCCCGCGACCGACGAGGCGTATCGCTTCGAGGACCTCACCGCCCTGTTCGTCAACTGCACCCTCAAGCCCTCGCCCCAGCTCAGCCACACCCAGGGACTGATCGACAAGAGCGCGTCGATCATGATGTCGCGCGGGGTCACCACCTCCGAGATCCGCGCCGTCGACCATGACATCGCGCCCGGCGTCTACCCCGACATGACCGAGCACGGCTTCACCACCGACGACTGGCCGGCGCTGTACGAGCGGGTGATGGCCGCGGACATCCTGGTCATCGCCGGGCCGATCTGGCTCGGCGACAACAGCTCGGTCACCAAGCAGGTGATCGAGCGGCTCTACAGCTGTTCCTCGCTGCTCAACCCCGCCGGACAGTACGCCTATTACGGCAGGGTCGGCGGCTGTCTGATCACCGGCAATGAGGACGGCGTGAAGCACTGCGCGATGAACGTCCTCTACAGCCTCCAGCACCTGGGCTACACGATCCCGCCGCAGGCCGACGCCGGCTGGATCGGGGCGGCGGGGCCCGGACCGTCGTATCTGGACCCCGGATCGGGCGGCCCGGAGAACGACTTCACCAACCGCAACACCACGTTCATGACCTGGAACCTGATGCATCTGGCCGCCATGCTGAAGCGCGCCAAGGGCATCCCGGCCCATGGCAACCAGCGTTCCGAGTGGGACGCCGGCTGCCGCTTCGACGCGGAGAACCCCGAACACCGCTGAATCCGTACCCTCGACTCCAGCCGCGTCACTGCGAACCCGGGAGTCCGCCATGCCCCGCTCCGAAGCCCGCGTCATCACCGACCGCCCGCACCGCTACGCCAAGCAGCTCGCCTCCCACCTCGGGCGCCGCATCCAGACCAGTTGGGACGAGGAGAGCGGGGAGGGAAGCCTGGTCTTCCAGGACGGGACGGGCTCCCTCACCGCGGCCGAGGGAGCCCTGTTGCTCTCGGTGGAGGCCGACGCCGAGCACCTCGACCTGCTCGAGGACGTCGTCGGCCGCCACCTGGTCCGCTTCGGTACCAAGGACGAACTGGTCGTCGAATGGCACCGCGACACCGGCACCCCCGGCACCGCTCAGCGCAGGACGGAGGACCCGGCCTGACCCCCGTGACCAGGGCCGGCGTCAGGCCTCGCCCACGGTGAAGACCATGCTGCGTACCGCTGCAAGCATCTGCAGGCGCTCCGCGTCCTCGGCGCAGGCGCGGCCCTCCGGGGAGGCGAACGACGTGCGCAGTTCCTCCATCGTGTCCCACTCCAACTCCGCGACCAGATGGGGTGGTTCGCCCCCGCGTACGGCGGTGGCCTCGCGGCCGAGCGTGTACCGGCGCAGGCCGGGCAGCTTGCGGGCGAGCGGGAGGTGCACCTCGCGGTAGTGCCGGTCGAATGCCGCGGGGTCGGGCGGAGTCCCGTAGAGGACGAGGAAGCGTGCCGTCATCGTCCGGTCCTGCGGTAGCACGCGAGGACGGCAGGACCCGTCCGCTCCGCCGACTCGCACTCGAGGTGGACGGGCGGGGTGTCCGTGGGGAAGAGACGGTCGCCCGTGCCGAGAAGCGTGGGGAAGGTGATCAGCCGGTATTCGTCGACCAGGTCCTCGGCCATCAGGGCGCGGACGACGCTCAGGCTGCCGGCGACCACCACGTCACGCTTCTCCTGCTTGACCGCGTCCACCAGGGCGCCCGTGAGGATCTGCGAGTTGGCCCAGGCGGACACGTCGGTGAGGGTGCGGGTGGCGACGAGCTTCCGGGCGGCGTTCATACGCGCGGAGAACGCGTCGTCGCGGTACGGCCACAGCTGGGAGAACAGCTCCCAGGTGGTGCGACCCAGCAGCAGGACCCCCTCGTCCAGGGCGGCCCCGAGCCGGAACTTGTCCCCGGCCACCGCCTCGGGGCCGTGCCGGAACATCCAGCCGCCGCCGGGGGTGCCCGCGCGGCCGTCCGGGTCGGAGACGAAGCCGTCCAGAGTGGTGAATGCGATGACGATGACGCTCATGGCGAGGTCCTCTGGAAGTCTCGATCGGTGGTCACCGGTATGTACCGGCGACCCCTCCCGGACTCATCGCCCGCGGCCGAAGTCGTCCCGAGAAATCTCCCCGGGCAGGTCGAACGCCTCGAAGACACGCGGATCCGCGAACACCACATTCCTCGCGACCCGCCCGCCGGCCACCGTGAACACCTGCAGGGTGTGCAGCCGGTGCCGGCCGTCCTCGGCGGGCGCGTAGGCGGCGAGAGCGGGCTGTCCGCCGGCGGACAGCTGCCGTGTGAGCCACCCGGTCCCGCGCATCTCGAAGACCCGCTCCATGAACAGGCCGTAGTCGCGGCGGCCCCGGTACCACAGCGGCACCGGAGGCATCTCCAGCACGGCCGCGTCGGTCAGCAGCCGCACCAGGGCGGGGACGTCGGCCGCCTCGAAGGCACGCGCGTACCGCTGCACGACCTTCCGTGCCTCCGCGTCGTCCGGCTCCTGTACCTCGCCCGGATCGCCCGCCTCGGCGACCGCGGCGCGGGCCCGCTGCAGCGAGCTGTTGACGGCGGCGACCGTCGTCCCGAGCTGTTCCGCGACCTCCGCGGCACTGAACTCCAGCACCTCGCGCAGCACCAGCACGGCCCGCTGCCGCGCCGGCAGCAGCTGCATCGCCGCCACCAGCGCCAGCCGTAGAGCGGCCCGCGTCTCGACGTCGTACCGCGCGTCGGGGAACGGCTGCAGCCACGGGATGTCGAAGGCCGGCGTGAGCGGCGCCCCCGGGTCCTCGCTCGGCGCACCGAGCCCGGACGGCAACGGCCGGCGCGCCCGCCCCTCCAGCGCGGTCAGACAGACGTTGGTGGCGATCCGGTACAGCCAGGTCCGCACCGACGCGCGCGAGGCGTCATACCGCTCCCGGGCCTTCCACGCCCGCAGCATCGTCTCCTGCACCAGATCCTCGGCCTCGTGGAACGAGCCCACCATCCGATAGCAGTACGCCACCAACTCGCCCCGGTACGGCTCAAGGTCCATGGGGGCCATCATGCCTTCAGCCGGGTTGGAAGAACGCGAGCAGTTTCCGCGCGGGGTCCGGTGACGACAGGAGTTGCTGCATGCGCGCCGACTGCCGGCCGGCGGCGCCGGTGCGTTCGAACATCTCGCGTTCGTACTCCTCGACGGCGGCGGGCTGGTCGTCGGGGTGCGCGGCCAGCGCGAGGCCGAGCAGGGCGCCGTCGAGCAGTGCCATATTGGCGCCCTGACCCACCGGTGGCATCAGGTGCGCGGCATCGCCGACCAGGGTGACGTCCGGCCTCGACGGCCAGGTCAGACCGACCGGGAGAGTGGTGATCGACCGCGGCAGCACCGTGTCGTCACAGGCTGCGATCAGTGCGGTGAACCGTGGGTGCCAGCCGCTGAACAGGTCGATCAGCCGGGCCCGGGCGGCCGCTGGGTTGCCGAAGGGGATCCCGCTGGTGGCGAGCCAGTCCTCGGCGGTGTCGTGGAAGCTGAGGTACACACGTACGCGGCCGTCGCCGTTGCGCTGCGCCGACAGGGCTTGTCCGTCGCCGAGGACCCAGTAGTTGCCGCGCCCAACCATCGCCGCGAGGTCCGGGTGGGTGCGGTCGATGTCGGGAATACCGAGCTCGACGATGCTCTGGCCGGTGTGCACCGGTCGGGCGTCGGTGAGCAGTGCACGGACCCGGGACTGCGCGCCGTCGGCGCCGACCAGCAGGTCGTACGTCGTACGGCTGCCGTCGGCGAAGCGCAGCAGTCCGTCGTCGGCGGCTTCGACCGCGTGCCCCCAGCGCACCGTGTGGTCGGGAAGGGAGTCCAGCAGCAGGTTGCGCAGATCGGCACGGTCGACCTCGGGTCGGTCGGGCGGGGCGTCGTCGGGCGTGTCCTCCTGGAGCAGCAGGGTGCCGTCCGGCTCGAGAAGGCGCATGTCCTGGCCTTCGCCACGGGCAATCGCGTGGAACTGGTCGATCAGACCGGCCTCGCGCAGTGCCCGCTGGCCGGAGTGGATGTCGAGCATGCCGCCCTGGCCGCGCGCACCGCGCGACGCTTCACGCTCGTAGACGACGGAGTCGATGCCGTGCACGTGCAGCACACGGGCAAGTGCCAGGCCGCCCAAGCCGGCTCCCACGATGGTGACGTTCATCGGCGGAGCCGGGGCGCGAGGACCGTGCGGACGGCCTTGGCGACCTTGCTCGCGGCCGATCCGTCGTCTTCTTCCGGCTCCGGTTCCAGGGTGCGCCGGATCTGCTGGAGGAGCTGGTCGGCCGAGCGCCACAGCGGGACGAACAGGCCGGCGACCGGTCCGACGCCCTGGATCGGGCCGCCCGACAGCTCGGTCACCTTCTTGGCCGCCGCGACCGTCGTGGGGTCCCGCAGGATGAGGTGCACCTCGTCGTCGACCAGCCGGATCTCCATCTTGCGGGCGGCGGCCTCCTCCGGGTTCGCGTCCGTGGTCGTCTCCGGATCCAGTTCGTCGATCTTGGCGGCTACGGCGTCCGGGTCGACGCCGAGTTCGCGCAGCACCCTGGCCGCCATGCTGTTCTCCGCCCGCAGCATCGCCTCCAGCAGGTGATGGCTGCCGACCGGAGCGCCACCGGCCAGTGCGCCCGCGGTGGACAGGGTGTCCTCGGTGGCGGGTGTCCCGCTCGGCCATGGGCCGGCCGCAGCGTCCTGCGCCCCCTCCACCGATGCCAGCACCGCGGTGCGGATCTTGCTGATCGGATGGATCCGCTCGGCGAGCACCTTCGCGCCGATGCCCGCACCCTCCCTGACCAGGGCGAGCAGGATGTGTTCCGTACCGACGTGGTTGTGGTGCAGTCGCTGCGCCTCGCGCAGAGCGAGTTCCAGTGTCTTCTTCGACTGCGGCGTGAACGGGATGTGGCCGCTCAGCTCCTGCGTGCCGGGCTTGACGATCGCGGCGATGTCGGCCTGCACCGCTTCCTTGCCGTACCCGAGCTGGTGCAGGACCTTCGCTGCCGTGCCGTCCGGCACCTCGAGCAGCCCCAACAGGAGGTGCTCCGTACCGATGTAGTTGTGCTTGAGCAGCCTCGCCTGCTCCTGAGCAGCGACGACCACCTGACGGGCTTTCCCCGTGAACCTCTCGAAAGTCATGTCTCCATGCTCTCAACCCTGTCAATACACTGCTATTGATAGGGTCACCGTGTCGAAGGGAGGGTGTGATGGAGACACCGTCGGACTGGGAGGACCGGCTCGCGCGCTGGCAGAACGAGCTGGAACTGTTCGAACAGCTGGACGAAAAACCCTGGGTCACACTGGCCAAGGCGGAAGCCGAGACCGGGGTGTCTCGCTCGGCCCTGCGCGCCTGGTACCGCAACGGCGAGATCCAGTCCCGGCTGGTGGACGGCCCGAACGGGCCGCAGCGCCTCGTCCAGCTCGACGCGGTGATCGAGCGCGCCGCCGCGTCCCCGCGCATTCAGCGCCGGGCGGAGCGGGAAATCAGCCTGGAAGCCCAGGTCGCCCTGCTACGGCACCGGGTCGACCAGCTCGAACTGCGGCTGGCCGCGCTGGAGCGCAGGTGACCGCCTGCTGAGCCGTCAGCGAACGGCCGTATGGCCGCAAGGGCGGCCCGGCACGCTGAAGGCATGGATGTGATCGAGGTACTGCCGGAGCTATGGGTGCTTCGCTTTCCGGTGGGGGCGGCCTGTCTGTGGCGGGACGGCGACGAGCTGACCCTGATCGACACCGGGACGGCGGACTGCGCCGCGCAGATCGAGGAAGCACTCGACGGCGCGCTGCGGCGGATCGTGCTGACGCACTGGCACGAGGACCACACGGGCTCGGCCGCAGAACTGGCCGCCCGGCACGGCGCGGAGGTGCTGGCGCATCGGCTGGAGGCGCCGGTGATCCGGGGAGAGACGGCCGGGGCGCCGCCGGTGCTGGAGGACTTCGAGGTGCCGATCCTGGCGGCGCTACCGCCCCTTTCCCCGGCTCCGCCGTGCCGGGTGGACAGGGAGGTGGAGGATGGTGATGTGCTGGACTTCGGCGGCGGCGCAGTGGTGGTCGCGGTGCCCGGGCACACGGACGGGTCGATCGCCCTCCACCTGCCCGGGCCGAGCGTCCTGTTCACCGGAGACGCCGTCGCCAACGTCGGCCGCACCATGCTGGGCGTCTTCAACACCGATCGCGCCCGGGCCGTCCAGTCGCTGCACCGCCTGGCCGAGTTGAAGGCCGACACGGCGGTCTTCGGCCACGGCGACCCGATCGTCCACGGCGCGGCGACCGCCCTGCAAGAAGCGGCCGCCGCAACCGTGTGACGACCGAGTGCCCTGACGACGAGCCGAAGGAGAGCGGTCCATGAGTGCACTCCCCACCGAACGATCCCTGCGCACCACCCCCGAAGGCCTCCTGTGGGAGCCCAGCGAACGCTGGGTGCGCGGCCGCAAGGGTGACGTCACCGTCGTCGACAGCAGGCACCCCGTCCTCGTCTGGGAGCCCTCGCTGCCCGTACCGCAGTACGCCTTCCCGCGCGAGGACGTCCGTGAGGACCTGCTGCGCCCCGCGAAGAACCCGCGGACGGGCGCCCACACCGGCTCCAGGATCTTCTACGACCTCGAAGTCGACGGTGAGCTGCTGGAGAACGCCGCCTGGACCTTCCCGGCCGCCGACCTGGCCGAGTACATCGCCTTCGAGTGGTTCCGGCGCAGCGGCAGGGGCCTGGACCACTGGTACGAGGAGGAGGAAGAGATCTTCATCCACCCCCGTGACCCGCACAAGCGGGTGGATGCCATCGCGAGCAGCCGGCATGTCCAGGTGTCGGTCGGCGGCATGCTCGTCGCCGATACCCACCGGCCCGTGCTGCTCTTCGAGACCGGTCTGCCGACCCGCTACTACCTTCCGCGCGAGGACGTCCGCCTCGACCTCCTCGAACCCACCGAGCACCACACCGGCTGCCCCTACAAGGGCACGGCACAGTACTGGTCGGTGCGGGGCGAGGCCGACGTGCCGCCGAACATCGTCTGGAGCTACCCGGAGCCGCTGCCCGCCGTGGGCGCGATCAAGGGACTCCTGGCGTTCTACAACGAGGCGGCCGACATCACCGTGGACGGGGAGCGCATGGAGCGCCCCGTCACACCCTTCAGCACGATGCTCAAACAGAGCAGCCGACGTGAGCGAGGGCCTGCCTGAGCAGCACCCCGTGCCCGCCGGGCATCTCGCTCTGCACCGCCTCCGACACGGCCTCCTGCGGGCTGAACCACACCAGGTCCAGGGCGTCCTGCCGGGGCCGGCAGTCGCCGGTGACCGGGACGACGTAGGCCAGGGACACCGCGTGCTGGCGCGGGTCGTGGTACGGCGTGACGCCCAGCGTCGGGAAGTACTCCGCCACCGTGAAGGGCTGAAGGGAGGCCGGGATCCGGGGCAGCGCCACCGGGCCGAGGTCCTTCTCCAGGTGCCGCAGCAGGGCGTCACGGACCCGCTCGTGGTGCAGGACGCGACCGGAGACCAGGGTCCGGCTGACCGTCCCGTCCGGGCCGATGCGCAGCAACAGGCCGACGCTGGTGACTTCGCCGCTGTCGTCGACGCGCACGGGCACGGCCTCGACGTACAGGATCGGCATACGGGCGCGTGCCAGCTCGAGGTCGTCGGAGCTGAGCCAGCCCGGCGTGGTTTCGGTCATGTCAGACATTGCTTGATCATACTTTCAGGAGGGGCCGGAAAGGCCGTAGACCCGGCGCGCATTGTGTGCTCCCGCCCACTCGGCGAACCGCAGTGCGTCCGGCAGACTCAGTTCGTCGGCGTCCACCCGGTCCTGCAGCAGACCGGCCAGCCCGCGGCGGAAGGCGAGCGCGCCCAGACAGTAGAACTCGGCCACACCGTACGCGTCGGAGCTGTACAGCAGCTTGCGGAACGGCGTGATCTCCAAGGCCTCCTCCAGAACCGCCCGGGCGCGCGCCGGGCCGACGTAGTGGAGGGTGAGGCCCACGTCCAGGTACACGTGCTCGAACACCGCGGCCAGATAGGCGGCCTGGCGCTGGTACGGCCAGCAGTGCAGGAGCAGCACCGGGATGGTGCCGGCCGTCAGGTGCAGCCAGTCGGTGAGGTGGGCGGGGTCGACCCGGTGCAGCCGGATGTCGTTGTCGCCGAAGCCGGTGTGGAGCTGCAGGGGGAGGCCGAGGTCGACCGCGGTCCACAGCAGGTGCCGTACGAGGACCGGATCGTCCAGCCGGCCGCCGCCCGCCGACCAGTGCCGGGCCGCTTCGGTGACCTCTGCGACGGACGGGCGCGCCGGGTCCAGGTCGAAGCCGGTGCGGTACGCGGCCACGGACTTCACCGCCACCACGCCCGGCCGCTGCACAGCCTCCAGCGCGGCGGCCTGGAAGGCGTCGCCATAGTCGTCGGGCTCGACGCCCTGCGCCGCCACCGCCTCGGCGACGCCCTCCAGCCGTACGACCTCGTACGCCGTCCCGCCCGCGGTCCCGGCCAGTTCCGCGGGCGTGGTGAGGCGCTCCGGGGCGTACCCGGTGTCCACGCAGAAGGTGCTCGTCCGCGCGGCGGTGAGGAAGCGGCGGTGTACCTCCTGCCGGCCCAACTCGGCCCGCCGGGCGAGGTACTCATCGGGTGGTGCGTGGCGCGGCAGATCCAGCAGCGGGGCGCAGTGGCGGCGGATCGATACGCCGACGGGGCTGTCGAAGGGGGAGCTGCCGGGCCAGGCAGCGCCCTCGGTGATCAGGTCCTCGAAGTCCTCCCGAGTCAGGTCGGCGGTGACGACGCCGTGGCAGTGGTGGTCCACCAACTCCAGTGCGTCGAGCGCCTCTTGGATCGGGCCGGCCATGGTCAGTACTTCCAGCGGTAGGCCGCCGCCAGCCGCTCGTCGTCCATCCCGTGTGCCGCCGCGACCTCCCCTTGTCGTACGGCGATCACGGCGTCCGCGAGGACCGGGCCGAGCGCGGCCCGCAGCAGTTCGTCCTTGCGGAACTCCTCGACGGCTTCGGTGAGCGACGTCGGCAGGCGGTGTACGCCCCGGGCCGCCGCGTCCGCGGGGTCGAGGCGGGCGGGATCGCCGGTGATCTCCTCGGGCAGGGGCGTGGACGAGGTCAGGCCGTCGAGTCCGGCGGCGATGAGGCAGGCGAGGGCCAGATACGGGTTGGCGGCCAGGTCGACCGGTTTGACCTCCAGGTTCGCAGCCTGGTCGCGCAGGCCCGCCGTGCCCGTGACCACCCGTACCGCGGCCTCGCGGGTCTCGCGGCCCCAGGCGGTGAACACTCCTGCCCACTGGGAGGGTTTGAGACGCAGATAGCTCGCCGGGCTGGGTGCGGTCACGGCCGTGAGGGCCGGGAGGCGGGCGAGTACCCCGGCCGCGAACGACTCGGCGTCGGCGGTCATGCCGTAGCGGCCCTCGCCCCCGGAGTGCAGGTTGACGCCGTCGCGCCAGGCGGAGAGGTGGACGTGGCCGCCGTTGCCGACGCCCTGCGCGAAGACCGCCGGGGCGAAGGACACCACCACCCCGTGGCGCCGGGCCACCGCCCGGATGGTCTGCCGGACCAGGACGCTCCGGTCGGCCGCCGCCACCGGGTCGAGGGCGCCCACCGAGATCTCGAACTGCCCCGCCGCGTACTCGGGATGGATCTGCTCGACGTCCACGCCCTGCGCCGCGAACGCGGCCAGCAAGTCGGCCGTGTAGTCGCTGAGTTCGACCTGGCGGGTGGCGCTGTAGGCGGGACCCGAGGTCGCGGGTGCGAAGTCGCCGCCCTCCGCCGGGCCCTGTCCGACGGCCCACTCGATCTCGATGCCCGCCTTGAAGGTGAGGCCGTGCCGGTCCGCGGCCTCCGAGACGATGCGGCGCAGGACCGTGCGGCTGCAGCCCGGGTGCGGCTCGCCCTCCTGTGTGATCCGGTCGACCGGCGTCCAGGCCCAGCCGGGCTGCCCGGCCAGGACGACGAGCTGGTCGAGGTCGGGGTAGAGGCGCAGGTCGCCGTCCGGGGAGCCCAGGACGTCGGTGGAGACGATGGAGTCGTTCGCCAGGAACGTGTCGAACACCGGCGACATGCCGACGCCCCAGGCCGCCGCCGAGGCGAGCTTGGCCGTGGGGATGGTCTTCACCCGGCCGACGCCCGCGGTGTCGACGTAGGCCAGGACGATGCCGTGCACGCCCCGCCCGGACAGTTCGCCGCCGAGCGCGGTGGCCCGTTCGACGTCACCCGGGCGGCCGCCGGGGACGGGGTCGGCAAGGGTCGTCATACGTCCTCCACGCTCGGCGTCCGTCAGGGCTGCTCCGTCATGGTTTCACGGCCACCGCGCCGAACTGCGGTACCACGGCGGGCGATCCGGGCTCGGCGCGCCACTTCGAGCACGACACCAGGCCCGGCTCCAGGAGGTCCAGCCCCTCGAAGAAGGCGGCGATGTCCTCGCCGCTGCGGGCGGTGATCGGCGGGGTGGCGTTCTCGTTCCAGAACTTCATCGCCGGGATCTGGCCCGCGCCGCCCAGGTCGTCGTCGAAGGTGGGGTGGGTGAGGACGAGGAAGCTGCCGGAGGGCACCGCGGCGACGACCTTCCGTACGATCTCGCGCGCCTTCTCCGTGTCCAGGACGAAGTTGAGGATGCCCAGCATCATCACCGCGACCGGCCGGCTGAGGTCGAGAGTCCGGGAGGCGCGTTCGAGGATGGCGTCGGGATCGTGGACGTCCGCGTCGATGTAGTCGGTGACGCCCTCATGGGTGCCCGTCAGCAGGGTGCGGGCGTGGGCCAGCACGATGGGGTCGTTGTCCACGTAGACGATCCGGGCGTCGGGAGCGATCCGCTGGGCGATCTGGTGGGTGTTGTCCGCGGTCGGCAGCCCGGTGCCGATGTCCAGGAACTGCCGCACCCCGCGCTCCTCGGCCAGGAACCGCACCGCCCGGCCGAGGAACCAGCGGTCCGCGCGGGCGATCTCCCGGATGATCGGGAACATCCCGGCGACGTGCTCGCCGACCTGCTGGTCGACCTCGTAGTTGTCCTTGCCGCCGATCCAGTAGTTCCACACGCGCGCGTTGTGCGCCACACCGGTGTTCAGCCTCGCCGACCCGCCCGGGGTGTGGCTCTCACTCACGACTCTGCTCCTTCTCAACACCTGTGGCCGTCGCCGCCATTGTGCCGCCCGGTGATCACGCTGTCCCGGGAATCGGCCGATCAGGTGTGCGGAGCGGGCCCGTTGAACAGCCGTCAGCCGCTCCGGCCGGGACCGACGGCGGGCGTCTTGCCGGGCGGTGGGCGTGTTCTCGACGAGCGGGGAGGCGGTGACCTCGGTGGCCGTCGGACCACCGCCGCCGCCCCGCCCGAACAGGCAGCGGTGGTCAGCAGTGAGCAGGATCCAGTCGTACGGCAACCCGAATGCCCTGCTCGGCACGCTGCTACCGGCCAGTACCCCCGCCGTGTGACCCAAATGACACCTGAGGTACCGTCCCTGCGGGTTCGCCGGCGAGGCAAGGGGCGCGGGGCTCCGCCGCGCGGGCGCGACCAGCTCGGCGGCGCCGCAGGTGATCGGCACATCCCGCGGAGCGCTCTGCAGACGGTGTCGAAGGGGGCGGCGGAAGCATGGAGTTCCACTTGGTCGACGAGGACAGCGCGGAGCGGGCCGGCGCGCGGCTGGAGGACCTCGCTCCGGAACCCCTGCTCACCCGGGACTACGAGACGCGTCCCGCGCTCGTCTACGAGCGGCTGCGGAAGCGCCACGGCCCGGTCGCGCCGGTCGACCTGCTGGGTGTGCCGGCGTGGCTGGTGCTCGGCTACCGCGAGTCGCTGCAGGTCCTCCAGGACGACGCCGGCTGGCCCAAGGGCCTGGAGAACTGGCGGGCCCGTACGGAGGGCCGGGTGCCCGCCGACTGGCCGCTCGGCCCCTCCCTGGAGGTCAACCACGTCCTGATCCAGGGCGGCCCCGGCCACCGCACGCTGCGCGGCGCCTGGGACACGGCCCTGCGCCCCTTCCAGGACCCGCGCAACCCGCAGGCCAAGCGGCTCAAGGCGGCCGTCACGGGATACGCCGACGAGCTGATCTCCCTGCTCGCCCAGGGCGGCGGCACGGGAATGGCCGACCTGTCGGCGCAGTTCTCCCGCCCGCTGCCGCTGATGGCGGCGAGCCATCTGCTCGGCTTCCCCGGCTCGCAGGGCGACGACGCCCTGATGGACATGTGGCGGGTGCTGGACGCCGGCCCGGACGCCGAACCCGCCCTGGCCCGTCTGCTGGTGACGCTCAGCGAACTGGCCGCCGCCAAGATCGAGAGGCCGGGCGACGACTTCCCCTCCCATCTGCTGGCCGCCCACCCGGACCTGTCGGTCGACGCGTTGGCCCGCGAGCTGTTCATGTTGCTCGGCATGACCTCCGACCACGTCGGCATCCTCATCTCCAACACGGTCGTCGAGGTGATCGCGGGAGAGAACGAGGGCGGCGTCCGCACCACCCTGTCCGCCGGGATGGTGCGCGAGACCATGAACCGGGTGGTCATGCGCAAGCCGCCGCTGGTCAACTTCGTGCCGAGGTTCGCGGCCGCGGACACCCCGCTCGGCAAGTACACCATCCGCGCCGGTGACCCCGTGTGGGTCTCCTCCGCCGCCGCCCACGCCGACCCCCTCTTCGCCGGCCGGATGGCACCCGGCGCCGGTATCAGCAGCCGCGCCCACCTGTCGTGGGGCGCCGGGCCCCGACAGTGCCCGGCCCGCGAGCTGGCGTCGACGATCGCCGCGGCAGGCGTAAGCCGTGTCTTCGAACGGTTCGGGCACCTGGAGCTCGCCCTCCCTGTCGACCAACTGCCCTGGCGTTCCTCGCCGTTCATGCGAGGACTGCGCTCACTGCCGGTGCGCTACGAACTGTCCGGGCCGCCGCTGCCTCTCGCGCCGGCACCCGCGGCGGACGTACCGGACGCACCCGCGGTACCGGACCAGGCCGCCAAGCGGCGCTCGTCGCTGTGGCGCTACCTGACGGGCCTGATCCGGTCCGGAAGCTGAGCGTCCGCGCAGCTCGCGTAGGGTGACTGGACCGCCGTAAGCCGTCCGGCGCCCCGTCGCGCCCCACCGGAAGCAGGTCATGTCCTCCGCCGCCTCGCCCCTCCTCACCGCCTGTGGCCCGCCCACCGGTTCCGCCGACATACGCCTCGTCGTGACCGACATGGACGGCACTCTGCTGGACGACGCCAAGCGGATCCCGCCCGGCCTGTGGGAGACGCTGGCCGAACTGCGCCGGCGCGGAGTGCTGTTCAGCCCGGCGAGCGGACGCCAATACGCCACCCTGGCACGGGAGTTCGCCGAGGTCGCCGAAGGCATGGTGTTCATCGCGGAGAACGGCACGTACGTGGTGCGTGACGGCGTGGAGTTCAGCTCGGACCCGCTGGAGCCGGGCGTCGCGGCTCGCGTCGTGCAGGCCGTACGGCAGCTGGTCGCCGAGGGCGTCGACGTGGGCGCCGTCGTCTGCGGCAAGCGCTCCGCCTACGTCGAGCGGGGCGACGAGGCGTTCCTGGCGGAGGTGCGCAAGTACTACGTCGAGCACCGCGTCGTCGAGGACGCCACCGCGCTCGACGACGACGTCATCAAGGTCGCCCTCTTCGACTTCGGCTCCGCCGCGCACACCACCGCACCCGCGCTGGAGTCCTTCAGCGCCACCAACCAGGTCGTCGTCTCCGGCGAGCACTGGGTCGACGTCATGAACCGCACCGCCAACAAGGGCGCCGCCCTGCGCCGCCTCCAGCGCGAACTGGGCATCACACCCGCCCAGACCATGGTCTTCGGCGACTACCTCAACGACCTGGAGATGCTCGACGCCGCCGAGTGGTCCTTCGCCATGGCCAACGCCCACCCGGACGTCATCGCCCGGGCCCGCCACCTGGCCCCGTCCAACAACGACAACGGAGTGCTGCGCACCGTCGCGCGCGTGCTGAACCTCTAGCCGGTCGGCTGCGCATCCCCGCAGCACGCGGTCGCGGACCCGGGTGGGAGGTACGAGCGGTCTTCCCGCGGGCGCGCTGATCTCCGTGCTTCGCTCCTCGCCCGGGACTCTGGCCTCGCGCCCGGCCCCGGCTGTTCAATGGTGCTGCACATGTCCGCCCGAGAGGGGAGCAGCCGTGTCTCCTGCCGCCGTGCCGCCCGTCGGCGCACGCATCCGGCAGGCACGCCTCGCCAAAGGCGTGAGCCTGCGCTCCCTCGCCCGGGAGGTCGGCGTCTCCGCGAGCCTGGTCTCCCAGATCGAGACCGGCAAGAGCCAGCCGTCGGTGAGCACGCTGTACGCCATCACCACCGCACTCTCGATCTCCGTGGAGGCGCTCTTCGACGGCTACGGGGACGAGGCCGCCGCCCCGCCGGTCGTGGCCGCGGCCGCCGCCCCCGCCACCGTCCTGCACGCCCTCGCGGCCTTCGCCGCCGACCCCGGCCGACGCATCGGACCGCTGGTCACACCGGGGGAGCGGGAGCTGCTTGAGCTGGACTCGGGGGTCGTGTGGGAGCGGCTCGGGCATGTTCCGGGCTCGGACGTCGACTTCCTGCTGGTGACCTACCGGCCCGGCGGCTCCTCCTCCAGCTCCGGCGGCCTGATGCGGCACACGGGCACCGAGTACGGCTATGTGACCTCCGGCGAGCTCGTCCTCACCCTCGGCTTCGACGAGTACACGCTGGGCCCCGGGGACGCCGTCTGTTTCGAGTCGACGACCCCGCACCGCTACCGGAATGATGGAACGGAACCGGCCGTCGGGGTCTGGTTCGTGTTCAGCCAGAGTGTTCAGTAGCACTTGACACCTGCCCGGCCTGGTCGTTCACTCCGGAGTGGGGGTGGTCGCCATGGCGATCCGCACATATGGACCCAACGCCGTCGACTGGGAAGAGCGCATCGACCTGGACCGGCTGCGCAAGCAGCGCCTGGCCCGGCTCGACGAGACCCTGAACCGCTCCTCTCTGGGCGCGGTGCTCAGCTTCGACTTCGCCAACATCCGCTACATGACCGCCACGCACATCGGCACCTGGGCGATGGACAAGCTGATCCGCTTCGCCCTGCTGGTGCGCGGCGGCGAACCGGTCGTCTGGGACTTCGGCTCCGCGGCCCGCCACCACCAGCTGTACAACCCGTGGCTGGACTACAGCGACGGCAAGGAGGGCCCGCCCACCGGCGCCCGCGCCGGCATCTCCACCCTGCGCGGCGCCTTCCACCCGCAGGCCGGGATCGCCGAGGACGTCGCAGCCAAGATCGCCGCCGAGCTGCGCGAACACGGCCTCGCGAACGAACCCCTCGGCATCGACGTCGCCGAGATGCCGGTCCTCGCCGCCCTGCGCGCCGAGGGCATCGACGTCGTCGACGGCCAGCAGGTCTTCCTGGAGGCCCGCCGCACCAAGACCCGCGACGAGATCTCCCTGCTCACCCAGGCCTGCGCGATGGTCGACGCGGCCTACGAGGAGCTGTACGGCCATCTGCGCCCGGGCGTGCGCGAGAACGAGTGTGTCGGCCTGGTCAGCAAGGTCCTCTACGACCTCGGCAGCGAGTACGTCGAAGGCGTCAACGCCATCTCCGGCGAACGCTGTTCACCCCATCCGCACGTCTACAGCGACCGTCTGATCCGCCCCGGCGACCCCGCCTTCTTCGACATCCTGCACAGCCACCTCGGCTACCGCACCTGCTACTACCGCACCTTCGCCGTCGGCAGCGCCTCCCGCGCCCAGCGCGACGCCTACGTCCGCTGCCGCGAGTACATGGACGAGGCCATCGCCCTCGTCCGCCCCGGCGCCACCACCGCCGACATCGTCCAAGTGTGGCCGCGCGCAGAGGAGTTCGGCTTCGCCGACGAGACCGCCGCCTTCGCCCTCCAGTACGGCCACGGGGTGGGACTGTCGATCTGGGAGAAGCCCATCTTCAGCCGCCTGGTCTCCCTCGACCACCCCGAAGTCCTCGAAGAGGGCATGGTGTTCGCCCTGGAGACCTACTGGCCGGCCGCCGACGGCTGGTCCGCGGCCCGGATCGAGGAGGAACTGGTCGTCACCGCCGACGGCTGCGAGGTCATCACCAAGTTCCCCGCCGAGGAACTGCTGGTGGCGGGCCGCAAGTACTGGACGGTCGGCGGCGAGCTCAACACCCGCCGCGAGGCCCAGTCCCACCTCAACACCCGCACCGACGGGGGTGCTTGATGGACGACCGCGACGAACTCCTCACCCTGTACGAACAGATGGCCGTCATCCGCCGTACGGAGAAGGCCGCCCACGACCTGTTCCTGTCCGGACTGGTCAAGGGCACCACCCACCTGGCCGCCGGGCACGAGGCGATCGCCGTCGGCGCGAGCGCCGCCCTGCGCCCCGACGACTACGTCTTCGCCACCTACCGCGGCCACCACCACGCCATGGCCCGCGGCGCCACCCCCGAGGAGTGCCTCGCCGAACTCATGCAGAGGGCCACGGGGCTGTGCGGGGCCAAGGGCGGCTCCATGCACCTCACCAAGGCGGATGCGTTCATGCTCGGCTCGTACGCCATCGTCGGCGCCCACCTGCCGATGGCGGTGGGAGCGGCCTGGTCGGCCCGGCTGCGCGGCAGCGGGCAGCTCGCGGTTGCCTTCTTCGGCGACGGTGCCACCAACATCGGCGCCTTCCACGAGGCGCTCAACCTGGCCGCCGTGTGGAAGCTGCCGGTGCTGTTCGTCTGCGAGAACAACCTGTACATGGAGTACACGCCGATCGCCGACGTCACGGCCGTGGCCCGCCCGGCGGCCGACCGGGCGCCCGCGTACGGCATCCCCGGCGAGGTCGTCGACGGCAACGACGTCCTCGCCGTGAAGGAGGCGGTCGCCCGCCTCGCCGAGCGGGCCCGGGCAGGAGACGGGCCCGCTCTGCTGGAGGCCGAGACCTACCGCCACTTCGGGCACAGCCGCGCCGACCCGGCCACCTACCGCCCGGCGGAGGAGGTCGAACGCTGGCTCAAGCACGACCCGTTGGACCTCGCCCGCGGACGCCTGGTGGAGCTGGGAGTGGACGAGGCGACGGTCACCGCGGCCGACGAGCGCGCCCGTGACGCCGTACAGCAGGCGGTCGAGGCGGCCAAGAACGCGCCGCCGCCCGATCCGGGCGACGTGTTCACCGACGTATGGGCGGACGGAGGTGCGGCATGGCGGACGTGAGCACGGACCGTGACGTCATCACCTACCGCGAGGCGGTCGCCGAGGGCATCGCGCGGGAGATGCGCCGAGACGCGGCCGTCGTCTGCCTCGGCGAGGACATCGGCGAGGCCGGCGGGGTGTTCAAGACGACCGTCGGGCTGCTCAAGGAGTTCGGGCCCGAGCGGGTGTGGGACACGCCGATCTCCGAACAGGCCATCGTGGGCGCGGCGATGGGGGCCGCGATGACCGGGATGCGGCCGGTCGCCGAGATCATGTTCTCCGACTTCCTGGCCTGCTGCTGGGACTACCTCGCCAACGAGATCCCGAAGGTGCGGTACATGACGGGCGGACAGGTCACCGTGCCGCTCGTGGTGCGCACCGCCAACGGCGGCGGCCTCGGCTTCGGAGCCCAGCACTCGCAGGCCACCGAGAACTGGGCGCTGACCGTCCCGGGGCTGAAGATCGCCGCCCCCGCCACGCCCGCGGACGTCATCGGCATGATGGCGGCGGCCATTCGCAGTGACGACCCGGTGGTCTTCTTCGAGCACAAGGGGCTGCTGGCGAGCAAGGGCGCGCCGGCGCCGCCGGACCATGTGGTCGAGCTGGGCCGCGCCGGCGTGGTGCGTGAGGGCTCCGACATCACTCTCGTCGCCCTGGCCTCCATGGTCCCGGTGGCGCTCCAGGCCGCCGCGCAGCTGTCCGCGGAGGGCATCGACGCCGAGGTCGTCGACCTGCGCTGCCTCGTCCCGCTCGACGTCGCCACCGTCCTCGCCTCCCTCGCCAAGACCTCGCGGCTGGTGACCGTGGAGGAGAACCCCTTCCAGGGCGGCTGGGGCGCCACCCTCGTGTCGGTCGTCGCCGACGAGGGCTTCGGGCTGCTGGACGCGCCGGTGCGCCGGGTGGCGGGGGAGTGCGTGCCGCTGCCGTTCGCCGACGCGCTGGAGGAGCAGGTCATTCCCACCGTGGACAAGGTCGTGGCGGCGGTGCGGAGTCTCGCCGCGTACTGAACACCCCTGAGGAGGAAGCGCGATGACCGATCGGATACTGCTTCGCGCGGGGCACGTGCTCTCGATGGACCCTGCCGTCGGGGATCTGCCGAGGGGTGACGTCCTCATCGAGGACGGCAGGATCGCGGCGGTGCAGCCGGAGATCAGCGCCGACGCCGAGGTCCTCGACATGAGCGGCCGCATCGTGATCCCGGGCTTCGTCGACACCCACCGCCACACCTGGGAGGCCTCGATCCGTGGCGTCGCCCCCGACGCCACCCTCGACGACTACTTCGTCGACATCCTCGACACCTTCGCCCCGCTGTACACCCCCGAGGACGTGTACGCGGCCAACCTCGCCGGCGCCCTGGAGTGCCTCAACGCCGGTATCACCACGCTCGTCGACTGGTCCCACATCAACAACACGCCCGAGCACCCGGACGCCGCGATCCAGGCGCTGACGGAGACCGGCATCCGCGCCCAGTACGCCTACGGCAGCGCCAACACCTCCCTCGCCGACTACTGGTTCGAAAGCAAGATCGCGATCCCCGGCGACGACGTCCGCCGTATCCGCGCCAAGTACTTCTCCTCCGACGACGGTCTGCTAACCATGGCACTGGCCACCCGCGGCCCCGGCTTCTGCGTGGGCGACGTCGTCACCTCCGAATGGGCGCTCGCCCGTGAACTGGACATCCCCATCACCGTGCATGTGGCGATGGGGCGCCTCGCCGGCCGCTTCGGCATGGTGAAACAGCTCAACGACCTCGGCCTCCTCGGCCCGGACACCACCTACATCCACTGCTGCTACCTGCACGAGGACGAGTGGCAGATGGTCGCCGACAGCGGCGGTACGGTCTCCATCGCGCCGCAGGTGGAGACCCAGATGGGGCACGGCTGGCCGCCCGTGATGGCGGCGATCGAGCACGGACTGCGACCGTCCCTGAGCATCGACGTCGTCACCACCGTGCCCGGCGACATGTTCACCCAGATCCGCGCGGCCTTCGGCGCCGAACGTGCCCGGCTCAACGCCGACTGCTGGCAGGCCAACATGCCCGTGCCGGAGACCATGTTGACGGCACGTCAGATGCTGGAGATCGCCACGAGGAACGGCGCGCATGTCGCGGGACTGGAGCACCGCACCGGTTCCCTGACCCCCGGCAAGCGCGCCGACGTCGTCGCCCTCGACGCCACCGCACTGAACATCGCGCCGGTGCACGACGCGGCCTCCGCGGTCACGCTGTGCGCGGACGTCTCCAACGTGGAGACCGTCATCGTCGACGGCGTGATCCGCAAGCGCGACGGCAGGCTGACGGCCGACGTCGCTCGGGCCCGGCAACTGGTCGAGGAGTCCCGCGACCGGCTGCTCGCGGCGAAGGAAGCGAAGGCGAAGGAGGCGAAGCCGAGCGCATGACCCGGCATCTGGTGCGGCGGGCCGCCGACGCGGCCGAGCCGCCGTACGACGCACACGGCTACCGGCGCCGCACCCTGGTCGGCGAGGACGACGGCAGTGTGCACACCGGCTTCGGCCTGTGCGAACTGCGCCCGGACGGCGGGCTGTCGGCGCATGTGCACTCGTACGAGGAGAGCTTCCACATCCTCGGCGGGACCGTGATCCTCGACATGCCTGAGGGCTCGTACCTCCTGGAGGAGGGCGACTACGGCATCCTGCCGACCGGCGTCCCGCACGCCTGGCGCGGCATCGGGGACGCGCCCGCACGCTGGGCGGACATGCTGGCCCCGGTCCCGCGGGCGCGCTACGGCCACGACACCCAGGCCGTGCGCGACCTGCCTGCGCGCAGCCCCGTCCGCATCGACGTCCGCGACCCGCGCACCCGCATCTTCGGCCATTTCGAGCCCGCCCAGATGGACCCCGGCAAACAGTCCCAGGACCTTCTCGCCGTCTCCGCGAGCATGCGCACCGCGCTGCTCGTCTACAGCGGCATCACCGTCAAGATGATGGTCGACAGCGACCTCGGCGCGGTCGCCTCGACGATGTTCATGGTCCAGTACGCGCCCGACGGCGTCGCCGGCACCCACGACCACCCCTTCGAGGAGACGTACTACTTCCTCGAAGGCGAGGCGGACGCGGTGTTCGACGGCGAGCGCCACCGGCTCGGACCCGGCGACTGCGCCTGGGCGGGCGCCGGCTGCGTGCACGGCTTCGCCAATGCCGGTACGGGGCCGCTGCGTTGGCTGGAGACCCAGGCGCCGCAGCCGCCGCCGCGCCACTCGTACCGGTTCACGCGGGACTGGGAGTACCTGAGGGAGGCCCTGGAGTCATGAGCAGCGTCGTTGTCGTCGGTGGCACGTCGGGCATCGGCCGCGAGTTCGCCCGGGTCCGGGCCGAGCGGGGCGACGACGTCGTCCTCACCGGCCGCGACCCGGACCGCGCCGACGCCGTCGCCAAGGAGGTCGGCGCGCGAGGCCTCGCTCTCGACCTGTCCCGGCCGCGCGAGATCGCCGCGGCCCTGGCGGACGTCGGACGTGTCGACCACCTGGTCCTCGCGGGCGTCTCCCGCGACGAGAACCGGGCGACGGACTACGACATCGCCGCCGCCCTGCGCCTCGTCACAACCAAACTGGTCGGCTACACCGAGGTCGTGCACGTGCTGCGGCCGCGCATGACCGACGACAGCGCGATCGTCGTCTTCGGCGGCCAGGCCAAGGAGCGCCCCTACCCCGGCGCCACCACGGTGGCCACGGTCAACGCGGGCGTACGCGGTCTGGTGAACACCCTCGCGGTCGAACTCGCACCGGTCCGCGTCAATGCCGTCCACCCCGGAGTCGTGGGCGACAGTCCCTACTGGCAGTCCAAACCGGAGGAGGTCCTGGCCGCCCTCCGTGCCAGGACCCCGACCGGACGGCTCGCCACCGTGGCGGACGTCGTGGACTCGGTGGACTTCCTGCTGCGCAACAGGTCGGTCAACGCAGTGGAGTTGAACGTGGACGGCGGGTGGCTGCTGGGATGAGCGACACCGGTACGAACGAAACGCGACCGCCCGTCGCGGTCATCGGCACCGGCCGGATGGGCGCGGCCATGGCGGTTCGGCTGCGCGAGGGCGGCTTCGCGGTCACGGCGTACAACCGCACCCGCGCCAAGGCCGAGGCGACCGGGGCCGCCGTCGCCGACACGCCCCGCGAGGCGGCCGCGGCGGCGGACGTCGTCCTCGTCTCCCTCGCCGACGACACCGCCGTACGAGAGGCATACGGCGGCCAGGACGGCGTCACTGCCGGGCTGCGCGCTGAGGCGGTGGTCGTGGAGACCAGCACCGTCGCCCCCGAAACGGTGACCGCCCTGGCACCCCTCGTCGAAAAGGCGGGCGCGGCCCTGCTGGACGCCCCCGTCTCCGGCAGTGTCGTCTTCGTCGAACAGGGCCGGCTCACCGTCATGGCGGGCGGGGACGCATCGGCCCTGGAACAGGCCCGACCCGTGCTGGACGTGCTGGCCTCCCACGTCGTCCATGTCGGCCCCGCCGGGACCGGCGCGGCGATGAAGCTGGCCGTCAACTCCCTGCTTCTCGGCCTCAACCAGGCCCTCTCGGAGGCGCTCGTCCTCGCCGAGCGGGCCGGGGTCGCCCGGGAGGCGGCGTACGAGGTGTTCGCTGCCGGTGCCGCAGGGGCGCCGTTCGTGCAGTACAAGAAGGACGCGTATCTGCACCCGGAGAGCGCGACGGTCGCCTTCACCCTCGACCTCGTCGCCAAGGACCTCGACCTGGCCCTCGCCCTCGCCGAGCGCGTGCGGGCACCCATGCACCAGGCCGCTGCCAACAGGCGGCTGGTGGGAGAAGCCGCCGAACATGGCCTGGGGCAACGGGACTTGAGCGCTCTGGCGGAATTCCTCCGCGGTGACCGGCGGCCCTGAGTCAGACCTTCACGCCGACGCCCCCGTACAGCGACACGGGCCCCTCGCCGTCCGGTGTCTCGTCCACGCCGAGTTCGGGATGCCAGTCCACCACGGACACGATCCCCGGCTCGACGAGGTCGAGTCCCTTGAAGAAGCCGCCCATTTCGGTGTGCGTGCGGGCCACCAGGGTCACTCCGCCCGCCGCGTAGGCCTCGATGCCCCGCCGTACGTTCTCCGGCTCGAAGTCGGCCGTCATCGCGGACAGGACCAGGCAGCTGCCCGGTGCGAGGGTGTCGACGAGGGTGCCCACCAGGTCGTAGGCGCCGTCCTCGTCGGCGATGAAGTGCAGCAGGGCGATCAGGGACAGGGCGATGGGGCGGGCGGAGTCGAGGACGTGGCCCGCCTGTTCGAGGATGGCGGCCGGGTCGCGGGCGTCGGCCTGCAAATACTCGGTGACGCCCTCCGGGGTGCCACGCAGCAGGGCGCTCGCGTGGGCGAGGACGATCGGGTCGTTGTCGACGTAGACGACGCGTGCCTCCGGCGCGACGCGCTGGGCGATCTGGTGGAGGTTGGGCTCGGTGGGTATGCCCGTGCCGATGTCGAGGAACTGGCGGATTCCCGACTGCTCGACGAGCCTGCGCGTGGCGCGCTGCATGAACCGGCGGTTGGCGCGGGCGGCCCGCGGCGCGTCCCCCTGGATCGACGCGATCTGCCGGCCCAACTCCTCGTCGACGGGGTAGTTGTCCTTGCCGCCGAGGAACCAGTCGTAGACGCGGGCCGGGTGCGGCCTGGTCGTGTCGATCCGCAGTGCGGCCGGCTCGGTCCCCGTCACGTGACGCTCCTCTGCTCGACAGGCCCAAAAGGGCGTGCGTGCGAGCAGTGTTACACGATCATGCTGCGCGGCGGAGACTGTCTTCGGCCACCTCCTTGTGGAGCGCGGCCCGCACCAACGCGGCCGCGAGCACAGCCGGTTGCGTGTTCCGGCCCAGCCTCACCAGCCGGTCCGGGTCCTTCGGCAGACCCAGCCGCTCCGCTCCGTCGAGCGCCTTGCGGTCGAGATACGGTGCGGCTTCCGGCCACACCCGCTGGGCCTCGCGCAGAAAGATGTCGGCGCCGGCCGGACCGAGGCCGGGGACCTCCTGGAGCAGACGGCGCAGTTCGTCGACGTCGCCGTCCGCCTCTTTCCGCATCCGGCGCAGATCCCCGCCCCACCGCTCGATCAACAGCTGTGCGCCGTCACCGAGTTGAGTGGCGGTGCGCTCGTCGTAGCGTCGGTAACCGCCGCGGCCCAGCGCGTCCACCCGTTGCTGCCAGTCGGCCTCGGCCATCCGGCGCGGGTCGCGCAGCCCCGCCCGGTACAGCTCACGGGCGGTGTCGACGGCGATGGACCCGCGGATGCGGGCACTGAGCAGCAGCGCGAGGACCAGCAACCGGTACAGCGGCTGCGGGGTGTCCTTGAGCGTGATGCCCGCCTCCTCGGCGAACGTCCGCCCATGTGCCCGCACCAGTTCGCGGACGACGTCCTTCTGGCCGCTCATGGCTTCAGCGGGTCGTGGCCGATCGTCATCAGCCGGTGCCGGCGGTCGGTGTCCTCGGCCTCCGGCTCGTTCTCCAGGTCCGACTCCTCCGTCACCGTGTCCACGACCTCGTACATCACCCGGATGTCGTCGTCCGTGAGGTCCGTGCGCCGCTTCTGCAGGATCGCGAGAACGTGCTGCCCGGTGGGCGAGCCCGCCTGCTCGGGCAGGGGCTCCGTGTTCTCGCCGGCGTCGCTCACCCGCAGCCAGGCCGCGAGCTCCTGGGAGGTCATGTTCACCGCGCGGTGGAAGTCGTCCCACAGCGCGTCGAGTTCGAGGGCGTCGGTCATCGAGTGCCCCTTCCGTACGTGCATGGTCCGGCCGTCGACGGGTCAGTCCTCGCGCGGCCAGTTCTCCGCGTCGAACATCCACCGCTGCTTCTCGAGCTCAGCGGTGAGGGAGATCAGCAGGTCCTGGGTGACGGGATCCGGCTCGGCGGTCGCGGCGATGCGCTCGCGCAGCCGTCCGATCGCCGCCTCCAGCGCGTCCGCGATCAGCTGGACGACGTCCGTGTCGCGCACCCAGCCGTCCTTCGGACCCGGCAGCGTGTAGGCCGCCGCGATCGTCTCGGGCCGCCCGTCGGGCGGCAGGCCGAGCGCCGAGGAGCGCTCCGCGACCGTGTCGGCGTAAGTGCGGGCCGTGGCCACCACCTCGTCGAGCTGGAGGTGGATCGAGCGGAACCGCGGGCCCACGATGTTCCAGTGCACCTGCTTTGCGATCAGTGAGAGTCCGAGAAGATCCACGAGTGTGCTCTGCAGCGCGTCACCGGCGATCTTGCGGGCCGGTTCCGGAAGTGTGCTCTTCACCGCAGTCATCAGGGCGCTTCTCCTTCCAGCCGTTGCGGTCACTCCACGCGATCTCGGGTGCCCATGGCGAAGTGCTGCAAACAGCAGGCGCGGCTGGTCGGTGGCGTCTCAGTCCGTGAGCACGTCGTCCAGGAACCGGGACAGATCCGCGAAGACCTCGGCCTTGTTGGTCTCGTTGAACACCTCGTGCCGGGCGCCGGGATAGATCCGCTCGGTGAGGTCGCCGCCGCTGAGCTGCTCGACGCCGACACGGCTCCCGGCGAGCGGGACCAGCCGGTCGTCGTCGCCGTGCAGCCACAGCAGCGGCAGCCGGCCGACGTCACCGTTCTTGGCGACGGTCTCCAGAGTCCGGGCGAACGCCTCCACGGTCGGCCGCTTCATCGGGCCGTGCCAGACCAGCGGATCGGCCACATACGCCGCCCCGACCGCCGCATCCCGGGACAGCGAGGCCGGGCTGATGGGCGTGTCGGGGATCTCGTCGAGCGCGAGCAGCTGTCCCGGCAGCTCCCATGCGCCGATCACCGGGCCGGACAGCACGAGCGCGGCGAGCTCGTCGCCGTGGCGCTGGGCGTAACGGGCCGAGATCAGCCCTCCCATGGAATGCCCGATCAGCACGACCGGCAGCCCGGGGTACGCGGACCGCGCCAGCTCCGCCACGACATGGACGTCACCGACCACGTCCTCGAAGTCCTCGACCAGCACCCGCTCGCCGGCCGACCTGCCATGCCCCACATGATCGGGCGCGAACACGGCGGCCCCGTGCTCGACCAGCACACCGGCCACCTCCTCGTACCGGCCGGCGTGCTCGCCGTAGCCGTGCACGACCAGCGCCACGTACCGGGGCCGCTCCCGGGGCCACTCGCGTACGGCGATCGAGCCGCGGCTCCCCGTGGCGACGTGCTCGCGGGCGTCGGCCATTGTCTCCTCCAGCTGCATCGGTGGTGACCTGCCGGGATCTTCCCAGGCGGCGCGGCAGCGGTCTACACTCCAAAACTAGCAGCGCTAATTAAGTGTGCCGTCGGTCAGGAGTCCTGTCGTGCGCCCCGTCCACTTCGCGGCCGCCCGCCGCACCCCCATCGGAAAGCTGCGCGGAGCCCTGTCCTCCGTGCGCCCCGACGACCTCGCCGGGCACGTGATCCGCTCCCTCGTGGCCGACGTCCCCGCCCTCGACCCGGCACGCATCGACGACGTCTACTGGGGCGCCGCCAACCAGGCGGGCGAGGACAACCGCAATGTCGCCCGCATGGCCGCCCTGCTCGCCGGCCTCCCCGAATCCGTCCCCGGCGCCACGGTCAACCGCCTGTGCGCCTCGGGCCTGGAAGCGGTGACGTCGGCCGCCCGTACCATCGCCGCCGGAGAGGCCGACATCGTCCTCGCGGGCGGCTCCGAGTCCATGAGCCGCGCGCCCTTCGTCCTGCCCCGCCCCGACGAGGCCCTCCCGTACCGCATCGAGACCGTCGACACCCGCCTCGGCTGGCGCCTGGTCAACCCGGCGATGAAGGACATCCACGGCCTGCTCTCCATGGGCGAGACCGCGGAGGAGGTCGCCGACCGCTACGGCATCACCCGCGAACGCCAGGACGAGTTCGCCCTGCGCAGCCACCAACGCGCCGCGGACGCCCGCAAGAACGGCCACTTCGACGACGAACTCCTCCCGGTGGAACGCCCCGACGGTGTGCTCGTCGACGCCGACGAATGCATCCGTGAGGACACGTCGTACGAGAAACTCTCCCGCCTACGGCCCGTCTTCCGCGCCGGAGGCACGGTCACCGCGGGCAACGCCTCCCCGATGAACGACGGCGCCGCCGGCCTCCTCCTGGTCAGCGAGGAAGCCCTCAACGACCTGGGCCTGGAATCCCTGGGCCGCTACGTCGCCGGCGCCTCGGCGGGAGTCCACCCCGACGTGATGGGCATCGGTCCGGTACCCGCCACCCGCAAGGTCCTGGCCCGCGCCGACTGGACCGTCGCCGACATCCAGGAGGCGGAGTTCAACGAGGCGTTCGCCGCCCAGGCCCTCGCCTGCGTCGACCAGCTCGGCATCGACCCCGACCTGGTCAACCCGAGCGGCGGGGCGATTGCCCTGGGCCATCCGCTGGGCTGCTCGGGAGCACGGATCCTGACGACGCTGCTGCACCGGATGCGGCGGACGGGGGCGGAGCGAGGGCTGGCGACGATGTGTGTGGGGGTGGGGCAGGGGAGTGCGGTGCTGGTGGAGCGGCATTGAGGATTACTGTTTTTCAGCCCGTCCGGCGTTTGAGGACGAGTGCCCTTAAGGGCCGAGGGGGGTCTGGGGGCGGCAGCCCCCAGCACACGGCGACACCACCGCCGGGTGCCAACCAGCGAGACGGTACTTACACGCCCCGTTGCCTGCACATAGCATCGGTTCCCGCATGAACACGATGACGCTCTGGCACATAACCGGCTGGGACTTCGCCGCCCTCGCCTGCGCAGCCCTCCTCGTCGGCTTCTCCAAGACCGCCGTGAGCGGCGCCAACACGGTCAGCCTCGCCATCTTCGCGGCGGTGCTGCCCGCCCGCGCCTCCACCGGCGTACTCCTGCCGATCCTGATCGTCGGCGACGTCCTGGCCGTCCTCACCTACCGGCGGCACGCCCACTGGCCCACGCTGTGGCGGCTGTTCCCGGCGGTCGCGGCGGGCGTGGTCGTCGGCACGGTGTTCCTGATGTGGGCCGACGACGGCATCGTACGGACCTCGATCGGCGCGATCCTGCTGCTGATGGCGGGCGTGACGGTGTGGCGGCGGCGCACGGCGGAGACCGACGAGGAGCCGGACTCGGTGGCCACGAGGTCCGGCCGGGTCAAGGCCCGCTCGTACGGCGTGCTCGGCGGCTTCACCACGATGGTCGCCAACGCGGGCGGCCCGGTGATGTCGATGTACCTGCTGTCGGCGGGCTTCCGCAAGCTCGGCTTCCTGGGCACCTCGGCGTTCTTCTTCCTGATCGTGAACGTGTCGAAGGTGCCCTTCAGTGCCGGCCTCGGACTGATCGACGGCCGCTCGCTGTTCCTCGACGCCGCACTCGCGGTGTTCGTCGTGCCCGGTGCGTTGTTCGGCAAATGGGCTGTGAACCGAATCAACCAGCGCCTCTTCGAGCAGCTCGTGATCGCCGCGACGATCGTGGGCGGCCTGCAACTGCTCCTGCGCTGATCGAGCTACCCCTGCGTCGACCCCCGCAACAACCCCGGCAGATCCGCAAACGACTCGATGACGTGATCGGGCGTACCGCTCGCGTCCCGATGCGTCTCCGGGAGATACTTGCCGGTCTTCACCAGCACCCCGGTGATTCCGGCCCGCTGCGCCGCCAGCACATCGGACTCGATGTCGTCCCCGACCATCAGCGCCTCACCCGCCCTCACCCCGAGCCGTGCAAGCCCCGCCTCGAAGAACGCCGCCGACGGCTTCCCCGTCACCTCGGCCTCGGTCCGGGCCGCCTGCTCCAGCCCCACCAGAAACGCCCCGGAGTCGAGCTGCAGCCCGGCATCGGTACGCCAGTACAGATTCCGGTGTACGGCCACCAGCCGGGCACCGCGCTGCAGATACCCGAAGGCCCGGTTGAGCGCGTCGTAGTCGAACTCCGGTCCCGCACCCCCGACGATCACGACATACGGCACACTCTCCGCATCGTCAGGGTCGACATCCGCACGGTCCAGCAGCGCGACCCCGTCGAGATCCTCCCGGATGTCGCCGCTGTTCAGCAGCACACACCGGGCCCCCGGACAGTGCTCGGCGAGATACGCGGCGGTGGCGACGGGCGCGGTCAGGATGTCCTGCGCCTCGACGGCGAACCCCGCCTCCCGCAAGGTCCCGGCGATCGACGCCCGGGTCCGCGACGTCGTGTTGGTGACCAGCGCGACCCCGAACCCGGCCTCGCGGATCTCCCGCAACGCCTCGACCGCCCCCGGCAACGGCTGCCACGAGACGGTGAGCACCCCGTCGATGTCGATGAGAACGGCACGCACGGACCCACGCACAGACTCACTTCCCGACTCAGGTACGGACTCCATGCCTGGAAGATAACCGCGCATAGCCCGCCACCCCGGGAATGCGACGGCCGAAGCCGTTGTTGGACCGGCTGTGATTGACATGCTCGGATCAAAGATCCGTGGCGTGGGCGAAGGGAGAACCTCATGGCACGCAGCACCGCGCGCCCCGTCGTCAAGCTGAAGTCGACGGCCGGAACCGGAGTCACCTACGTGACCCGCAAGAACCGCCTCAACGACCCCGACCGGCTCGTCCTGCGCAAGTACGACCACGTGGCCGGCGCGCACGTCGAGTTCCGCGAGGAGCGCTGAAGCAGCCCGCGACGACCAGGCCGCGGCCTTGAGGAACCACCCTCCGGCCGCGGTCCCGGAAAGGAAAACCCCATGAAGCCCCGCATCCATCCCGTCTCCCGCCACGTGGTCTTCCGCGACCGCACCGCGGATGTCACCTTCCTGACCCGCTCCACCGCCGACTCGTCGAAGACGATCGAGTGGGAGGACGGCCACACCTACCCCGTGATCGACGTAGAGATCTCCTCGGCGTCCCACCCCTTCTACACGGGCAGGTCACGGGTCCTGGACACGGCCGGCCGTGTGGAGCGCTTCGAGCGCCGCTACGGCCGCCCCACGGCGACCCGTCACTGACGGGTCCCGCGCCCTACCCGAGGAGAGCAGAACCATGAAGGTCCGCACGTCCCTGCGCTCGCTGAAGTCCAAGCCAGGTGCCCAGGTGGTCCGCCGACGGGGCGTGGTCCACGTGATCAACAAGAAGGACCCGCGCTTCAAGGCCCGCCAAGGCTGAGCGCACAGAGGAGACGGCCGCCCGGTGCCCCCACCGGGCGGCCGTCCCGCATCCCCCGCAACCACGCCCGCCGCCGACCTCGTACGCTCGCACCCATGTCTCCCCACGTCCTGATCCTCGGCGGCACCACCGAGGCCCGCGAACTGGCCGCCGCGCTTACGGCACATCCCGGCGTACGCGTCACGACCTCGCTCGCGGGGCGGGTGACCCGGCCGGGCGCGCCGGCAGGGGACGTACGTGTCGGAGGCTTCGGCGGGGCGCAGGGGCTGGCCGACTGGCTGCGCGAGCAGCGCGTGGACGCTCTCGTGGACGCCACGCACCCCTTCGCCGAGGCGATCACGGCGAACGCGGCGCAGGCCGCATCGGCGACCGGCGTCCCGGCGGTCGTCCTGCGCCGGCCGGGCTGGCGGCCCGGCCCCGAGGACCGCTGGCACATGGTCCCGTCCCTGGCCGCGGCGGCGGACCTGCTGCCCCGCTTCGGCCCCCGCGTGTTCCTGACCACGGGACGCATGGGCCTGTCCAACTTCGCACACCTGACGGACCGTCACTTCGTCGTACGGTCCGTGGAGGCCCCCGAGCCGCCGATGCCGCCGCACACGGAAGTGCTGCTGGCACGCGGGCCGTTCACGGTAGAGGACGAGACGGCGCTGCTCGGCGAGTACCTGGTCGACGTCGTGGTGACGAAGGACAGCGGGGGGGAGGCGACGGCCGCCAAGCTCACGGCCGCCCGCGGCCTTGGGCTGCCGGTCGTGGTCGTACGAAGGCCGCCGTTGCCTCAGGGCGTGACCGCCGTCCCCGACGTGCCGCAGGCCCTTGCCCGGCTGGGCCTCAGCCCGAAGTGACCGACGCCCGCAGCCGGTCGATCGCGCGCAGTACCTCGGTGCGGTTCTTGGCGCTCTTGATCCAGGCGGGCAGCCTCGCGACGAGCGTCATCTTCCGCCCGGTGTCATACCAGGGCGCCCGCTCCCGCAGATCGGCGGCGACGAACCGCCTGATCAGATCCAGGTGTTCGAGGTTGTACGCCCACAACTCACCGTGCCTGGTCGCCGCCCGCAGCCACAGGGCCGGCCTGTAACAACCCTGCCCGGGCCGTCGGGTCGCGCCATGCGGTCCGGTGTGGATGCGGGACAGGCCGCAGGAGCGGCAGACCAGACGCCGTTCCGGATACGTCCGGCCCTGAGCGTCCGCCGCCCGGCCCGGGCGCCGCTCGAAGTGGGCCACGCGCTCGCAGCGCGGGCAGCGCACCAGCGCGGACCCGGCGAAGTCGTACACCGTGCGGCGGGTGTCGTGGAAGCGGACGGGCGCGGGAGACATGGGGCGAGTATGGCGACCGTCCGGCTCGCGGAGCACCCGGTTTTCAGGCAGCGGCGGTGATCGTCTCCCGTGACCGCTGGGGCAGACCGGTGCTCAGGTCCCCGACCAGGAGGCGCTTGGCGATGGAGTCCATCGCCGCCCGCAGGTCGGTTGCGGTGCGGCGGCCCGCGCCCTCCCGGACCCGTGCCTCCCGCCGGTTGCCCCACGCCTTGCTGGTGACGGCGGCCTCCCGGTCACCCGCCCCCTTGTGGGAGAGCAGCATGCCTACTGGTCCCCGGGATGCCTGCGCAGCAGATATGTGTCCATGATCCATCCCTTGCGTTCCCGGGCCTCGGCCCGCAGCCGCTCGATCCGCGGCGCGGCCTCACCGATCGGCCCGGAGGCGAGGATCTCGTCCGGAGTGCCGATGTACGCGCCCCAGTAGATGTCGATGTCCTCGTCGGCGTACTGCCGGAAGGTCTGGTGGGCGTCCAGCATCACGACCACGTCGTCCACCCCCTCCGGGAAACCCTCGGCGAGCCGTCGCCCGGTGGTGATCTGGACGGGCCGGCCCACCCGGTTCAGCCCGGTGCGATGCCGGGCGACCAGCGCGGAGACACTGCTGATGCCCGGCACGACGTCGTAGTCGAACTCGACGCCCCCCCGCTCCCGGACCTCCTCCAGGATCCCGATGGTGCTGTCGTACAACGCCGGATCCCCCCACACCAGGAACGCGCCGCTCTCGTCCTCGCCCAGCTCCTCGGCGATCAGCCGCTCGTAGATGTCGGCACGGGCACTGCGCCAGTCCCCGACGGCGGGCGAGTAGGCCGCACCGCCCGCCTTCCGGTCCCGCTCCGGATCCCGCGCCTCGACCACCCGGTATGACGCCCCGTCCGGTATGTGCGCGTCGAGCATGTCCCGGCGGAGGCGGGTGAGGTCGTCCTTCACCTCACCCTTCTCGAGAATGAAGAACACGTCGGTGCTCCGCAGCGCCCTGACCGCCTGCAGGGTGAGCTGGTCGGGGTCGCCCGCGCCGATACCGATGACATGAATCTTTCGCACACCCCGAGTCTGCCGCACCCCACTGACAGTCCGTACACCGCATCCCTACCGAGCGGGTACGGACGGCCGCAGCCCCACCGGCCCTACACGGTGCGCCCACGCAACCGCGGCGCCCGCGCCCCGGCGTCGACGGCCCCGTCCCCGCCCTCCACGTCGTCCGCCAGCTCACGCCCCCAGCCGGCCACCCCCACCAGATCCATCCCGTACGGCCGCTGCCGCCCCGATTCCGCCGCCCACTGCTCCACGGCCCCGGCACCCCGCCGCAGCAGCCGGGCGCCGCCGGTGACATTCCCCCGAGCGGCATGCGTGAGCCCCACGGCGAGCTGCGCCAGCCCCCGCCACAGCTCCCGCTCCTCCTGCGGCCCCGACTTCCACGCGTCCTCGAACACCTCATGCGCATGGAAGGGCTTGCCGGCATCCAGCAGTTCCTGCGCCTCTACGACGCTCTGCTCCGGGGTGCGCACCACGCCCTCGGGCTGCCGGGCCACTCCGTCCGCACCGTACGGCAGCGGCCGTCCGAGCCCGTCCCGCGGCCGGGCGTTGCGCGCCCGCCCCTCGCCGTCCCGGTCCCGCGCCCCGGCCACCCGGCCCGAGGGCGCGCTGCTCCTGCGTCCCGTACTGCCCATAGGCCCGATTGTCCCGCGCCTCCGGTCCGCTTCGGCACCACCCCGCACGTGGGGTAAAGTGCTGTCCGCGCGATCACGCGGTTCACCGCGGGAAGCGCACCGGGACGTGGCGCAGCTTGGTAGCGCACTTGACTGGGGGTCAAGGGGTCGCAGGTTCAAATCCTGTCGTCCCGACTTTGCGAAGTCGCAGGTCAGGGGCCGTTTCAGAGGAGATCTGAAACGGCCCCTTGATCATTCTTGGGGACCACTTGGGGACCAGGGCGCTTGACAGGGGTTGTGGCGCACCTTGACCCGGTCAAGGTGCGCCCCGGAGTGGACGGTAAGGCGCAGAGCGGGTGGCTCGCGGAGTCGTTTATGTGTTTCCGGTGACGCACCATGTTGAATGCGTGGCGATCCATGAGCCTGCGGCAAAGGGCTCCTGACCTGCCGGTTCGGGTGGTGTGCGTTATGCACGCTGTGGGCGTTACGGGCGATATCTTGACGCATGCGGCGCATGTTTGACGCACGTACTGATGGCCCGTCAGGTGACTGCTCTTGCAGGTGACGGACAGCCATCTGCTCCCTCTGCTCCCTGCTGGAAGCCCTCCTTTGCCGTCTCTTGGTGAGGGTGCGGTTCAGCAGGGGCTGGGGTCATACGGGCTCCAGCCGTGGAGGAACGGCTCCACGTCTGCGGGTCTGGGCTTGGGGGCGCGGGGAGTTTCGGGGCTGCACTGGTCTCGGTGAGGCGCTGGAGATGCTCGTCTGCGAACGTGAGCCACACTTCGATGTCGGTCTTCTCCGCGTCGGCGAACGGGCTGGCACTGAGACGGGGGGAAGCTACCTCTGGTTCATTGCCATCTGCGGCATTCTGGGGGCCCTCGTGGTCAGGCAGCCACAAGGGCCATCCATCAGGCGGTGGGAGGCAAGAGGCGGGCGGAGTCCATCCTGCGGGCGGAGTTCACCCTTCGGGTGGGTTCGGCCAGTTGGGCGGCGGGTTGAATTTCATTTGTCACCGCGTGCGGACCCGCACGCCGCGAGTAGCGTCGGCTGGCACAAGGTCAAACGGGGACTTGGAAACGGCCGCGCCCAGGTGTTCAAGCGTTGCCTGAGGGACGACATTCGTGAGGTCGAAGCGTCCCTGGCCGTGCGCTCGCGTATCTCCTGCCATTGCGCCCCGCGGGATCACCGTGGGCGGGGCGCGGTACCACGACGTGCCTGCCCCGTTGCGCGCGATCGACCGGCTGTGCTGCGCCTGGCCATCGGCCGCGTCCATCCTCCTGGCGAGCGCCCTCCGGACTCCCTGACCCCAGTTCCCATCACAGATCAAGAACGAGCCTGGGTGACCGGGCACGGGAAACACAGATCATCATCGTCGTGTTCTCCACCCGTTCCTCGTCGGTGAGCAGGACAACTCACTGCCACTATCTCCATCCTGCCGCGACCAACCCGAGGACGCCTTCAAGGGAAGGATCTCCCGGATCTCGTCGATGATCCGAATCTCACCATCCACCACCTTGAAAACTCCCAGCATGTACATGGCTCCAGCGTCGGGCCGCGGGTGGTCCGGGATGGGGTGAAAGTCGACCACCACAAAGCTCGCCGCCACGCCCAACTCCGTGTCGAGCACCGGAAACCGGCGCTCACGGGCGTGCGGGCGCGCCGCACGGGTGTCGTTGAGCGCGGACGCGCAACTGTGAACCTTGGCGTCGGGCGACAGAAGCGTACGCAAGGTATTCGTCGTCTTGGCGCCGTTGTCGAACTTGTCGCACCGGTAGTTGAAGCACGGAATCATCCCATCGCTCTGCTCCAATCCCTCCCAATATGAATTGGCCGCTGCGCGCAGTCCCTCTCGATCGACGCGGCGGTCGGCCGGAACTACTGCCGAATAAATGATGTCGGGCTTCAGAAGGTGTGCGGCGTCGGCGAAATGCCCATGAGAATCGGAACTGACGATCGCTTCGGCTTCGAGGATCAGCTGTCCACGCACCTGAATACGTTGCGCGAAAGGCTGGGGTCGGCCGCCTTCGAATGTGACCACGCCCATGCACACCGCCTGGCCGGTGAGCGGATCGGCGAAGCTGTTGATCCCTCCGAATTGCGGCGCCCGACGCCACAGTCCGTGGCCGATCTCCACGAGTGCACCGTTCTCGGTGCTGCGGAAGTCAGTATGGAATCCGAGCGCCTCAGGTGCGCCACTGGACAGTGCGGACAGATAGTCGGCGAGAAGGCCGGTCAGGTCACTTGAGTCCATCACGATATACCTACAGGGGAGTGATCGAAATGAACGCGACCATAGTTGAGCGCAGCGCTGTCGGACTGATGCGCGAGATGGCCGCGCAGCACGCCGACATTGCGCCAGTACCGGCCCAGCAACGCATCCTTCCTCGCCGCCGAAGAGCCCACCGTCCGGAACATGATGTCGACTGCCTCGTGCGCGAGATGGACGCTTTGCAGCATGACCATCGCCAGGCGCCGGCTGTCGTCTTCCGGACATGGTTCGCCTGTCGTGAACGTGCGATCCGCGATCTCCATGTAGTCGGCCGCGGTGTGCAGCAGCGCGGCTCGCGCCGTATCGACCAGGGCGCGGCAACGTCCGAAGTTGAACTGGTACTCGGCCAGATCGGCACGTGAGGCCCCGGTCGGGCCGGTCGCCTTCCGCGCCCGGAAGGTCTCCTCGTAGACATCGAGCGCGCCTTCTGCGGCACCGACGATCACTGCGACGGACTCGGTGATGACGAAGGGCCGAGCGGGGCCGTAGAAGAGCGAACTGTCGCGGTAGACCTCGGCAGGGGGCATCGCCGCTGTCTGCGGGTACGGCTTGGTCCGGTGCGCCGGCACGAAGACCTCGTTCATCACGACGCGGTTGGACCCGGTGCCCTGCATACCGATCACGTCCCAGTTCCGCACGATCTCGTAGTCGGCGCGTTCGAACAGCCCCATCCGCAAGGGCGAGTCACCCGGCCGGGGGTCGTCGACCAGGAATGTCAGCAGGATGTGCGTGGCGTGAGCGCACCCCGATGCGTAGTCCCACGCACCGCTCACCCGAAAGCCTCCCGGCACCGCCACACCGGTCCCCTGCGGGGCGGCCACCTCCGGCGCTCGGAAATCACCGAGGGCGCCGTACGCCTCCCGCTGGGCATCAAGGGGGAAAGTAGCAAGCTGATGCACGTGTCCCGACACGATGGAGAGCACCCAGGCGGTTTCCGGACAGCCCCGCGCCACCGCCGTGACAAGGCGGACAAAGGTCGGCAGGTCGAAGCCGTAGCCACCGAACAGACGCGGCTGGATCACACGGTACAAGCCCGCCTCCACCATGACCCGGTTGGTCTCCGCCAGGACGTTTCCCGCCGCCTCCGTCTCCGCCTGGCGGTCGCGAAGCTGCCCGAGCATCTCCTCGGCACGCAGGATCAGTGCCCCTGGGGACAGATCGGGCTCCGGAGGCGCGATCGAAATGAATGGTGCCGTGCGCTGCTGCGCGCGCATCGGAGCGGTCATGATGTGCCTCTCCTTGTTGAATGAGCCTTTGCCGGTAACGGATCGTGACGTTCTGTGATCGTTCAAGTGGTGCGGTCGTACTCGAGTTGGAGCAGGACGAGGGCTGCGGCGGCGATCTTCGTGATGCGGCTGGGGTCGAGGCTGACCCGGCGCAGTGCCTTGAAGGTCGTCTTGAGCAGGGAGTTGGCGCGCTCGCAGACGCCGGGGATGCCGCGGATGACCTTGTTGTAGGTCTGCTGGGCCTCGGTCAGCTCGCCTCCGGCGGGCTTTTTGTGCGGATGGCGGAAGCCGTCGCCGGCGTTCTCGTAGCCGAGGTCGACCAGGGTCGGCATGTCCAGTTCGGCGGCGATCCGGTTGAGGGCGTCGATCAGGCCGTGGTGGCGGGCGCCGGTGGTGTCGTGCTCCCGGCCCGGGCGGACCGGTGTGACCCAGATCGGCCAGCCGTCCGGCGTGGCGATGACCTGTACGTTTCCGTCGTGGTGCTGGTGTTTTCCGGACCACCACAGGTCCGCGCCGCCCGGGCCGGGGGCGGCGACGCGGTCGGTGCGGATGACGGTGTCGTCGAGGTTCAGGTGTGTCAGCCCGGCCGCTTTCGCGCGATCCAGCGCGGTGGCGGGGTCCGGTGCCCCGGCCGCCAGGACGGTCAGCCCCTCGTGCAGGCAGCGGTAGGCGGTGGAGACCGACACCCCGTTGTCGCGGGCGAGTTGGGCCAGTCGGGTGCCGCCGAGGAACCAGCGCAGCACGAGCACGGCCTGCTTGAAGCAGCCCAGGGCGCGTCGTCTCTTGCGGGTCCCGGCCGCGATCCGGTGGCCGCGCAGGAGGCCGGCCAGGTGCTCGGCGGTGGACCGCTTCACATCGAGCACGGCGGTATATGTGACACTGGTCGACACGTGAGGCCCCTCGGTCAGAGCAATCTGTCGCAAGACCGTTTCCACCAGGGGCCTTACGCCTGCCCGGACTTGGAGACCACCGGGCCGCAGCGTCAGCATCGCGATCACAACGAGGGACGGATGCTCACGGGGAAAGACTCACTGGGTACCCAACGGAGTTCTTGCTCACGGTTGATCTTGGTCGGCACCGTTCCAGCCCCGTTCCAGCCGGAACTCCGTTCCCTATTTCAAGGGGTTGACCCACCGCCTCACGCCTTGACTACACGGCCTTGCCACTAGTTCCCGCAGGCCGGGAAGGCCCTTGCGGCGCTCGGCCAGAGCCGAATTGAATGCGGCGACCGCCCCGGATACCGCGTCGGGCGCGAACGGATCGCGGCCGAGCAACGGGTCAGCTCCGAGCATTGACACGTGCCAGCTCCTGTCCAACCAGGCTGCGACGGTTCAGTCATTGCACCACGCTCCACCTAATCGCCGCCTACCCGAGGAAGGTTCCACCGGTCGCGTCGATGACTTGTCCGGTGATCCAACTGGATTCACCACTCGCGACGAAGGCCACGATGTCTGCGATCTCCTCGGGCGTGCCGATACGCCCCAGGGCGGATTGCGCTGCTGCCTGCTTCACGAAACCGGGGTCACCCGCCGACATTCTCAGAAACTCCTCGGTGCCCGTTGGCCCGGGGGCCACCGTGTTAACGGTGATCTGGCGCTGACCGAGATGCAGTGCCAGGGTCTTACTGAAGACCTCGAGCCCACCTTTCGCCATGGCGTAGGCGATCACCCCGGGATTGACGACACGCGCGGTGCCGGACGAGATGTTGATGATGCGCCCGCCGTCGCGCAACCGCGCCAGCGCAGCCTGGGTGATGAAGAATGGCGCCTTCACATCCACAGTGAAGGCATCGTCGAACTGTGCTTCGGTAATGGTTTCGATGGTTCCGATAACCATCTGCCCGGCGTTGTTGACCAAGATGTCCAGGTCCTTGCCGGACTGCCGCCCCATCAACTCACCGTCGATAGCCTCGAACATGGGAATGACGGACTGAGCTGGCTTGCCGAGATCGGCCTGTACGATGCAGCCACTCCCGCCTTCCGCTTCTATCATGGCGAGTGTTTCTCGGGCGCCTTCTTCACTTTTCCCGTAGTGGATGACGACGAAGGCGCCATCGGCGGCGAGGCGACAGGCGATGGCGCGGCCGATACCCCGGCTGGCACCGGTGACGAGCGCAACTTTTCCGGCGAGGCGCGACATGTCAGTTCGCCCCGAGAAGATGCGTCTCGCCCATCAGTTGACGCTTCCCGTACCAAAATCCGTGGCCCGTGCTGCGCACGCGCATCGGCAGGGCCACGGTCGCGATCGGCGGGCCGTCGATATTCTGCGCGTCGAGGATCAGGAACTCGCTGCGCATTTCCTCGTGTCGTCCGACGACAACGAGGACATAGCCTTCGCCTTCGGCAGCCCCGTCGTGCGCCGGAACGAACTGGGGCTCGCTGATCGAGCAGTTGTGGCCAGCATAGCGAATCCGGGTCGGCTTCTTTCCGGTGACATCCATGGTCGCGATCCACTGCCACCCGCCGCCGACCCGATCCTGACCGGGCACATCGAGAAGGTTCAGCGCACAGAAGCTGTAGGGCTGGGTCTCGAAACGGGTATCGATGCGCGGGAGTTCGCAGGGATACTGCAGCAGCTGACGCTCCGTGAAAGTGTCGCCCTCGCTACCCATGTCGATGACCCAGCGCTTCATGTAGGGTTTTGTGTCTTCCGGGTCGAAGGGCGAACCGTCGACGTTGGGGAAGAACGGGAAGAAGCTGCGGACACTCAGCGTGTTGTCGGCGTAGATGTAGCGGCCGTCGTCATAGGCGCCCACGGTGTGCCCGTGACACTGGTTGGGGCCGACGAACCAGCGAATCTGATCTGCGGTGCCCTTGCGCGGCAGTACACCAAGGTGCACCTGCTCGCCGGTGTCGTACTTGAACGCCGGCTCGCGCTTCTCCAGCCATTCGTATTCGTGACGCAGCGGCGTAATAGGGAACACCACGTAGTTTTGGGTCACCATGATGTCGTGCACCATGCAGGTGTATGGCGCTTCGAACCAGGTCTCGTGGATGATCTTCCCGGTCCGGTCCGCCTCGTAGTATGCGATATCTTTCGTGGCCGGGCCTTTCGCGCAGTAGCCGAAGAACACCAGTTCGCCGGTGCGCGGGTCGATCTTCGGATGGGCGGTGCAGGCTTCGGACGTGAAGTCTCCGCCGAAGGTGTACTCCCCGATCGTCTCCAGGGTGAAGGGATCCATCTCGACCGGCGGGCTGTCCTCCTTGAGGGCGAAGAACTTGCCGGCGTGCGAGAGCATGGTCACGTTGGCTGTTCCGCGGCGGACGCCTTGCACTGACGGGTCGTCGGTGAACGGGTTGCGGTACGCGCCGAAAAGTGCCCGGCCGGCCTGCTCCTCGGCAACGAATCGCGGAGTTCTGACATACCGTGTCCGGAAGTCCACGCGGCCGTTCGAGATGCGCAGGCATGAGGCCATGCCATCTTCGTTCAGCAGGAAGATGTCGTTTTCGGTGAAGGAAGGCCACTGGCGATCGCCGAGCAGTCGGTAGAAGCCGCCGTCGAGATGCTCCGGAACCTCGCCCTGAACTACTTCCAGTCCTCGGATGTCGATCTCCGCGCGCATGGGTGCCTCGAAGCTCTGGAACTCGTTCTGCGGAAATCTGATCTGCTGCATCCTGCATTCCTTCCACTGCGTCGGGGACCCCGTCGAGGGGCGGCGAAGCGGGGCGGGCGTCCGGTCGCGGCCCGGCCCGGTCTCGTTGGATAGAGTCAAGCGGCTTGGCCCCTGCACGCACTTGGTCCCGGACGACAATGAAGCGCCCGGTGTTTGTGGTGGCAACCACAACGGGAACCGCTCGAGGAGGAGCCGGTGGCCGCACGATGGGTGCTCGATCTTCGGACCGGGCCCACGGAACCGCCGGTGACGCCCTGCTGCCCGGCGCCGACGGTGACCGCTGCCCGGGAGGTGCTCGGACCGGGCCCGGTCGGGTGGGCCGCACAGGTGGCCAGGGAGGCGGAGCTGCGAGTCGTCGAGCTCGTGCCGGAGCTGGCCGGTTCCACCTCCATCGACACCGTCCGACGGCCCGCGGAGGCCTGTATCCTCACCATCCTCATCGCCCTGCACGCCGACACCCCCGGCGAGGCGGTCGCGACTCCGCAGGTGGCGCTCGACGGCAACCGCGACAGCGTGCACCGCGGCGTCGCCCTGGACCGGGTGCTCCGCGCGATGTGGATCTCGCACGTGCACCACTACGAGCGACTGCTCGAGTTCCTGGAGGAGACCCTGCCTCTGCACGAGCTCGCTGGCGAGGTGCGCCGGGTGACCGAGCTGTCCTTCGCCTACGTGGAGGCGTTCACGGCGCGGTTCAGCGCCGAGTACACCGCGGAGCGGGAGGCGTGGCTGGGAAGCCTTGCCGCAACGAGGCGTCAGGTCATCGAGGACATCATCGCGGGTGTCCCCATCTCGGTGCGCGATCCGGAGCTGGTGCTCGGCCTCGACCTGTCCCGTCACCACCGGGCCGCCGTGCTCTGGACCGAGGACGAGGCGGGGACCGACTCCGCCCACACCCTCCACCGGCTCGCGGCCCGCCTCGCCGACGCCGCGGATACCGGCCAACCGCTGGTGGTGCGCCCCGGCGGGACCTCGCTGTGGCTGTGGATGAGCTGGGCCGCGCCGCCGGAGCAGGGGCTCGCCGAGCGGCTGCGCGGCGCCGTCGACGCCCCGCACGGTATCCGAGCCGCCCTCGGCCCGCTCGACGCAGGCATTGACGGGTTCCGCCGCAGCCACCTCGGCGCCCTCGAGGTCCGCCGCGTCGCCGCAGCCTCCACCCGACGGTCGTCGTGGCTCGCCGACCACGACGAACTCGAGGTGATCGCCCTGCTCACGGCGAACCCCGAACACGCCCGCTGGTTCGTCCACCGCTGGCTCGGTGCGCTGGCCACGGACGACGACCGCTCGGCGGAGCTACGCGAGACGCTGCGGCTCTACCTGGCATTCGAGCGCAGCCGCACGGCTGCCGCCCGAGTCCTGCACGTCGCCCCGAACACCGTCGGCTACCGTGTCCGGCAGGCCGAGGCCATCCTCGGTACCGACCTGGCCAATGACCCGCTCCGGATCGGGCTCGCGCTAGAGATCTACGACTACCTGAATCCTGAAAAATAGGTAAACATCCTGCGTCGCGGGCGTAGTTCGATCGTCGGGCTACCGGGGGCGGAACTCGACCGCGGACCGGCCCTGGACCTCCTCGGCATGCTCACCGACGACCGGCCGGTCCCGAGTTGGCTCAAATTAGTGCCCTCGTGAGCGGGTACGGATCACGTCGAGGGCGGCCCGGAGGTCGTCGGGTAGGGGGTCAGCGGCGGTGAGGGTGTGCTCGCCGGTCTTGATCTGGATGGTGCGGTAGCGGCGAGCGGTCTTCACGAATCGTTTGACCGACCAACCAGTGGTGTTTTCGATCCGGTGAGAGATCACAAGGGCGGTTCGAGTCAGGGCTTCGGCGAGTGCCTGGATCGTCCCGGCCTGGGGTGTTGATCTCGATGGTGGGCCCTGGAAGCAGGTGAACACGGCACCTGCGGATCATGTAGTTCTCTACGCTGCAAGATCCATGAAGGTGCCGTGTTCGTTCCTCCATCACCCCCTGTCGCTGTCCACGTGCCTCGTGCGCCCTGCCTGGAAGCCCTCGGCGAGGGTGCCGCCAAGGACCAAGTCCGCAGCCTGGTAGCCGAGTTCGAGTCGGTCACCGATCCGAGGGGGGCTTGCGGAGTGCGGTACCGGCTCTCCTCGCTGCCGGCCCTGGTGGTCTGCGCGATGACATTCGCCGGCCAGGACTCGATCACCGCGGCGGCGGAGTGGTGCCGGCGTGCGACGCCGGAGGAACTGGCCGCCTTCGGCCTGCCCTACCACCCACTCCTGGGCCGCTACCGGGTACCGAGCGAGAAGACCCTGCGCAGCGTCCTGTGCAGGCTCGATCCCGGCGAGATCGGCGCGGCCGGTTACGAATACCTTCGGCCCCTGCTGTCCGCACAGCCCCGCCGGCCGGAGCCGGTGATGCCCGACGGCGGCACCGAGCGCGAACAGCGCCGGGCCCATCGGGCGGCCGCCCGCGCCGACCGGGTACGGCTGCGGCGGCGGGCGACACGAAATCCCCGAGTTCGCACCTCTCATCGACCAGATCGACGACACGGATCTCGCGGGGGTGGTCGTTACCGCCGATGCCCTCCACGCCCCACGCGACCACGCCACCTACCTGCACGAACGCGGCGCTCACTACCTGCTGACCATCAAGAACAACCAACGCGGCCGGGAATCCCGCCGCCTGGGCTGCCTGCCATTGGCGGCGACGACCTCGTCAACTGCCTCCCTGGACAGCTCCGAAGCCAGCACCCCGAACGGCATGAGCTCCTGCAACAACCCGATGGCATCCCGTCAACGTTCATGGTCACGGCGGAACCCTACGCACCCACACAGACAGCGAGTTCTCACAGAAAACGGACTGACGATCTTGAGGTCGGATTGCCCGTACACCTCCTGAGAACCGAGATCCGCCGTCTGGTTTCGCCGGCGATCCGGGGCATACCCTCCAGGCACCCAAGCGGGTAACTTGCCTGTAATCCTCTGGATACCCCGAAATATAGGTGCATGACATTTCCTGACCGACATGCCAGGAATGATTCGGAAGTAAACGTCATCATCGCGTGAACGAAACCGACAAGGCGCGACTGCTTCGTGGAGTGGAGGAATGAGTCAGGCGCCGGAGCTGCCGGCGTGCGCGGCCCGCTGGGTACCGGGACGGCACGTCAAAGGAAACCGAACTACCGGAACGTAGGGACGCAAAGACAGGAGGCGGCATGTCACGAAGCGCTCGTATAGCCGCGACGGTTGGTATATTCCTTTGCATGGCCTTCAGTATGGGAGGGATATTCGCGGGGTCCTTCTCGGTCTTCCTCAAGCCCGTATCCGAATCCCTGGGATGGGCAACAGCGGGCTTTACGCTGATTTTTACGCTTTCGCAGATTGTGATGGCGGTCATGAGCCCGGTAGCCGGGCGCATCATCGACCGGATCGGCGTGAAGACTCCTCTGTGCGTCGGGGTCGCGTTCTTCGCACTGGGCCTCTTCGGGCTGTCGACGATGAAATCTACCGGAGCCGTCTATTGGCTGTCTGCGGTGGCCATAGGTATAAGCGGGGCCCTCGCCGGCCCGGTGGTGGCTATGCGGGTCGTGGCGTCCTGGTACAGCACAAGCCGCGCGCTTTTCCTCGGCATGGTGATCGCTGCCGCGCCGCAGTTGGCGCAGTCCATCGTCGCGCAAATATCTCGTTTGCTCATCAATGACTACGGCTGGCGCACCGCCTACGAAGTGTTCGCGCTGGCCGCTCTTGTATGCGGTGGCAGTGCCGCGTTCTTCCTCGTGCGGACCAAGCCTGTCGACGCGGCGGAAGTGGCACTGGTTGAGGTGGAGAAGGCGGCCAACGCGGCCGAGCCGGGAGTCCCCGCCAAGCATGCCTTCCGCTCCCGGATCTTCTGGACCATCGCAGGGGCCGACGCTCTGGCGACCGGAGCCCTGGTCGGCGCGCAGACGGTGCTGGTGAACTGGATGACGGGACGCGGCACCTCTGAGGGGACCGCGACGACCCTGGCGTCGATTCTGGCCCTGTCCGTCGTGGTCGGTGTGCTCCTGAGCGGGTACGTCGCCGACCGTGCTCAGTCTCCCCGAACCGCGACCGCGTTTTACCTCCTACCCGTCCTCGGGCTGACTCTGCTCCTGGTCTCCGGTACCACGTTCGTCCTTCAGCTCCTCGGCGTCATCCTGACGGGTACCGGGATGGCGACCGTCGCCATGCTCCTGCCGTATCTGATCACCCGTTACTTCGGTCTGCGGACCTCCGCCGAGATCTACGGCGTCAGTGCGGGATTGAACGTAGTGGCAGCGGGCCTCGGCTCCGTGCTGATCGGTATCGGATTCGACGCGACAGGAAGCTACACGCTCCCGATCTCGATCGCCCTGGGCGCCACAGTCATCGCCCTGTTGCTGATGACAACCTTGAAGCCCTACACCTACGGCGTCTCCACCCCCGAGGTGTCTGCGGTCAGCGATTCGCCGGCTACCACGTCAAACCCAGCCGTGTACTGATTTTTGACTACGGGCTTGATACGGGTGTGGCGAGTTCGAGGCCGGCCCCGGCCAGGAATCCGGTGAGGAGTTCGGGCTGGCGCTCGTTGAGGTCTTACAAGCGGATCGGCCTCGGACTGCTGCCTCGAAGTCCTGGCAGATGAATGCCGCCTGGGTGCTGACTGTTCGTGCTGGTCATCGGGGTGGACTCCTGTCTCCCGCGAAGAGGGTGACCCGGCTCGCCGGGCGTCTCACCAGAGACTGGCAGGGAGGGCCTTGCCGGACCACGAAATGGGTACGGGGGACGACAGAGGTATGCGAGAGCCGTCGGTTGCTCCTCGGGAGACCGACGGCCTCCTCACGGGTTCCTTCAGTCTTCGTCCCAGTGGTCGAGGACGAGCTGGCGGATGTGTGCCGGGTAGGCATGGGCGAACGAGCTGTGGGGCATCCGTCCGTGGCCCGGCGCGGGCTGGAGGCCGTCGTGGACGACGACGGGTCCGGTTAGGGTGGCCCGTTCGGTGTCGAGGTAGCAGCCCAGGAGTGGGTGGATGGGGCCGGTCCAGGTCTCGGCGCGCTGGGTGGGGTGGATGCGGGTGGCCAGGGCCCATAGCAGGTCGGTGTCATCGGCAGGGTCGATGTCGTCGTCGAGTACGAAGATCTGGGAGCTGAGCCGCCCGGAGCGGACGACCTGCAGGACCTCGCCGATACGGTGGACGAACTCCTGCGAGTCGGTGTCCGGGAGTACATCACGCCAGTCGGCCGGCACGGTGACGACCATCCAATGGGAGGCGGCTCGGAGCGGAGACCAGGCGGTGGTGATGGGCAGTCCGGCAGCGCGCAGGGCGTGGAGGAGTTCGGCGGCGGTGCCGACTCCCGTGACGGTGTGGAATTCATCGATCGGGCGCCCCTCGGCGACGACCGGCCAGATCGGGTTGTCGCGGTGAGTGATGCACTCGACGGTGTATACGGGCTGGTGGGAAGTCTCATCGGGGATGTACCCGGCGAACTCACCGAACGGCCCCTCGATGCCGCTTCGTTCCACGGACAGGTGACCCTCGATGACGATCTCGGCGCTCGCGGGCACTTCGAGGTCGGAGAGTTCACACTTCACGACTTCGAGGGGATCACCCTGCAGGGCGCCGATGAAGCCGGCCTCGTCGGCGCCTTCCGGGATCTGGATGCCGCCGACGAAGGGGATCACCGGGGCGCCGCCCTGGACGAGCGCATACGGCATGGGCTCGCCGATCTTCGCCCACTCCTGCCAAATGAGGCCGATGTGCTGTGGCGGCATGACGAGGCCGGTCATGTGCTTGCCGTCGATCATCATGATGCGGGCGATGGACCAGTTGGTCCACGAGCCGTCGGGGGTGCGCGCGACGATGATCCCCCACGTGTTGGCGTACCGACCGCCGTCCTGTTCGTGTACGCGTGGCACGGGGAAGCGGTCCAGGGTCGCGTCATCGCCAGTGAGCACGTTCTGCTTGCACGACGCCTCCTCACGCGACACCAGCTTGGGCGGTACCGGCGGCAGGTCCCGGGTGGCAGCGAGCCGGTCCACGAGCTGTGCGGGGGTCAGGTCCGGGGGCAGGCCGAGGGAGAGCGCGACGCGGGCGAGTGGCTTGCCGGGCACGGAGCTGAGCGCGGCGGGCGCACCCATCAGCCGGAAGCCCGGCGCCACTCCCGTGACGTGCTCGAAGAGCGGCGCGGGCGCAGTGCGCTCGTAGGAGAGCCTGGTGGCGGCAGCGGCCTCCATGTCCCAGCTCACCTCGCGCTGCACACGCCTGAGGTCGCCGATGGCTTCGAGTGCGGCGATGTGCCCACGCAGGTCCTTGTCATGATTCACGATGGGGTTCCCTTCAGTTGTGGTGGCCCAATGACCGGGAGGCCGCGGAGCGCATGCCCTCCCAGCGGCGGGCTCGGGTTGCCTGAAGTCCGAACTGGTCGCAGATCCGCGCCACGATGTGGTCGACGATGTCGTCCACGGTCGCGGGATGGTTGTAGAAGGCCGGCATGGGAGGCACGATCGCGGCGCCCATGCGGGCGAGCGCGAGCATGTTGTGCAGGTGGATCTCGCTCAGAGGGGTCTCGCGAGGAACGAGGACCAGTTTGCGGCGCTCCTTGAGCGTGACGTCCGCGGCGCGGGCGACCAGCCCGTCGGTGTACCCCGTGCGTATCCCGGCGAGGGTTTTCATGCTGCACGGGACGATGATCATCCCGTCGGTGAGGAACGAACCCGACGAGATCGATGCCCCCTGGTCGTCGGGGGAGTGGACCACGTCGGCCAGCTTTCCCACCTCGCGGGCGCCCAGTCCGGTCTCCAGCTCAATGGTTGCCCGTGCCCAGCGGGTCATTACCAGGTGTGTCTCCACGTCGGCGTGGCGGCGCAGTTCCTCAAGCAGCCGTACCCCGAGCACCGAGCCAGTCGCTCCTGTCATTCCGACGATCAGACGCATGTGGTCTCCTGAGGCAACCATCAGTTAACAGAATGTCCGTGATCTGAATATACTCGATCCATGACTGGAGAGGAACCTCTGATTGAGCTGAAGACGGAAGATGCCCTTCCGCATCAGTTGCGCAGGGGCGTTCAGGCATGGACCGCCATCTGGCAGCAGCAGTTCGACGACCTCACCACGCCGCAGTTCGGTGTGCTCCGTGTCCTTCAGGAGCGAGGATCGCTCGACCAGACGGCACTCGGTGGCCTGACCGCCATCGACCGGTCCACCCTCACCACATTGCTCGACCGTTTGGAGGGGCGCCGGCTCGTCACCAGGACCATCGATCCGGCCAACCGGCGCATCCGCATCGTTGCCCTTACCGACGAAGGCCGCGCATACCTGGACGAAGCCTTGGTGAAAGCGGCGCGACTCCAGGAGTACCTGGCAGGGTTCTTCGACGACGATGAGCTGGGCCGCCTCGTGGTCCTCCTACGGCGACTCGGCGATGTGCCACCACCCCAGGACGCCTGATAATCCAGCCGGACTTCTGTATTTCTCCCGGTCAACGGCTTGGCGGTGGGAAGTGCAGCGGGAGTTGGGCAGGGCCGGGACGGTCTTGGACCGACCGTCCCACCAACGGGTGCCCACGCCGCAGGTAAGGGCAGCGAGGTGAGCAGTCCCTCGCCGTGATCCACGACGCACCGACGAACGACCGAGCCTGCGAACAGTACGAAGCGCCAGACGGGAGCGACCTGCCCGACGTGACGTACTGCTCGCACGTCACCGTCCTCGTCCTCTGCTCCGTATGCTCCGGCGCCAGCGCCAACCACGCCATCAAGAACGAGATCGCCTGGGACGACTGCGAACACCGCTCGGGACTTGAGCTGCGGTGCTACCTGCTACGCAACCAAGATCAAGTGCTTGGCGTTACTGACTGTTCCGTTGGTCCCCACGGCCGAACGACTACCAGGGCAAGTGGAGCGTCGGATTGCTGCGCGTCAACCAGGAGTGGCTCAATAGCGGGGGCAACCGAGACCCAAGGGCCACACTCAAGGCGCGCATCGCGACAAGATCCTGTGGCTCTGGCGCGACGCCGAACTTGCGGAAAACGTCCTCCTGCACAGCTCCGACACCGACCGGGAAGCGGTCTTCGAGCGTAGCTCTGGTCAGACCCGGCTCAACGAGTTGTTCCGGCGAGTCCAACGGCGCGGGATCGGACGCAACACCGTCCGCACCGTGGTGCAGCAGCGGGACTACATGAAGCGCGTCCGCGGAAACGGCGGATCCCGCTCAGCGCTTCGGAACGAGGGGATCGTCATCTTGGGCGACTACGACTCACATCGGCGCGTTGCGCGTCAGCTCGGTCTCCCCGTCCCCAGGGAAGGGGAGTTCATCAGCGCGAGGGTCGCACCGGCTGTGCCTGGGGCGGCAAGCCTGTCTTGGAGATGGACGGCCGATTCGCGAGCTTCACGCTGCTGCCGAGGGCGATGCGAGCACGAACGACGGGCGCACGACCTGCCGGTACTGAAACAAGCATCCGAGAATGGCTCGATGATCCGTCCGACAATGGCTGGTCCGTAGCAGGCGGATACCCGCGCTGTCACCCCTGCCCTGGGGACCAGTTGGGGACCACACGGTGCTCGCGACTCTGAACAATACGCTCGGGAACGCACGTCCCGCACCCTAGTTCAACCTGATATGTGCAGGTAATACCTATGACCCTCACTCCTGGGGGTCGCAGGTTCAAATCCTGTCGTCCCGACTGGAGTCTTCTCCGTAGTCGCAGGTCAGAGGGCCCTGCCTCACATTGTGAGGTGGGGCCCTTGATCGTGTTCTGGCCCGCCGTGTCACATTTGGACAAGCCCTGGCGGCGATCAGCCATCACCGTAAGACATCAGCCAAAGTGTCCGATTGTGAAGGTGGTCTGTGCTGCTCAGAGGGCAAGATGCCGCTGTGTCAGGTTCATCGCGACCGCGGTCAGGGGGACGAATGCAGGTTGTGATTCGGATCGAGAGTGAACGTCGGGAGGAAGAACTTCGGTCGCTCGACGGGTGGCTACGCCAGGAACCGTCCATTCGACGATCGGCTACCGTCTCGTTGCACACTGAGGCTGCGCCAAGCGGATCAATGGGTGGTCTCATCGACAGCCTTGGACTGATCACCAGTAACGGGTGGAGTGCGGCATCTTTCGCCCTCTCCCTCGTGACCTGGCGGCAGACCCGCCCACGGCCTCCGAAGATCGTCGTCCGACGTGGCGACGTAGAGATCAGCCTGACGGAGGCGACGGAGGAAGAGGTCCGCCGACTGGTGGACGCATTGGAGCAAACGGACGAGACCTCTTCCCCTTCATGAGCGCGCTGCCCAACCCAGCTCTCTCACGGGCCGTTCTCGGAGGCGTCAGCCACTACTCGAAGCTTGAGTCTTTGCCGGCTGTGGCGAACAATCTCAAGGATCTTGCGGCTGTCCTGATGAGTCCGCTCTCGTGGGAGTTGCCCGCCGAGTACTGCACTGTCGTGGCCGAACCGGGTACCTCCCACGACCTCCTCGACCCAATAAGCCGCGCGGCTGATGAGGCCCAAGACACGCTCCTGGTGTACTTCGCGGGGCACGGCCTCCTCGACGGCCGGGGTGAACTCTTCCTGGGGCTGCCAGGTTCGGTCCAGGGCCGGAGCCACACGGGAGTCCCGTACCAGGCGCTTCGCGAGATCCTCATGGACTCCCGCGCTCAACGGCACGTGATCATCCTCGACTGCTGTATGAGCGGACGAGCCCTCGGAATGATGAGTGGGCAGGATGTCCTGGCCGACCAGGCAGAGATCGACGGTAGCTATCTACTGGCCGCCTCACCGGAAAACGGCGTGGCTCTGGCTCCACCAGGCGAGACCTACACGGCCTTCACTGGAGGGCTGCTGCACCTTATCCGTGAGGGCATCCCCGGACCCGCTCGCGAGTTGGACCTGGACATGATCTACGAGCACCTCAAACGCGAACTCGCCGCACAGAGCAAGCCCATTCCGCAGCGACGCGCTCGCAACACGGCCGGACGGATCGTCCTAGCAATTAACCCGGCTTTCGACCTCGCCACTGCCGCGCGGGCCCACCGCACCGCCGACACCCCCTGGCCCGAGCCGGGCAACTGCCACACGTCCCAAGCCTTCATCGAAGCGCTGGCGAAGGTCAGAGCGCTGACCGGCTGGACGATCCCGGAGGTGAGTCAAAGGGCCGCTCAGCCCATAGCACCTGGGACCATCGGTGCACTCCTCAACCGAAAAACCATGCCCCGGTCGTGGAAGACGACAGGTATCTATCTGGAAGCCTGCGGTGTCCCCGAAGAGCAGCTCGATGCCTGGAAAGCGACTTGGCGACGGCTGCGAACGCTCGAACAAGCTCAACCCGTCACTCCCAATCCAGCATCCGTCACGTCCCGACGGCGCAGCTGGCCAACGAAATTGATCAAGAGGAAGCGAGACAGCCGGTGAGCTGACCTGGATCAGCGGCCCGCAGAAGGTGAGGCCGTTGACGGATGATGCGGCGTTGTCCCCTGGGCGTTCGAACCCTGATTGAACAGTCCCAGCCAAGCACCCAATATGAGAAGTCCGACCACGATGATGCCTGTGGCGGACTTCTTCGCAGGCTTCCCCTTGCCAGTGGGCCGATTCACCCAGTGTCCGCCCCTGTAGTACTGACCAGAACGCTCTGCCACGCGTATACCCCCGAGACCATTCGTGCGACGGACTGCCCGCCGCGGTCACAGAGTGTCGCAGTCTCGGGCATAGCTCGGTACCGGATAGGCCGAAACTGTCTGATAAATGCCACCTGGTGTCCTTGATCGCTACCAGGACACTCACAGCTCGCTGGCCGGACCACCGCACCGCATCACCCCAGCAGCTCGCTTAGCTTCTCCGAGCCTGCCTTGAGGCTCTGGGGATCGGGGTGGACGTACACCCGCTTGGTGAACGACCGCGGGTGTGGGGATAGCCCACCACTTCCATCTCGTTGCCCTTGTTCAGCAATCAATTTTTGCTGATCTAGTAGTTCGTTCTCTTGGCAGTCGCATTCTCGCTATATGTAGCAGGCGCGATCAGCTCTGCTCCGTAATTCGCTGTCTTCTGAGGCTTTGGCCGGTGGTCTGTGTAATTCCTGTGTCGTGCTGGGAGAGGGGAAAGTCACCCGTTCGGATCAAGCGCCATAGGCTGCAGGTGGCGCGAAGTAGGCGTATGGCATATGACAGAAGAAATGTCCATGCCTACGAATGTAGACACGACGCAGAAAGTGAACCATGGCACGAAACGACCAGCCCATCATGGGCCGACTCGGCAAAGCTCCCGCCAGAGTCGACAGGCGTACGCTCAACTTCGCGCAGTATCTGCACCCCACACTGCCACCGGCCCCTGTGGCGAAGAACTGGACTGACAAGGTCATTGACTGGCAGGCGCTGGGCAATGACCGGTACGGCGACTGCGTCGAGGCTGCTGCGCTCCACATGGAGCAGAACTGGTCAGCGTACGAGGGCTCGGAAGAGTTTGAGCCCACCGACAAGGAAGCGCTGGATGCCTACACTGCTCTCACCGGGTTTCAAGCCGGGGACCCCTCAACCGACCGAGGGACCAACATGCTCGACGCGCTGAACTTCTGGCGTCAGGAGGGCATCGGGGGAAACAAGGTCTTCGGGTTTGCTGCCTGCGAGCCAGGCAACGCCGAGCATGTGCGAAACGCCATCGCGCTGTTCGAAGCCGCATTTGTCGGGCTGCAAATGCCCTACAGCGCCCAGGGGCAAAGTGTCTGGATGGTTCCCCCGGGAGGGCCAGTGGGACCTGGCCAGCCCAACAGCTGGGGTGGCCACTGTGTGCCCGTGATTGGGTACACCCCCACCCAGTTGATCTGTGTTACCTGGGGAAAGCTCCAGCCAATGACCTGGCAGTTCTTCGAGACCTACTGCGACGAGGCCTATGCGGTACTCAGTCGGCAGTGGGCCGATGCGGACCGCCCTGACCCGGACGGCTTCACCTTCGCTCAGTTGAGAGAGGATCTTGCAGCGATCTCCGGCTAGTGGCCTGAAGGCTTTGGCCGGTGGCCTCTCTCGTGCTGGGAGTCAGGTCGGCCGTCGGCTTGTCCGCCGCGTCGGGCAGCAGTAGCTGTCCGACAAAGCCCGAACATGGCCGACCTGGCGTAGGGCCCCAGCACGAGAGAGGTGCGCAAAGCCTTTGGGCCAACCCGCCCGGCAGTCAAAGCCGCGCGGTCGCGAACCCATCCCAGGAGACTGGCTGATCCGTCACACGTCTCACGCATCTCTCACAGACCGGCTCACACCATCAGACGCCCCAAGCCTCTGACCTGGGCGTTCGCCGGACTCCCTGCACTGTACGGACGCTCTGACCTGTGCGTCAGCTACTGGGGGCCAAGGGGACGCAGGTTCAAATCCTGTCGTCCCGGCTTTACGAAGTCGCAGGTCAGGGGCCGTTTCAGAGGAGATCTGAAACGGCCCCTCGATCATTCTTGGGGACGTGCGGCGGCACCCGGGGCCGGTTCGGTGCCCTGGCCACGGCGGTGTCGCTGGACCCGGCCACCGGGATCGAACTCGCCGCTCATCTGCCTGCCACCTTCTCCCGCACCCGCTCCGCCACCCCCGTCGCGAACTCCTTCGCCGCCGATGCGTCGGACAGGTGGGCCGGGGTCGCCGCTCGTTTCCCCTGCGCCGGGTGTTCCGCGAACAGGGCTACCGTGACGGACAGTCGGGGGCCCGACTCGGTGTGCCAGAGGGTGCGGGTGGTGGTGGCGCCGGAGCCCGCGGTGCCGGTGTAGCCGGTCATGCCCCTGGCGGCCGGACGGACGCCGACCGCGGGCAGGAGGTCGCGGGTCTCGCGGTGGGCCGTGTAGAGGGTGCGGCCGCCGCGGGTGATCTTCGTGACCGTGTACGGCTTCGCGTACGTCCCCTGCGCCGCAGCCGTCGCGTACGCCGAGGCCAACTGCAGCGGGGTCGGGGTCGGCGTCCTGACGAGGGAGGAGACCGCGGCCGCGCCGGGCTTGCCGGCTCGTAGCGGAGCAAGGGCGCTGCCCGCCTCCACCGCCCCGGCGACGGCGTCGTTGAAAGGCTGCCTGGCGTAGTCCGCGCCGCCGTAGAGGACGCGGATCGCGCCGTCGCCGGGGACCATCGTGACGACGGCGGTGTGCAGGCGTGTCCTCTTGGCGGCCGGAGGAGCCTGGCCCACCTGCTGGGCGGTGTCGTCCTGCGCCTCGATGTCGAACGTCGTACGGACCGTGTAACCGCCCCGCGCCAGCTGGTCCTGGGTGATGCCCAGCCGGTCGGCCGCCTCGGCCGCCGCCGCGTCGATCAGGTACTGTCGCTGCCCGTCCGTGTCGCCCGGCGGATAGAAACGGAACGCCGGGAACAGGGCCGACGCCCGCTCCCCGGCCGTGATCGTGCCCGCCGCGCGCATACCGTCCAGGACCCACGCCCACCGCTTCTGCAGCGTCGCCGTCACCTTCGCGTCCGCACCGACCCGTTCGTAGTACGACGGCAGGTTGATGATCGCCGCCAGGGCCGCGCCCTGGGAGAGGTCCAGGTCCTTGGCGTCGACGCCGAAGTAGTTGCGGGCCGCCGACTCGATGCCGGCCGCCCCCCGGCCGAAGTACACCGTGTTCAGGTACCCCTTGAGGATCACGTCCTTGGAGCGGGTGCGGTCCAGCTTGAGGGCGATCAGCGCCTCGCGCGCCTTGCGGGACAGCGACTGCTCGGGGGTGAGCAGCGCGTTCTTCACGTACTGCTGCGTGATCGTGGAGCCGCCCTGCCGTTCCGCGCCGCTCAGCGTGGACCAGGCGGCCCGCGCGATCGCGGTCGGTGAGACGCCCGAGTCCGTGCGAAAGGAGCGGTTCTCCGCCGCGATCACCGCGTCCTGCACCTCGCGCGGCACCTGGGACAGGGGCACCTCCTGCCGGTCCACCGGGCCGCGCCGGCCCAGGTACTGCCCGCCGGTGTCCAGGAACACCGTGCTCTGGATGACCGTCTCCGGATGCGGGGCGGGGACGACCGTCAGCTGATAGGCGACGACGGCCGCGGTGCACAGGGTCAGCAGGAGGACCAGTACGGCGATGAGCGCGCGGCGGATCCAGCGGGCGCGGCGGCGCCGGGTGCGGATGCGGAAGGGGACCCGGCGACGATGGCGTACGGGCTTCTCGTGGATCTCATGGGGTACGTCCGTCGTGCTGCTCACCGGCCCACCCCGCCCTGTGCCAGGACCGCGCCCCGTGCGTCGTGGATCGTCACCCGCGCAGCCAGCAACTGTTGTTCGTCCTTGGGGAGTTCGCCGGTCGCGTACCACGCGCTCCAGCCGGGGCTGCCCGCGAGTGTCAGCAGTGTGCCGGACGTCGTGCCGAACGGTGTGCGCAAGGTCACGCGGGCCGCGGGCGTCTGCCCCCGGTAGGTGCCGGTCAAGAGATAGCGGTTGCCCGTACCCAGCACCGTCATGGTCACCGCGGCCCTGCCCCCGGCCCGCCCTGGGGGCGCCAGGACCAGCCCCGGCGCCGCCGACCAGTGCTCTCCCTCCTTCGTCAGCCACAACTCCTCGTCGGACAAGGGGCGTACGTGCTCGCCCGCCGCGACGACCCGTACCGTCGCCGCCCCGGCGGAGGGCGTCAGGTCTCCGGAGGCGGTCCTCGCGGTCACGCGCGGTACGACGACGTGGGCGGTCCCCCCGAGCAGTAGAGCGACTGCCGCCAGCCACCGGACCCGCCGCCGCCTTCTCCACGCACGCCCCTCGCGCTCGATCTGCGCCAGCGGGGGCGGCGGCGGCACCAGATCACGTACCTCGGCCGCGAACGCCTCACTCAGTTCGACGCGTCGCAGGTCGACTTGGCGTGCCTCGGTGCGGTTCATCGGCGAACCTCCGGGAGAGAGCGGGTACTCAGGGCGGCCAGTCCCCGCCGCGCGTACGACGTCACCGCGCCTTGCGAGCAGCCCAGCAACTCGGCGATCTCCGACTCGGCGAGTCCGTCGCCGTGGCGCAGCACGAGCACGACCCGCTGCCGGACGGGCAGGTCCGCCAACGCACGCCCGAGCGCCGTGAGTCGGCGTCGGTCTCGGGGCGAACGGCGGCGGCCGTGCAGCCGTACCAATGTCCGCCGCACATAGAAGTCGGCGTCGTCCCGCGGCACCCTCCGTCTGCGCGCGTACGTCTGAGCCAGCGCCGCCCGTGCCAGGTCGGCCGCCTCGTCCGCGTCGCCGGTGAGGAGGCGGGCGGTGCGCAGGAGGCGGGGCCAGGCTTCTTCGGCGTAGGCCGTGAAGTCCCCACCGGGAGAGGGAGAAGGGGAGGACTTGGCTCTGGTGCTGGTCATCGTGATTCCCCTGCGGTGTGTTTCGATGTGCGACGTACGGGACCTGTACGCACGGCAGGGACCACCGGGTTGCAAGGGACGCCAGGGAAAATGACGGAGGATGAGTTCGACGCGTTCTACGCCGCCGCGTTCCCCCGGCTGACCGGCCAGCTGTACGCCTTCACCGGGGACCGCGGGGAGGCGCAGGACGTCGTCCAGGAGGCGTTCGTACGGGCCTGGGACCGGCGGCGGGACTTCCTTGCCGACGGGGCGCCCGAGGCGTGGGTCAGGACGGTGGCGATGCGGCTCGCGGTGAGCCGGTGGCGGCGGGCGCGACGGTGGCTGGAACTGGTGCGCCGGACGCCGCCGCCCGAGAGCACTCCCGGACCCGAGTCGCAGCACACCCATCTCGCCGATCTCGTCGCGGCGTTGCGGCGGCTGCCGGAGGCGCAGCGGATGGCGGTGGTACTGCACCATCTGTGCGACCTGAGCATCGAGCAGGTAGCCTCCGAGACCGGCGCGCCGGTGGGGACGGTCAAGGCCCGGCTGTCCCGTGGCCGAATCGCGCTGCAGCGGGAACTGGGGACCGAGTACGCGGAGTTCGGGGAGAGGGAGGACGACCGTGTCCGATGACCTCACCGTCGGCCTGCGTGAACTCGCTGAGTCCGCCGAGCAGTTGCCCCCGTCCTCCGGCGCCGACGTCCGCCGCCTTGCCCAGCGGCGAAGGGGCCGGCGTCGTACGATCGCGGCCCTCGGCGGGACGGCCGCCGTGGCGGCCGTGGCCCTGACACTGGTGCTGAGCCTCGGCGGATCGGGCACCGGACGACAGGACATGCCGGCCACCCGCCCGACGGGCACGCTCATGCGGCAGCCGGCGCCCGACGCCGAGGTGGATCTCTCGTCGCGGCTTCTCAAGGCCGGCGGCCGGAGCATGCCCGTCTCGTCCGGCTTCGTGCGCACCCCGACTCCGACCGGGCGGATGACCGTCATCTCCAAGGTCGTGGTCACCATGGTGTCGGGAGAGGTGGTCGGCCGGCCGAGCGACCTCCGGTACAAGGTGCCCTGGGTGATCCGGCTCCGCGCGGACGACGGCAGGACGACGGCAGTCTTCGGCTTTGCCACCGACGAGACGGTGCCGGGTGTCTACGACATGACGTCCGGCTGGATCGGCCTGCGGACGGTCGACGCCAAGTGGCTCTACGACCGGTTGCGGACCGGGTCGGTGGTCGACATCGAGGGCCATGCACCGGCGGTCCCCTGGGCCGTACCCTCCGCATGACGGAGGCCGGAGCCGCGCCAAGTGACTCCGGCCTCGGGGTCGTTCGGTTCCCGGCTCGAAAGACTCTGCCGAGGCGATGCAACCTGGTCCACCGCCGGTTCGTATGGCCAGTCGACCGATTCGTTCTTCGTCGACTTCCGAAAGTGGAGCATCTCCATGAAGCAGCTTGCCAAGCGGGCGACTCTGGCCGCGACGACGACCCTGGCACTGACGGCCTCGCTGACCGCCGTCACGACGACGGACGCGTTCGCGATCAATACCGTGTCGTGCGGCCGTAGCGACTTCCTGCAGATCACCGTGCACACAACCGACTCCGGCGGACCCTACGACTGGTGTCTGGCGAACGCCGGAACGTGGGACACGACGGGCGCCAATATGTGGCTGCACCGGATCTCGACCGGCAACAACCGCGTCCAGTGGTACGGGGACGGAAGGTGGCAGCCGGCCACGCCGATCGACAGGAACACCGTCTACACCTTCCCGAACAACCCGGGCGGGGTCCGCATGGACCAGATCAGGATCCTCTGAACCACCGGTGACAGGGACGGCGATCCTGTCCGACTGCCGTCCCTGTCACCCCTACCGGCGTGTCCGAGATGCGTTCCGTGCCTCGGGTCGGGGTCTGCCCGTCTGCTCAACTGCGCTCGCGTTCCTCGGTTCTGAAGGGGCGGAAACCTCGACGGTGATAGTTGGGCAGAGCATGGGGATGGTCCAGCGTCGATGTGTGCAGCCAGACCCTGTTCGCCGAGGGAGCCGACTCCCACGCCTGCTGAACCGCGAGCGTCAACGCGAATCCGCCCAGGCCCTTGCCGACGAACTTCGGCAACAGTCCGAAGGTCTCGATCTCCACCTCGCCGTCCGGATGGAGATCGCAGGAGACCAGGCCCGCCGGTTCGCCCTCGAAGGACAGCAACCAGAACGTCCTGTCCGGTGCCTCGGCGAACCAGACGAGCCATTCCTCGCTGCTGCGGCTCGCGCTCTTCCAGCCGTAGGGAGCGCCGATCTCGGCCTGGATGTCGACGACCAGCGGCGAGTCCCGGTCCAGGGGCTCCAGGACCAGGCCAGGTACCGGCGCGGCCGGGTTGAGCTGGTCAGGGGCAGTCATGTCGAGATACGTCACTGTCTCCTTCACGCCGCGAAGGGTACGTGACTCACGGCGGCGGCCAACTGCTCGCAACAGCAGGGCGATCAGAGCTTGTCGGCCTACGCCGCCGAGGGGATTTCAAGGTCGCCCTCCACGTACTGGGCGCGCCCGAAGCCGAAGGACCAGTCGGACGGGGTGTTCTCGACGTATCCGATGAAGACGTCCTCCCCGGCCACCCCCAGCTTGGCCAGCGAGTCGGCGATGGCGGCGTAGAGCTGTTGCTTGACCGTGGTCGAGCGGCCTGTCTGCGTGAAGATCTGGATGAGCACGGTGTCGTCGCTCCGCTCGAAGCCCAGGCCGGCGTCGAGCGCGATGATCCGGCTCGCCTCGTGCTCGGTGATGATCTGGAAGCGGTCGCGCTCGGGGACGCCCAGCACCTCGACGACGGCCGCGTGGACGGCGTCGGCGACGGCGCGGACCTGGGCCTCGTTGCGGCCCTTGACGAGGTCGATGCGGACCATGGGCATGGCAGAACTCCTTGTTCGGGGCAGGGGCTTGCGGCTGTGCCTCCAGCGTGCCGAGCGGGGATTGATAGGTCAAAGACCTAGCTCTTCCCTCAGCTATAAGATTCCCGAATAGGCTGAGGTCATGGAGGTGCGCACGCTGCAGTACTTCCTCGCGGTTGCCGAGGAGGAATCGTTCACCAGGGCCGCGGCTCGCTGTCACGTCGCCCAGCCCGCCATCAGCCAGCAGATCCGTTCCCTGGAGCGGGAACTGGGCGAGGCGCTGTTCGAGCGCGACTCCCGGACCGTCCGGCTGACCGCTGCCGGCGAGGCGCTGCTGCCGCATGCCCGCACGGTGACGGGGGCGGTTGCCGCCGCGAAGGCCGAGTTCGCCGCGCGCTCCGGACTGCTCACCGGGACCCTTTCCATCGGAGCGGCCGACGGCGTGGAGAGCAGCAGCCTCCCGGCGCTGCTGGGCATGTTCCACCGGCTGTATCCCGGGGTCGGCGTGCGCCTCGTCGAGGGGGCGAGCGCGAGCCTGGTCCTCCAGGTGCGGCAGGGCTCCCTCGACGCGGTGTTCGTCGCCGTCCCGCTGGAGGGGTTCGGGCACCGGGTCCTCGTCCGGGACGAGATCGTGGCGCTGGTCGCCTCCGACCAGCCGCAGGCGCGAGCGGCTGCACTGTCCCTCGACGAGGTGTCCGCCGCCCCGCTGATCACCTACGGCTCGGACAGCGGGCTGTATCCCCGCCTGCGTACGGCCTTCGAGGAGGCCGAAGTCCCCTTCCGGCCCGCCTACGCCACCAACCATGTCGCGCTGCAGCTGGAACTCGTCGCCGCCGGTGTCGGCATCGCTCTCGCGGCAGGCGCGGCCCGGGGCATCACCGGCGATCCGCGGATCACCGTGGTGCCGGTGACCCCCCGTATCCCGTACGCCAAGGCGTTGCTCTGGCGCTCCGGCCCGCACTCGTCGGCTCCGCTGCGTGCCCTGCTGGACCTTCCGGCACCGGCTGCCGAGAACTCGACCGCCGAGTGAAGGGCCGCGCACAGCTGCTGTGGAGGTGCATGGCGCATGTACGACCCGGTGCAGCCGCCTCGACGGCACCGACGGCGCATGCCTCACCGTCATGGCGTTGCCGGGGGAGCGACAGGGACGGATCGGGGCATAAGGCTTGAAAACCGCGAAACTCGTCACCTGGCGTCGAGCACCGAGGGACGTCGGGCACGGAGGGACGCGGTGGACCTGGAGACGGTCGCGGGCGAGCTGTACGCGCTGAAGCCGGAGGACTTCACCGCGGCCCGCGACGCCCGTGCGGCCGAGGCCCGCAAGGCCGGTGACCGCACCCTCGCAGGGAAGATCAGCAAGCTGCGCCGTCCCAGCCTCTCGGCCTGGGCGAGCAACCTCCTCGTCCGTGAACAGCCGGAGGAGACCGACGCGCTGCTGCGTCTCGGCGAAGGCCTGCGCCAGGCACACCGCGACCTGGACGGAGCGCAACTTCGGGAACTCAGCCGTCAGCAGCATGCCCTGATCAACGCGCTGTCCCGGCAGGCACGCCAACTGGCCTCCCAGGCCGGACACCCGGTCGGCGAGAGCGTCCAGCGCGAGGTCGAGACCATCCTGCATGCCGTACTCGCCGACCCGGATGCCGCCCGGGAGTGGGCCGGTGGACGCCTGGTCAAGGCCTTCGACCAGGTTGCCGGCTTTCCGGCGGCCGCCGACGGCGCGCGCCCGCGTCCTCGCGCGCCGGCACCGGCCCGGCCCGCGAGAGACCGCAGCAGGGCGGGGGAGGAGCAGCGCCGACGGCTCGAGCAGGCCCGGCAGCAGGCCGAGGGCGCCGAACGCGACCTGGCCGCCCGCCGGCAGGAGGCCGCGGCGGCCGACCGGCAGGCGCAGGACACGCAGGCCCGCGCCGGTGAACTGGAGCAGCGCCTGGCCGAGCTGGCCGACGAGATCAAGCGGCTGGAGAGCGAACACCACCAGGCCGAGTCGGCCGCCCGGAAGGCACGCGAGCAGGCCCGCGCCACCGACCGTCAGGTGCGGGAGGCCCGCCGTCGCGCCGAATCCGCTGCCGCCCAGGTCAAGCGTCTGAGCGGGCCGGAGCGGGGAGCACACGCACACAGGACGAGAAGCGAAAGGTGAGGTGAGAGGTGATGGCGCGACCCGTCTGGAGCGGAGTGGTGACGCTGGGGCTGGTCACCGTTCCGGTGGCCCTCTTCACGGCGACCGAGGACCACACGGTCCACTTCCACCCGCTGCAGCGCGGCACCTCCGACCGGATCCGCAACAAGCGCGTCAACGAGCGCACCGGCAAGGAGGTCGACACCGTGCGGGGGTCGTCGTGGGCGGCGAGGGCCATGCGGATGAACTCCTCGAGCTGGAACGCCTCGGGGCCGCCGACCTCCACCACACCGCCCGCCGGGGCGCCGACGGTGGTGCGGGAAACGGCCGCGGCCACGTCGTCGGAGACCATGGGCTGGATCCTGGCGTCGGGCACCCGCACGGTGTCACGTTCGATCATCCCGTCGGCGAGCCCCTTGCCGAACTCGAAGAACTGGGTCGCGTGAACGATGGAGCAGTCGATGCCCGACGCCGGCCTCGGTCTGCGCCTCGCCCGTCAGCGTGTTGACGCCGGTGCTGGGCGCGGCCGCGACCGCCTCGTGCCCGTGCTCGCCGAGCCTGGCGACGTCACGCCTCCTGCATGCAGTACGTCCTCCGCCTCCGCATGTCAGGACCGTGCGCGGGCCCGCGGTTTCACGGGTCCATGCCGAGCCCGGTCGCCTATCGTCCAGGCATGGACTCCACTGCTCCACCCCGCGTCCTCGTCATCGGGCTTGATCCGTACCGGGTGCCCGGGCCGTGGGATCCCGAGCCGGTGGCCGAAGCGATCGAGGCGGGACTGGCCAGGTTCGCCGAACACGGGGTGGGTGTGGAGACCTGTCTGATCGGCCTCGACGGAAGTGACGACGTGGAAGCGGTCGTCGGTGCTGCGCTGCGAGCCCATCCGTGGGAGTGCGTCACCGTCGGCGGTGGTCTGCGGCACTCGGACGATCAGGTTGAACTCCTGGAGCAGGTGATCAACCTGATTCGGCGGCATGCCCCAGACGCGGCCATCGCGTTCAACAGCACGCCCGCCGCCACCTACGAGGCCGCTGCCCGCTGGCTCGTGTGACGCGCTTGGTTCGGACGCGCACGGCGTGTCGGCATCAGGAGCCGCCGGTTTCTGGCTCACCCAGGGTGATCGCCCCGGAGGGGCAGACGCCGGCGGCCATCCGTGCGGCCGCGCGGTGGGCGGCCGTCGGCTCGGCGGGCAGCAGGAGTACGCGGCCGTCGTCGGGGTCCTGGTCGAAGACCTCGGGGGCGGTGAGGGCGCACATCCCGGCGCCGATGCAGCGCTCACGGTCGATGCGCAGGTGCGTCGTCGTCATGGCTACTCCCTGTCCCAGGTGACCGGGAGGCTCTTCACCCCGTAGATGTCCGCGGTCTCCGGGCGCAGGACGACTTCTTCGGCCGGTACGGCCAGGCGCAGGGTGGGGAAGCGGTCGACCAGCGCGCGGAACGCGACCCGCATCTCGACGCGGGCCAACTGCTGCCCCAGGCACTGGTGGATGCCGTGGCTGAAGGCCAGATGCCCGCCGGCGTCCTGCCTTTGCAGGTCGAGCACGTGGGGGTCGGCGAAGCGCTCGGGGTCGCGGTTGGCGGTGTTGTACGACAGGACGACCGTCGTCCCCGCCTCGATGGTCCGGCCGCCCAGCTCGATGTCCTCGAGGGCCGTCCTCATGAACGTCTTGGCGACGCTCAGATAGCGCAGCAACTCCTCCACGGCCCCGTCCGTGAGCGCCGGATCGGCGCGCAGCGCGGCCAGTTGCGCCGGGTTCTGCAGCAGCGCGAAGGTGCCGAGGGAGAGCATGTTCGCGGTGGTGTCGAAGCCGGCGGCCAGCAGGATCAGGCTGATCCCGCGCAGCTCCTCGTCGGTCAGATCGCTGCCGGTGAGCTCGCTGAGCACGTCGTCGGTGGGGTTCGCCCGCTTGGCGGCCACCAGTTCCGCGAGGTACTCCTGGGTCGCGGTGTAGGCCGCGATCAGCTCCTCTTCGCTGGTCTCGCCCCCCATGAAGGTGTCGATCTGCTCCTGGAAGGAAGCCCGGTCCTGGTACGGCACCCCCAGCAGCTCACAGATGACGATGGTGGGGATGGGCTTGGCGAACGCGGTCACCAGATCCGTCGGCGGCCCCGCCTTCTCCATGGCGTCCAGGCAGTCGGCGGTGATCTGCTCGATGCGCTCGGTGAGCAGGCGCATCCGCCGCACCGTGAACCTGCCGACCAGCGGCTTGCGATAGCGCCCGTGCTGCGGCTCGTCCATGAGGAGGAACTCGCCGGGCGGCGCCGGAGGAACCTCGAAGTCGCCCACGTTCAGAAGCTCCTTGCGCGAGCTGAACCGCGAGTCGGCCAGCACGGACCTGACCAGGTCGTATCCGGTGATCAGCCAGCCGGGTCTGCCGCCGACGTGGGTGAAGCGGCTGATGGGTCCGTGCCGGCGGGCGTCGAGTAACTCGGCCGGAGGGTCGAAGGGGCAGCCGGACCGACGCGTCGTCGGCAGGGTGGTGACCATGTGGAGGGACTCGCTCATGGCTATGCCTCATCTCGTTCGAGATATGACGTGTTTTGGATTCACCGAAAGCTACGTTGCATTCGGTATTACGTCAATCTCTTGCGAGGTGCTGCCGCAGGTCATAGCCGGTAAATTGATGCAATGACGGTGCCGTTGAATGCAACGTTGCGTTGCAATGAAGCGTTAGGGAGTGATCTGCAGTTCCGCCCACCGACTCGTCCCGCCCGAGTGCACGTGTACACCGCACCGGGTCGCCAGTGCGCTGACGATGCCGAGGCCCCGGCCGTGCTCGTCCGGGTCGAGGGTGGATGCCTGCAGCCCCGTCGCCGTCACCGGGCCCCTGTCGGTCACCTCGACGCGTACGGCTCCACACCTGTCCACCTCGCTCCGCGAGAGGCTCAGCGTCGCCGGGGGCAGGGCGTGGACGACGGCGTTGGTGAGCAGTTCCGAGGCCACCAGCAGTACGTCTTCGGTCAGGTCCGCGGTCAGGTTCCAGTCGGTGAGGATCGTGCGGATGTGTCGGCGGACGGCCGAGACGGCTCCCGGCGCGTGCGGCAGCGGAAAGACGTGCTCGGCTTCCCCGCGGGGCGCGGCGTCGAGCTGCGCTGCTGGCATGTTTCCTCCTCGGGGAAGCGCGTGGCGGCAGACCGGGCGTGGTGATGGCACGCTAAGGAGGGAAATTCCGCCGGTCAATGAACATCGGTCGGCATTACCGAACGACAGTCCCAAATCGGAAAAACTCGGACTACCATCGCTTCATGGCCGGCCCAGTCCAGTCCATAGAGCGAGCCGCGGCGATCCTGCGCCTGCTCGCCGGTGGATCCCGTCGAATGGGGCTGGGCGAGGTCGCGTCATCGCTGGGTCTGGCCAAGGGCACCGCCCACGGAATCCTGCGCACCCTGCAACACGTGGACTTCGTGGAGCAGGACCCGGCGACCGGAAAGTACCAGCTCGGGGCGGCTCTGCTGCACCTCGGCACCAGCTATCTCGACGTCAACGAACTGCGCTCGCGCTCCATCAACTGGGCCGACGCCCTGGCCGCCCGCAGCGGCGAGGCCGTACGCCTGGGCACGCCCCTGGAGGGCAGGGTGCTCGTCATCCACCATGTCTTCCGGCCGGACGACACCCTCCAGACCCTGGACGTCGGCGCTCTGCTGCCCTTGCACGCCTCCTCACTCGGCAAGGTCCTGCTGGCCTTCGGTGCCACGCCCGTCGACGCCCTGCTGGAGGAGGCACCCGAGCCGTACACCCGGCACACCCTGGTCCACCGGGAGGAGATCAACCGGGCGCTGGCCGAGATACGGGAGCTCGGCTGGGGCGCAGAGGTGCAGGAGATGAGCATGGGGGAAGCCGGAATCGCCGCGCCGATCCGGGGGCAGGGCGGTCTGGTGGTGGGCGCGATCGGGGTGTCCGGCGCCGTCGAGCGGATCTGCGACACCAAAGGCCGGCCTCAACCGGCCCTGATCACCGTGCTGCGGGAGGCGGCACGTGCGATCTCCAGAGACCTGGGCGCGGCCCGCTGGTAGGCCCCCAGCACCTCCGCGACACATCGGAAGGGAGGGCCGATCATGGTTGAGCGGTATGTGATGTCCATCGACCAGGGCACCACCTCCACGCGCTGCATCCTGTTCGACCACAGCGGACGGCTGGTGTCGGTCGCCCAGCGGGAGCACCAGCAGTTCTTCCCGCGGCCGGGCTGGGTCGAGCACGATGCCGTCGAGATCTGGCGCAATCTCCAGCGCGTCGTACCCGAGGCACTGTCGAACGCCGGCATCGACGCGGAACAGATCTCGGCCATGGGGATCGCCAACCAGCGCGAGACGACGGTCCTGTGGGACCCACGGACCGGGGCCCCGCTGGGCAGGGCCATCGTCTGGCAGGACACCCGCACCGCCCCGCTCGTCGACGAGCTGCGAAAACAGCCCGGGGACGAGTTCTTCCTCGAACACTGCTGCCTGCCCCCGTCGACCTACTTCTCCGCACCCCGCATTCGCTGGCTGTTCGACCACGTCGACGGACTGGAGCAGCGCGCCAGGGACGGCGAGGTGCTCTTCGGCACGATCGAGAGCTGGCTCATCTGGAACCTCACCGGCGGCACGGACGGTGGCCTGCACATCACCGACGCCACCAACGCCAGCCGCACCATGCTCATGGACATCCGCACGCTGACCTGGGACGAGGCCCTGATGGACTTCTTCGGGGTGCCACGCTCGATGCTCCCGGAGATCCGGCCCTCGGCAGAGCGGTACGGCGAGGCCCGCTCGCTCCTGCCGGGCGTCCCCATCACGGCCGCCCTCGGCGACCAGCAGGCGGCCCTGTTCGGACAGACCTGCTTCTCGCCCGGAGAGGCGAAGTGCACCTACGGGACCGGCAGCTTCCTGGTGATGAACACCGGCACCGACCTGGTGCGCTCCCAGCACGGGCTGCTCACCACCGTCGCGTACAAGATCGCTGACCAGCCCACGGTCTACGCCCTGGAAGGCCCGATGGCCGTCACGGGCTCGCTCGTCCAGTGGTTCCGCGACCGGCTGGGCCTGATCCACAGCGCACCCGAGATCGAGACACTGGCGCGCACCGTGGAGGACAACGGCGGCTGCTACATCGTCCCCGCCTTCTCCGGCCTCTTCGCACCCCACTGGCGCAGCGACGCCCGGGGCGTCATCGTCGGCCTCACCTCGTACATCACCAAGGGGCATCTGGCCCGGGCCGTCCTGGAGGCCACCGGCTGGCAGACCCGCGAGGTGGTGGACGCCATGAACGCCGACTCCGCCCTCGCCCTGAAGCAGCTCAAGGTCGACGGCGGCATGACCTCCGACCATCTGCTCATGCAGATCCTGGCCGACGTGCTCGACGTTCCCGTCGTACGGCCCCTCGTCCACGAGACGGTGTCCCTGGGCGCCGCCTACGCGGCGGGGCTCGCGGCCGGGTACTGGCCGGACCTGCAGGTGCTGCGCCGCAACTGGCACATGGCCGGCCAGTGGCTGCCGGACATGGACCCCGGACGGCGCGAATGGGAGTACGCCAGCTGGAAGCGGGCCGTCGAGCGGTCCCTGGGGTGGATCCAGCCGCCGATGCGGCCGTGACGTGCCGGTGTTCAGGAGGGTGGCGGACTGGTACTGGGCCCGCTCGGTGGCGTTGCAGGGCTCGACGGCGGGTCCGTGGGTGTGGGCGGTCCGGTCCCGCTCGGCGTGGGCGTAGGGGGAGCCGTGGTCGCCGGGGGCGTGCTCGGCGGCGGCGTGGGCGTGGCCGTCGTAGGGGCGGGGGCCGTCCGAGTGGGGGGCGTGGTGTGGCTCGGCGGGTTCGCGGGGTGCGGCCTGGCCTCGGTCTGCGGGCTGTGGGTCTGCGCGGGCAACTGGAGACGGAAGTCGTCCACCGGTCGGCCTTTCAGTGCGGCGGACATGTACGCCGTCCAGATCCGGGTCGGATAGGAGCCGCCGTTGACCCGGCTGATGCCGGCGGCGTCACCGAGGGAGATCCGGGTGTGGTCCGTGGGCTTCTCGGCGAACATGGCCACCGATGTGGTCAGTTCGGGGGTGTAGCCGACGAACCATGCCGAGAGGTTGTTGTCCGTCGTACCGGTCTTCCCGGCGGCCGGCCGGCCGAGAGCGGTGGCCAGATAGCCGGTGCCCCCGGGGCTGACGACGCCCTTCAGCACCGAGGTGACCTGGTCGGCCGTGGCGCGGGAGAACGCCCGGGTGGCGTCGTGACCGGGCAGGTCGTACGCCTTGTTGTCGCGGGTGAGCTTCTGCACCGCCCAGGGGGCGATGTGCCGGCCGTGGTCGTCGAAGGTCGCGTACGCCCCGGCCATGTCGAGCGGACTGGGCGTGGCCACGCCGAGGGTCAGGGCGGGTGTGGCCCCCATGTCGGGCGTGTCGGCGGGGAGTCCGGCCGCGACGGCGGCCTTGCGGACCCGGGCGAGTCCGGCGTCGGCGCCCTCCTGCGCGTACACGGCGTTGACGGACTTCATCATCGCCGTACGCAGACTGATCCGGCCGTAGTCGCGGTCGTCCTCGTTGGGCGGGCAGTAGTGCAGACCACGGGGCAGGCCCTGCACGCAGTGGCGGCTGGTGCCGTCGTAGCGGGTCCCGGGAGTGATGGCTCGGCCGTCCTGCGTGGTGGCGTGGTGCTCCAGTCCGGCCGCGAGGTCGAACGGCTTGAAGGTGGAGCCGACCTGGAGATCGTGCCGGACGGCGTCGTTGTAGGGACGGACGGCGTAGTCGGGTCCGCCGTAGGCGGCGACGATCCGTCCCGTCGACGGGTCGACGGACGCCGCGCCGACCCGGATGGACCTGGCCTTACGGGTGCCGGGCAGCTCCCGCAGGCCGTTCTTCACCGCGGCGACCAGCGCCTGCTGGTCCTTCCTCACAAAGGTGGTGGTGATCTGCCAGCCGCCCGAGCCGAGCGTGGCCTCGTCGACGATGCCGTTGTCGACCAGGTACTTGTGGGCGATGTCGATGAGGTATCCGGCCTGGCCGCCGACACCCGGCGTGGGCCGGGGCGGCTCGGGCGTCGGGAAGGCCATCCCGGCGCGCCGGTCCTTGTCCAGGTAGCCGAGGTGGACCATGCCGTCCAGGACGTAGTTCCAGCGCGCGACGGCCGCGGCCCTGAGGGCCGGGGTCGCGGTGGAGACGTCGTAACTGCTGGGTGCCTTGAGCAGCGCGGCGAGGTAGGCGCTCTGAGGAACGCTCAGCTGGGAGGCGCGGATGCCGTAGTACGCCTGGGCGGCGGCGCGGATGCCGTAGGCGTTGCGGCCGAAGTAACTGGTGTTCAGATACCCCGCCATGACGGAGTCCTTGCTCTGCGTCTCGTTGACCTTGATCGCGATGATGGCCTCTTTGACCTTGCGGTCGAGGGTCTGCTCGCGGGTGAGGTAGTAGTTCCGCACGTACTGCTGGGTGATGGTGGAACCGCCCTGCAGCCCTCTGCCGGTGACGGTGCTCCAGGCCGCGCGCAGGATGCCGCGGGCGTCCACGCCCTGGTTGGAGTAGAACGTGCGGTCCTCCGCGGCCACCACGGCGTGCTGCATGGCGACGGAGATCTCCGACAGCGGCAGCGATTCGCGGTTGACCGCGCCCGTACGGCCGATCTCGGTGCCGTCGGCGTAGTAGTAGACGTTGCTCTGACTCACCGCCGCGGCGTTGGGATCGGGGACCTGGACGATCACGTACAGCGCGAAGAACGCCGCGACCGCGAGCAGCACCACGGTCAGCAGACTGCTGAGCACCATGCGCCAGGTGGGGAACATCCTGCGCCACCAGGGCATCGCCTCGCGTGCCGCCCTGCGCAGCAGCCGGGCGCGTCGACGGGTCTGCCGCGCGGTGCGAAGTTGCCTGCGCCAGGCGGCGACCGGTCTGCCTGCGGACTCGCTGTCCCCCTTGTTCATACCTGCGCCGTTCTTCAGGCCGGCAGGGTCGGGGGGTGCGCCTCGGGGCGCGAACCGGACGCGGCGCGCCGCTCCGAAGTGCCGTAAATACCACTAATGGAATAGCATTTTCCCCTTTGTGGACGAACCATGCCTGTGACGGTGGCCCGTGGGGCAGCTTTCCGGCAGGGCGGGACGGGTCCACGACCCATGCCCGACGGGGCGAACAGCCGGACCCCTTGGGGGAGTTGTCCCTTCCCCTGGCGAGAAGCGGTCTTCGCACACCCCTCGTGCACGGAACGGGCGCGGAGGCACTCGGCGTCTCCCGACCCGCAAGGGCAGGGGACGACCGTCCTGTCCGGTGATGTCGCGGGCGCGATCGGCTCGACCACCGGCTGGTCGACGCGATCGTGCCGCTCACCCGTCCGGTGGTCGTCGGCCAGGGCACGCGCCTCTTCGCCGCCACCGGCCCGGACCCTGGGACTCGACTTGGTCGACCTGCGGTCCACGCCGAAGGGGCTGACCATCCAGACCTACCGCACCACTGGCCGCCCGCGGTACGAGGCGGCCACGGCCTGAACCACGGCCGCGGCCACCTCGGGCTGCCTCAGGGCGTCATGGCCTCAAGCACGAGCGCCGTGTCCACGAACTGTTCGAAGCGGACGATCAGGCCGCCGCGGACCACGAAGTGGTGCGCGACGCGGACGCCGATCGGCTTGCGGGTGGCCTTGTTGACGGCCGTGTAGCGGGCGAGGACGACGACGTTCTCGCCGTCGACGACGTAGGTGTCGTCGTGGGCGGTCCAGCCGTCCCAGTCCTTGCCGAGTTTCTCCATGACGTGGGAGGTGACGCCCTCGGGGGTGCGGTACGTACCGGCCAGCGGGAAGCCGGCCATCTCCGTCCACTCCACATCGGGGGCCAGGGTGGCGCGCAGGGCCTCCAGATCACCGGCCGCGGAGGCCAGGTACTGGCGGCGTACGACGTCGGCCGGGGCGGTGGAGGTGGCGAACTCGGCCATGGTCAGCCCCACTTCATCTCGCCCTTGGCGACCTTCGCGCCGATCTGGGCGGCGATCTGCATGCCGTTGCCCGGGTAGCGCTTGATGAGCGCCTCCGTCAGGGCGGCGCCGTCGGCCGCCTTGTCGAGCTCCTCCTCGAAGGCGAGCAGGTACTCGCGGGTGGCGGCGATGGCGGAGGCGTCGGCGGGCGCGTCCGGGAGGCGGTGGCCGGGGACGACCAGCTGCGGCTCCAGGGCGGCCATGTCGTCGAGCAGGTCGATCCAGGCGGCGCGGTCGCCGGGGGTGGGGGTGTCGGCGACCCAGACGTGTTCCTGCTGGAAGAGCAGGACGCCGCCGAGCAGGGCGCGGTGCTCGGCCTGCCACAGGTAGTGGCGGTCGGGCAGTCCGGACGGGCCGCCCCTGAGCTCGAAGCGGTGGCCCTCCAGGGTGAGGTCACCGGTCAGGGGCTCGATGTCGACGAGGCGGGTGGGCAGGTTCGGGCCGAGCGCGGCCCAGGCCTTGAGCTTGCCCTCGTAGGAGTGCCGGATGTGCTCGATGACGATCGGGGTGGCGACGAACCTCGCCTCGGGGAAGGCGTCGGCGAGGGCCTCGGCGCCGAAGTAGAAGTCGGGGTCGCCGTGGCTGATGAAGACGGTGGTGAGGGTCTTGCCGGAGTCGAGGATCTCGGCGACCAGGCGGTGGCCGTCGGCGCGGGTGAAGCCGGCGTCCACCAGCAGTGCCTCGTTCTCGCCGGTGACGAGGGTGGCGGTCTTGTTCTTGCTGCCTGCGGGGAAGTCCAGGTCGAGGACCTTGAAGGACAGGGTGCTCATGGGTGGTTCCTTGAGGGGAGTGGGCGGGGTGGGGACGCTGGGAGGGCGATCAGGAGGCGTGCAGGGCGGTGAGCTGCCGGTCGATCTCGTCGGCGTCGGCGCGGCCGTAGGCCACAGGGGTGACGTGGTCGTCGTCGACGGCGAGGAGGGTGGGGAAGCCGGTGACGCCGAGTTCGGCGGCCCGACGGAAGTCGGCCTCGGCGGCCGGCTGCGCCTCGGCGCCCTCGAAGGCGGCCACGACGGCGTCGGCGTCCAGCCCGGCCTGCTCGGCGACCTTCCGGTAGGTGGCCGGGTCCGAGAGGCTGAGGCCGTCGACGTAGAAGACATGCTGCAGAGCGGCGGCCAGTTCCGCCGCGCGGGCGGGAGCCGCCTGGCGCAGGGCGGCGACACCGCGCGCGGCGGCCTCCGAGTCCATCACGAACGAACCGTCGGCGATCAGCCGCTCGTACGCCGCGCCGAACTCGGCGCCGGTCACCTCGGCGATCTTGGCGTTCGCGCCCTGGACGTAACCGAACTCCCGGATCGGCACCCGGCGCGCCCCGGTGAACAGACCACCGGAGACCACCTCGACCGGGAGGCCGGGGTGACGGGAGACGACCTCGAGCAGCGTTTCGGAGAACCCGTGCGACCAACCGCAGTAGGCGTCGAAGACGTAGACCAGCTTCATCGAAGACCTCGGCAAGGAGAGGGTGCGCCCGCGTCTGCGAGCGCCTTGCCTGAGAAAACAGTAACTGACTCGTCAGATATTTCCTTACACGTGTGACGCCGACCACATTCAGGGCAGGCGCGGCAGTACGTCCCGGGCCGATTGGCTGAGGATGCGCAGGTCCTCGGCGAACCGTTCGTGATCCTCGGCCGGCAGAGGAGCCAGGAAGTAGCGGCGGATGTTCTCCACGTGCAGCCGGGAGGCACGCACCGCGGTCTCCTCGCCCCGTTCCGTGAGGCGCACCAGCCGGCCGCGCCGGTCGCCGGGATCCTCGGCGCGCTCCACCAGCCCGGCGGCCTCCATCCGGTCCACCAGGCGGGTGGCGCCGCCCGTGGTCAGCACCTGCTCCTGGGCGATGGCCCGCATCGACAGGCCCGGCTCGCCCGCGCGGCCCAGGATCAGCAGCACCTCGAACATCAGATGGCTGATCCCGCACTCCTCCTCCAGGGCGCGCCCCAGGATGTACTCCAGCCGGTTCGCCGCCCCCTGCAGCCTTCCGAACGCCAGCACCAGCGGGTCGTTCGCAGCGTCTCTCGCCGACGAGATGTCCGCCTGCTCGTCCACGTCGCCACCGCCTGTCGGGTCTTCCACGGCTTCCATCCATTGATCATGCCGTGCCGGCGCCCCGGACGTGGAGAAAGGGTGACGCCTCGGATGGGCAGTGGGCGGTGCCGGCACCGTTCCTGCCCGTTGTGCAGGTCCGCAGGCCGTCGGTCTACGGCCTCTTCCGCCGCCGGCAGCGGCCGGTGCCTGGGCGGCGGTGCCGACCGGGCTGCGGGCCAGGGCGGATGCGGCGGGGCCGATCACGTGGGAGGTCGACGTCGACTCCACGACCTGCCGGGCTCACCAGCACGCCGCAGCCCACCCCGCCGGAAAGGAGCCGCCCGGCGGCATGGGCTGCGGTCACGCGAGATTCGTACTGGTCGGGGCAACGGATGACACCGCCCCGGTAGCCGGTCTCGGCCTGGTACCGGGGCGCCGTCCTGAGCGCCGTGCGTGCTCAGTCGATGTCGGTGGTGGCGAGCCCGGCGTAGACGTCGGGCCGGGTGCGGCGCATCCGGGCGGCGAGGGCGACGCCGATGAGGAAGACGGCCGGGGTGAGGGCGACCAGCGACCAGTTGACGGCCGGGCCGGCGCCGGTGAAGAGGTTCAGGCGGGTGCAGACCAGAGCGGTGGCTGCGGCGAGCAGGACCGCGGCGGCGCCGGGGGCGACCAGGGTGCGCAGCCGTCCCTCGCCGCGTTGCGGGGCGTTGCGGCGGAAGAAGGCGACGACCGCGCAGGCCGCCAGCAACTGCAGGACGAGGATGCCGACCACGCCGGGGGTGTTCACCCACAGCAGGAACTGGTTGTACGGGTCGGCACCGATCGCCGCGAACACGGCCACGGTCGCTGCCGCAAGGATGCTCTGCACGAGGCCCGCGATCCACGGGGAACCGTGCCGGGGATGGATGCGGCCCACAGGGGTGGGCAGGGCGTGCTCGGTGGCGAGGGCGTAGCCGTAGCGGGTGATGGCGTTGTGGAAGGCGAGCAGGGAGGCCAGCAGGCTGGTGATGATCAGGATGCGCTGGAGGTCAGTGGCCCAGGTGCCGACGTACTGCGTCATGGCGGTGAAGAACATCTCGGCCGGGTTCTTGGCCGCCGCGCCGACCGCGCCGTCGTTGCCGAACGCCTGCACGATCACCCAGACGACGAACGTGTAGAAGAGGCCGAGGAAGCCGACGGCGACATAAGTGGCGCGGGGCACGGTGCGGTCGGGGTCGCGGGCCTCCTCACGGTAGAGGGCGGTGGCCTCGAAGCCGGTGAAGGCGGCGGCGGCCAGTCCCAGGGGCGCGCTCATCTGCGAGACGAACACGTGGGACGGTGCGAAGGAGGCGAGGCTCAGGCCGCTCGCCCCGCCCTTGATCAGGATCGCGCCCGCCAGCAGTACCAGGATGGCGGTCTCGGCGATCAGCAGCGCGGCCAGGACCTTGGCTCCCAGAGAGATGGAACGGAAGCCGAGGAACCAGACGACGGCCACGCCCGCGAAGGCGTAGGCCCACCACGGCAGGTCGACGCCGAGCAGGTCGTCGGCCGTGCCGGCGGCGAAGAAGCCGAAGGCCCCGAACACACCGATCTCCATGGCGTTGTAGGAGAACAGCGCGAGCAGCGCCGCACCGAGCCCGGCCGGACGCCCCAGCCCCCGCGTGATGTAGGAGTAGAACGCGCCCGCGTTGCGGATGTACGGCGTCATGGCCGTGAAGCCCGCCGCGAACAGACACAGCAGGACACCGATGGCCAGGTAGGCGACCGGGGCGCCGATGCCGCCGAAGAGGATCGCCAGCGGTGCGACACCGGCCATCACCGTGAGCGGCGCGGCCGCCGCCACCACGAAGAACACGATGTCGGCAAGGCCGAGCGTGCCGCGCCGCAGGTGGCTGCTCGCGTCGGTCCCGGCGGTCTGTGGGGGCTGCTGAGGTGCGGTGGGGACGAGGGGCTCGGTCATGAGGTCTCCCGGTGGCGGTGTGATCGAGGGGATGAGCGGGGGTGCCCCTGACCCGCGGGCCGGCCGTGGCGTCGGCGTACTGACCGTACGTCTAGCCTCTTGCGGCACGCGACGGGGTGGAGATGCCGGCTTCGTGTGTGCGGCGGCCGGCGAGCCAGGTGCCCAGGACGGGCAGGTGCGCCAGTTCTGCCGGTGCGGTGGTGACCGGGTCGGCGGCCAGATGCACCAGGTCGGCGCGCATACCGGGGCGCAGCGCGCCCCAGTCCTTCTCCTCGAACGCCTGGTGGGCGCAGCCCGCGGAGTAGGCGGCACATGCGGTCGCGGTGTCGATCCGCTCTTCGGGGAGCCAGCCGCCCTCGGGAGTGCCCTCGGGGGTCTGGCGGGTGACTGCGGTGGCGATGCCCCGCAGTGGTTCATGGGCGGTGACCGGCCAGTCGCTGCCGAAGGCGACGCGGGCGTCGGAGGCGAGCAGGGAGCCGATCTGGTACTGCCGCCGGCCGCGTTCCTCGCCGATCCGCGGCAGGATCAGTTTGGTCATCAGGGGGTCGCACTGTGCCCACAGCGGCTGCAGGTTGGCGATCACGCCGAGGGCCTTGAAACGGGGCAGGTCGGCGGGATCGATCAGCTCGGCGTGGGCGATGACGGGCCGCCGGTCGCGGGCACCGTTCGTACGGTCGGCCTTCTCGATGGCGTCCAGGGCGGAACGGACCGCGCCGTCCCCGATGGCGTGCACATGCGGCCGGAACCCGAGCGCGTCCACGGCGACGACGGCCTCGGCGAGCTCGGCAGGTGCCCAGGTGGCCATGCCGTGCGAGTGGGGACAGTCGGTGTAGGGCTCCAGCAGTGCGGCGGTGCCCGCCTCGATCACTCCGTCCGCGAAGAACTTCACACTCCGCGCGGTGAGCAGTCCGGGTGCGGCGCTCTCGATCCGTTCGCGGTCGGACGTGAAGCGTTCGATCCGCTCCCGCCAGCCGCCGGGTTCCAGGAGGAAGCACAGGTCGGCGCGGACCGGCAGGCCCGGTCCGGTGGTCGCGGCGGTGATCCAGACGTCCACGAGGTCGGGCGTGACCAGGGCGTCCTGCACCCAGGTCACCCCGGCGGCGGCGAACCGGGCGGCGGCCTCGCGCAGGGCGTCCACGTGCGCTGCGCGGGATGGCGTCGGCACGAGGGAGAGCACGGGGTTCAGGGCGCCGAACTCGCGCAGCGTGCCCAGCGGTTGGTCACCGCCGTCGCGGCGGACGATCTGGCCGCCCGCGGGGTCCGCGCCGGCGGCGGTGTACCCGGCGCGCCGTAGGGCCTCGCTGTTCACCCAGGCCGTGTGGTGGTCGGAGGTGCGCAGCAGCACCGGGCGGTGGGGTACGGCGGCGTCCAGCCACCGTGCGTCGAACAGCCCGTGCGGTGCCAGCCAGGGGTCGAAGCCGTCGCCGGTGATCCACTCCGCCTCGGGGTGCGTTTCGGCCCAGCGCCGTACGGCGTCGACGATCTCCTCGACGGAGGCGCACTCCCGGACGGGCACACCGCGCAGCCCGAGCCCGCCGAGCACCGGATGGGCATGGCCGTCACCGAACGCCGGCAGCAGCGCCCCGCCCTCCAGGTCGACCACGGCCGTACGAGGGCCCCGAAGGGCGAGCGCCTCGGCGCCCACGGCACTGATCCGGCCGTCCGTCACGGCGAGGGCCTCATGGCAGCGGGCGTCGGTGTCCCCGGTGCGGACGGTTCCCCCGGTGAAGACGATGTCTGCATGCATGGCGTGGCAGTGCCCTCCTGCGACCTGGTACGACGTCCGAGCCCGTAACTGAATGGCATTCGGTTTCGGGTAATGTAGGCGTCGCCGCAACGGAGCGGAAGAGTTTTACTGAAAGTCATTCGGTAATGTTTGGGATACGGCAGCCCGAGCGGCCCGCCCTCCCGTACACGCGAGACGAGGAGTCGCCGTGCCACGGCCACGCACCCCGCTGCTGGACCGGCGGCGCATCGGCGCCGCCGCACTGCGTCTGGCCGACGAGCAGGGCACCCTCACCATCCCCGCCCTGGCCCGCGCCCTCGGAGTGGCCCCCTCGGCGCTCTACCACCACGTCTCGGGCCGCACCGAGATCATCTCCCTCATGCGCGAGGAGCTGGCGCTGACCACCGGCGGCGCCGACCAGGACTGGTCCCAGCCCTGGGCCCAGGCCCTGGAGGCCTGGGCCCGCTCCTACCTCGCCGCGTTCGCCGCTCACCCCGGCGCGGTGCCGCTGCTCGCCGTCGCCCCGCTCGCCGAGCCCTTCATCCACGCCATGTACGAGAAGATCGCCGAACTGCTGCTCGCCGCGGGGTTCGCCGAAGCGCAGGTCATGCCCCTGGTCACCGCCCTGGAGAGCTTCATCCTCGGCTCGGCCCTCGACCTGGTCTCCCCGCCGGTCATGGTCTCCGACGTCACCCGCGAAACAGCCCCGCACCTCAGCGCCGTACTCGATCAGACCCCGACCGACCACACGCGCGCGCAGCACTCCTTCGACACCGGCCTGCGGGCCATGCTCACCGGCTTCGGCCACCTGCTGAGCGACAACTGACCCGCCCTCACCCCTCAGCGGGCCGAGGAACGGCCATCTCTCCGAGCGGCGACCAGTCGTCCTGCGGGACCGTCGCGTTGATGATGCGCGGGGTCTCGGCGAGATAGGACGGCAGTGTCTTCCGGGCGGTCCGGAAGTGCTCGGAACCGACGTGCCCGGCGCCCGCTTCCTCGTCGCGGAAGGCCTCCACGAGGACGTACTCGGCCGGGTCGTCGATGCTGCGGGACCAGTCGAACCAGAGGCAGCCGGGTTCGGCGCGTGTCGCCCGGGTGAATTCGGCAGCGATCTCCGGCCAGTCGTCCGCGTGCTCGGGCAGGACGCGGAACTTCGCCGTGATGAAGATCATCTCAGTGCTCCTCGGAGGGTGTGGTGGGCTGAACCGGCCGTGTCGAACGCGGCCGTGCTCTTCGTATGACATGGTCGCTGCCGAGGGCGTCGGCGCGCCGTGGTCGTATGCCTTCCCGCGAACACGGCGCGCCGGACCGAAGAGGGGCTTCGGCGACCGCTCCGCAACGACATGGGCCCAGTGGCGCCGCTCTGGGCACCCAAGTCGAAAGCCTGTCGCGGGCGGACAGGGCCGTTGCGGGCAGCGCCGGCATCGTGGCGTCGAACCACGGAACCCTCGGGTCAGCGCCGGCCCTCCCCACTGGGAGCAGGGCAGCCCAGGGGGCGCGCCGTGGAGTGACTGGGCGAGGATCCGCCGCTGCTCTGCTTCTGCCACCGAACCTTCAGTTGCCGCCACCAGGGCTGTGGATCATCCGGCTCGACGGGTGCGTCCGGCAGCGCCGAAAAGGCGCCGGCCTTCGCGTGCCAGCCGCTGAACACGGCACGGAACACCGGGTGGGGCTCGTGCGGTAGAGGGCCCCTCGATGAAGCCACTGTGCTCTCCTTCGCTTGCTCCGTTACCGTTAACGTGACCGCTAACGTGATTGTTGCCCAGCGGAGGAGAGCCCGTCAACGCCCACCGCCGTACGGGTGACCGGCGCGGCCGGCCCGTGGACCTGATTGACTTGGACACAGGGCGGCACAGGAACAGAAGTGAGTGGGCAGCGTGGCCGGACAGCGGGGAACGGAAGACCAGCGGGCGCGAGGTGTGAAAACCGTCAAGCGCGTCACGCTCCGCGACGTCGCCCAGGCGGCGGGCGTGTCCCATCAGACCGTCTCCCGGGCGATCAACGGCAAGGGGGAGATCGACCCGGCAACCCAGCAACGCGTGCTCGATGTCGCGAAGCAGTTGCGGTACCGGCCCAGCCGGTTCGGCCGGGGGCTGGTCCGCCCCGACGTCGTATCCGTCGGGCTCATCGTCCCCGACGTGGTCAACCCCTTCTTCCCGGAGTTCGTGGCAGGAGTGATCGCGGCCGCGGACGAACGCGACTGGCAGGTCCTCGTCGCCAGCACCGAGAACGACCGGTCCCGGGAGCTGGCCCTGGTGCGCTCACTCGGCCAGCAGGTCGACGCCCTGGTCGGCTACATCAGCCATCCCGACGCGCAGCTCGAGCCGTACGTGGGCGGCACGCCGCTGGTCCTGGTCGATCGCGGTACGGACTCGACGCACCACGCGCTGGTCCACATCGACACCGCGACGGGGATCCGGGCCGGGCTGCAGCACCTCATCGACCGTGGTCATCGCCGGATCGGCCTGATCGACTGCGAGTGCTTGAGCGCCCCGCTGGTCCGGCGCCGGACCTTCCTCGAACTCGCCGGCGAATACGCGCTGCCGGTCGACGAAGACTGGATCGTCATGGCCGAGCAGTCCCCGGCCGGGGGCGCCGCCGGGTTCGAGGCGCTGTACGCCGCGCACCCGGACCTGACCGCTGTGGTCGCCTTCAACGACCTGGTGGCGATCGGCGCGCTCCGGGCCGCCCGCCGGCTCGGGGTCCAGGTACCGGACGACTGCGCACTGGTCGGCTACGACGGGCTGAGCGTCGTCGATCTGATCGACCCGCCACTGACCACCCTGCACCTGGACAAGCGACGGCTGGGCGAACTGGCCATCCACCAGGTCGACCAGCTCCTCGCAGGCGAACAGCCACCCCCTATCGTCCTGACACCCAGCCTGAAAGTCCGTGGCACGACGTGATCCCGTCGGAAACGCCGAAACCCCGGTTCCGCCAACCCTGGCGGAACCGGGATCCTGCTCTTTGCGCCGACGCTTAACTCATCGCACCTCCCGCGCATACGGCGCCACGACGATCCGGTCGATCAGCGGTGCGTAGCGGGAGCGCAGCAGCACCCCCGGGAAGGTCTCCGAGGCGTACGTCGTGCCGTCGAAGTTCGGCAGTTCCTCCGAGCGGAAGGTGATGGTGTTCCGGCCCTTCTCGAGGTGGACCGGGACGGTCAGTTCCCAGAAGTTGTCCTGGTGGAAGGTGTGCGGGAAGCTGACGCGCTGCATCGTGCCGCCGTTCACGGTGATGTCGGCGTGGCGGGCCAGCGGGTCCGGGTTGTAGTGGGTGGCCTCGGACTGTTCGGGGTTCGAGTAGCGGACGCGCAGCGCGTACAGGCCGGGCTTGTCCGCGGTGACTGAGAACGTCGCCGTGTTGCCGTTGCCGGGATCGCCGCCGATCCCGGTGATCGCCGTACCGTCCGTCGCCAGGGGCAGTGAGGTCAGGGTGGCCGAGCCCGCGAGCCTGGCGTCCTGCGCCTCGTACGTACGCGCCTTGAGGGTGCCGTCGGTGGGTGTGACCCTCAGTCGGTCGACGAGGGTGGCGGTCGAACTCCCGGTCACCGTCACCTTGTTGATGCCGCCCGAGAGGGAGACGGCCACCTTGTGCCTGGCCTTGGTCACGTGCAGCACGTCGTGCCCGTTGACCGACAGCCGTGCGTCCGCGGCGCCGAGGGTGTCGATGTCGAGGGTGGCCTCGCGGTCGGCGGGGGAGTAGACCCAGAACGTGGCCGTCTGGCCCTTCGCGAGCCGGGCCGCGCCCGAGCCCGTGGCAGGGGTTCCGGCCTGCTTCGGCAGGTCGTAGACGGGCCGCGCCCCGCCGCCCAGCCAGGCCAGCTCGCCCTCGTAGACCTCGGTGGCCGCCGACGGGTCAGGCAGGGACAGGGTGAGGCGGTCGACGATGGCGTCGCCCTTGGTGGCGCGCTTGCCGTCGAGGCTCTGCGCGGCGAGCGTCAGGGTGTGCCTGCCCTTGGTGAGATGCACCTTGGTGTCGGTGTGGTCCCACACGACCCACTTGTAGCCGAGCGGCAGGTACAACTCCTGCTCGCTGTCGGCCTGTCCGTCCACCCGCAGGAAGACGTTGGTGGGGCCCTGCTCCTTCACCTTGTCGAAGGTGTTGAGGGAGTTGGCGAAGACACCCAGGTCGTACGTGCCGTCCTCGGGGACGTCCACGGCGAAGTCGAGCGTGACGTCCGAGCCGGTGCGCAGGCCGCCGACGTCGTAGCCGCCGGAGGTGTAGAACTTCGACACGTCGGCCGTCGAGCCCTCGGGACCGTTCCTGGAGTAGCCGGACCCGGTGTGGGCCGCGTCCTCCGCCTCGTACGACCCCTGCCAGCGCACGGGCGCCGACTGTGTCCCCTTCGCCTTCCCGGCGGGGCTAAGGACGATCTCGTACGCCGAGGACTCCTTCAGCTTCGGCAGCGCGCCGTCGCCGAAGTCCACGACGGCCGTTCCGTCGGCACCGACCTTCAGGTTCGTCTCCGTCAGCAGCTTCGGGCCGGAGTTGTCGCCGATCTGCCCGCTCCAGTCGATCTCCCGCACCCAGGCGTGGACCTGATCTCCGAAGACCTTCTTGGGGATGCCCGCGAAGGTGATGTGGCCGTTGCCGTTCGAACCGCCGAAGATCAGCCTGGTCTGCTTCTTCTTCTCGTCCAGCGTGGCCACGCCCTGCATCGTGTAGTTCTGGCCGGGGAACGGCGGGGTCACCTTCACGGTGTGGCCGCTCATCGAGGCGTACGAGTGCAGCAGCCACCACTGGCCGTTGCCGCGGCCCGACTGCACCGCCGAGTCGGAGAGGTTGCCGTCGATGTTCCAGTACGCGATGTCGGCGTCCACCTTGGACTCCTCGATCGCGGACACCCACTGGATCATCTGGCCGGGGACGGAGGTGTGGTAGTTGAAGGCGTACTCGTTGATGTTGATGGGGAGTTGGGTGCCCTCGCGGGAGGTTCCCCTGAAGAGGTCCTTCTCCCACGCCCGGTATGTGGCCACGCTCTCGCGCACCGCCTCCGGGTGGCTCAGCTCGTGCCAGGTGATGACGTCCGGGAGCGTACCGGCGGCCAGGGTGTGGGTGAGGAAGCCCTTCACCTGGTCGTACAGGATGCTGGTGTTGGGGCCCGCGATCTTGGCGTCAGGCATCTTGCCCTTGATGAGCTTGTAGGCGGAGTCCCAGGCGGCGAAGTAGTCCTTGGGGTCGCTCAGCCAGCTGACCTTGTCGTAACTCCACTCGCCGGTGCCGAACATGTTGCCCTCGGGCTCGTTGAACGGCACGAAGACGATGTTGTCCTGGTACTGCTTGGGCAGTTGCAGCACCTGGTCGACCTGCTTGGCGATCTTCTCCTCGTAGAGCCTGAGCTTCTCCGCCGGGGTGTCGCCGGGCCACTCGTACGGGAAGCCGCGGTGGATGTCCGTCATGTAGATGTACACGTCGCCGTCGGTGGAGTCGGCCAGCGGCTTGACCACGTCCAGTGCGTCGGCGCCGGGGTGCTGCGGGCCGTCCTGTGCCTTGGTGGAGACCGTGCGCAGTCCCATGCCCTCGATGAGGTTGTTGGTGGGGACGCCCGGCCCGTACACGCCGTAGAGGGTGCCTGAGGCGCCGCCGTGGAACGTGCCGGTGTCCGAGCCGAGGTCGACGGTGAGCGCTCCCTCGCGGACCACGGTGACGGTCGCCTTCACCGCGCGTCCGGCGGCGGTTCCGGCCACCGCGAAGGTGCCCGGCTGCGCGTACTTCTCGGCCGGTACGGCGTCCCAGGTGACCGGCGTGTCGCGGTCGTAGCCGTCGGAGAAGGAGGAGCGGACGGCCGCGGGCAGGGAGGGGGCCGCCCCGGTCGTCGTACGGACCTCGAAGGACGTCTGCGAGAGCTGCTGGAGGGTGGGAAGCGTCCCGACCGTGCCGGCCACCTGCTCGGCGGTGAGTGCCGAGTGCCAGACCGTGAAGTCGTCGACCGCGCCCTTGAGCAAAGGGTCCGGGTAGAAGGACCTGCCGATGTAGCCGGCCGCGGTGGCCGAACCGTCCAGCAGATCCCTGGCCCTGATGTTGGTGGCGGCGGAGGAGACCGCCACGCCGTCGAGGTAGGTGGTGACCCGGTGGGCGGCGGTGTCGAGGGTGACGGTGACGGTCCGCCAGACGTCCGCGGGCAGCGGAGCGTACCCGGAGACCTGCGCCTCCGCGCCCCCTCCGCCGGTGGTCACGGCGGTGCGCAGCACACTGCCGTTGTACGGCGTCGTGAACAGGTACTTGCCGGTGTCGGTGCCCAGATCGAAGATCCGCTGCCAGGCCGACTTGTCGCCGCTCCACTTCACCCGGGCCGAGACCGTCAAGTCGCTTGCGTCACCCAGCACTTCGCGGGGGAGGCGGACGTACGCGCCGTCCGAGGTGGGCGCCCCGCCGGGCAGGGACAGCGCCTTGCCGCCGTCCGATCCTGCGACGGACTGCGCGGTGGAGCCGTTCACCAGGGTCGCCGTCAGCCCGTTCCCGGAGCTGTCGGTGATCCTGCCGGAGGCGAGGTCGTCCTGGTCGAAGGTGTAGTGGGCGGCGGGCTGGGGCGTATCGGCTGCCTGCGCGGGGACGGCCGGTGCGGCCAGCAGGCCCGCACCGAGAGCCAGCACCATGGCGGCCGGAGCCCGGCGCCGGGCGGATCTGTCAGCGGATGGCATGGATTGCGTCCTCAATCCTCGGAGTCTGCGTCGAACCGGTTCGGTTCTGTGGCCGACCGGGCCCGTATTTGTTGGCGAGGCTCTGCGCGGCCCGCGGTCGTCGGAAGGATCACTTCATCGAACCGGTTCGGGGAAGCTAGCACCGGGGGTCCTGGTCATCAATCCCCTCGACCGGAGGAATCAGGACCTTCTGTCGCACGCGAAAGTTTTCGTCCAAGGTGTTGACAGCCGTTGTGTCCGTTCCTACCGTCACTTCACGCGAACCGGTTCGACGATCGGAATCGCCCAGCAGCTCCCAACCCCCTGTCGGTGAACCGATGAGTACTCTCTCCCAGGAGAAGTCGAACCGGTTCGAGCAAGATTTCGAGCAAGGAGCCGCCCGTGAACATCGGAGAGATCGCCCGCCGGGCCGGTGTCTCGCGGAGCACCGTCTCCTACGCACTGAGCGGCAAGCGCCCGGTCTCGGACGACACCCGCCGGAAGATCCAGCAGGTCATCGACGAGCTCGGCTACCGCCCGAACGCCAGCGCCCGCGCCCTCGCCAACGGTCGCACCAACACCATCGGCCTCGTCTTTCCGCCCGCCGGCAACCACTACACCGGCATGCAGCTCGACTTCATCGGCAGCGTGGTGGAGGCCGCCGCGGCCTACGACTACGACGTACTGCTCTCACCCAGCGGCGTCGACAGCGACCGTTCGTTCCAGCGGCTGCTGGGGGAGCGGCGGGTCGACGGCGCGATCCTGATGGAGATCAGGCTCGAGGACGACCGGGTCGACCACCTGGCCGAGCTGGGCTTCCCCTCCGTCGCCATCGGCCGTACCGCCCACCCGGAAAGCGGCTGGTGGGTCGGCCTGGACCACACGGCGCTGGCGGCGGCGTGCGTCCACCACCTGGCAGACCTCGGCCACCGCCGGGTCGCCTTCGTCAACCGTCCCGAGCAGCTGCTGCGGGCCGGGTACGAGTCCGCGCACCGCGGCCTGGACGGCTTCACCAAGGCCGCGGCCGAACGCGGGCTGAACGTGCGGACGTACTGCTGCGGGGACGACGCGGCCTCCGGCGAGGCCTGCCTGGAACAGATCCTGCACGACGACCCGGCCACCACCGGCCTGGTCACCCTGAACGAGGCCGCGCTCGGGGGCCTGTACCGAGGGCTCGCCCAGGCGGGCCGCCATGTGCCGCGCGACTTCTCCGTCACCGGGGTCGTCGCCGGCCGCTGGGCGGAGACGGTGACCCCGCAGCTCACCGCCGCCGACGTACCGGCCGAGGAGATGGGCCGGCGCGCCGTCGACCTGCTGGTGGAACGGCTCGACCATCCCGACGCCCCGCCCCGGCACCATCTCCTCGCACCGCCGATCTCCCTGCGGGCCAGCACCGGGCCCGTCACCGCGCCCTGACCGCACCCGCGTAGCACTCCTCAACTCGCCTCACTCAACCGGCCGTTCGCACCGCTCGACAGCGCGCCCTCCGTCGTGCCCGCTTCTCCTCGCCGTGCCCGCTCGTCCTCGCCCTGCCAGGACAGGCCTGTACCACCCATGCCTTCACCCACCCGTGCCCTCGGCACCCGCATGCCCAGACCAAAGGAACCCTCGCCATGAACAGCTCCTCCAGACAGCGCCGTCTGACCGCCGCGGCCGTGACCGCGCTCGCCGTGGCCGTCTCCGCCACCGCCTGCTCCTCCGGCTCGGGCAGCACCGACACCAAGGGCGCCGGCGGCGGCACGTTCACGATCTGGGACCCGTACCCGCAGTTCGACAAGAGCTCGGACTGGGCGAAGCTGCTGGACCAGTGCGGCACCAAGGCCGGAGTGAAGGTCAAGCGGACCGCCTTCGACACCAGCGACCTGGGCAACAAGACACTGCTGGCGGCGCAGCAGGGCAACTCGCCGGACGTCCTGATCGTCGACAACCCGGTGGTGTCCACCCTGGCCGAGGCAGGCGTGCTCACCACCACCGACGACAACAAGCTGGACACCTCGAAGGTCGACCCCAATCTGCTCGCGGCCGGCCAGTCCGGCGGCAAGACCTACGGCACGCCCATCGGCGCCAACACCCTGGCCCTCTACTACAACAAGGCGGTGCTGAAGAAGGCCGGCGTGGACGTCGCCTCGATCAAGGACTGGACGTCGCTGACCGCGGCGCTGGCGAAGGTCAAGGCGGCCGGCAAGAAGGGCATCACCTTCTCCGCGATCGGCACCGAGGAGGGCAGCTTCCAGTTCCTGCCCTGGTTCTGGGGATCCGGCGCCAAGCTCACCGCACTCGACTCCTCCCAGGCCGTGTCCGCGCTGTCCCTGTGGAAGGACTGGCTCAAGCAGGGCTACGCCCCCAACTCGGTCCTCAACAACACCCAGACCACCAGCTGGCAGGAGTTCGCCAGCGGCGACTACGCGTTCAGCGAGAACGGCACCTGGCAGCTCGCCAACGCCAAGAAGGCGGGCTTCGACTACGGCGTCCTGCCCATCCCCGCGGCGACGGGCGGCAGCGCGGCGGCCCCGACCGGCGGCGAGTTCGTCACCGTCCCGGTCCAGAAGGACACCGGCCGCTACGCCACCTCCCAGAAGCTGGTGACCTGCCTGACCAGCGGCGACAACCTCTACACCACCGACACCACGCTGTCCTACGTGGCCCCCACCAGCGAGGTCCAGGACAAGCAGGTGACCGCGAACGCCGATCTGAAGCCCTGGGTCGCCGCGGTCAAGGCCGCCAAGGGCCGCACCAGCGACGACCTGGGCACCAAGTACCCCAAGATCTCCGAGCAGATGTGGAAGGCCGTCCAGTCCGCCCTCAGCGGCTCCAAGTCGCCCAAGGACGCGTTGAGTTCGGCGCAGGCCGCGGCCAAGTGACATGAGCCCCATGAAACAGATGAAGCAGACGACCCGTCCGCCTGACCAGCGGCCCGCGGACGTCCGGAACGGGGCGGCCACCGCCGCCCCGCCCCCGGCCCGCGCCAGGAAGCGCCGCCGGCCGGCCTCCACGCAGTGGGCCGCCTGGGGATTCCTCGCCCCGGTGACCCTCTACCTCGCCCTCTTCTACGCCTATCCGCTCTACCGCAACATCGACCTGAGCCTGCGCAACTACACGGTCCGCTCCTTCGTCCAGGGCGACGCCCCCTTCACCGGTCTCGCCAACTACCGCACCGTCTTCGACAACCCGACCTTCGCCCCGGCCCTGCTGCACACCGCGCTCTTCACCGCCGTCTGCCTGGTCTTCCAGTACGCCATCGGGCTCGCCCTCGCGGTCTTCTTCAACCAGCACTTCCGGCTCTCCGCGACCCTGCGCGCCCTGTTCCTCGTACCGTGGCTGCTGCCGCTGATCGTGTCGGCGTCCACCTGGTCGTGGATGCTCAACACCGACTCCGGCGTCGTCAACGCCGCCCTGCACGCCCTCGGCATCGGGCCGGTCGACTGGCTGACCTCGCCGTCCTGGTCACTGACCTCGGTGATCATCGCCAACATCTGGATCGGCGTCCCGTTCAACCTGGTCGTGCTCTACAGCGGTCTGCAGTCCATCCCGGCCGGCCTGTACGAGGCCGCCGCGCTGGACGGGGCGGGTGCCTGGCGGCGGTTCTGGAGCATCACGTTCCCGCTGCTGCGCCCGGTGTCCGCGATCACCCTGCTGCTGGGGCTGGTCTACACGCTCAAGGTCTTCGACATCATCTGGATCATGACCAAGGGCGGCCCGGCCGACTCCTCCACCACCTTCGCCACCTGGTCCTACCAGCTCGGCTTCGGCAACCTCCTGCCGGCCTTCGGCCCGGGAGCGGCCGTCGGCAACCTGCTCGTGGTCGCCGCGCTCGTCTTCGGCCTGGTCTACGTCCGGGTGCAGAGAAAGCAGGCCCTGTCATGAGCCGCCTCCACAGGCGTACGTGGCTGAAGACCACGATCGGCGTCGTGCTGACCGCGATCATGCTCTTCCCGGTGTACTGGATGCTCAACGTGTCCCTCACCCGTGACCAGGACATGCGCAAGAGCCCACCGGACCTGCTGCCGCTGCACGGCACCCTGGCCGGCTACCGCACCGTCCTCGACGAGCAGTTGCCCTACCTCGGCACCAGCCTCGTCATCGGCCTCGGCACCGTCCTGCTGACCGTGCTCCTGTCCGCCCCCGCCGGCTACGCACTCGCCAAACTGCGCCCGCGCGGCGGCGGCATCCTCAGCTTCGTGCTGCTGGCCGCGCAGATGATCCCCGGCATCATCATGGCGATGGGCTTCTATGCCATCTACCTGCAACTCGGGCTGCTGCAGTCCGTTCCCGGCCTGATCGTCGCCGACTCCACCCTGGCCGTCCCGTTCGCGGTGCTGATCTTCACGGCCTTCATGTCCGGCATCCCCGGCGAACTCCTCCAGGCCGCGCAGATGGACGGGGCGATGGCGCTGCGTACCTTCTGGTCCGTGGTGCTGCCGATGAGCCGCAACGCCGTCGTCACGGTGTCCCTGTTCGCCTTCCTGTGGTCCTGGTCCGACTTCGTCTTCGCCAGCACCCTGGTCAACGGCGGCGCCCATGAGCCGATCACCCTCGGCATCTACCACTACATCGGCAACAACAACCAGCAGTGGAACGCCATCATGGCCACCGCCGTCGTGGCCTCGCTGCCGGCCGCGGTGATTCTTGTTCTCGCCCAGCGATACGTTGCGGCCGGCGTCACCGCCGGTGCGGTGAAGGACTGAGCCGTGCGCTGCCGCTGCGGCTGCCGTCCGCTGTCTGCGGCTGCGTCGTGGCTGGTCGCGCAGTTCCCCGCGCCCCTTGAGGGTGGTGTCCCTGCCCCCAGCCTGCTCAGAGCCCCCGTTGTTGCCTCCTGCTCCAGAAACGAGTCACGTCACCATGACCGCCGCCCGATCCGGCCCGGCTTTCTCCGTCCACGACATTCCGTTCAGTACCTACGGATCCTGGTTCGACATCTCGCCCGTGATCGCGGAGAAGACGTACGCCGAGGATCTCCACCTCGTCTCGCACCAGAACGGCATGCACGGCGTCCTGCGCCTGGTCCCCCTGAACCCGGCGAAGGGCGATCGCGCCGCGACCAGTGTCGAGGCGACTCCGGGCCTGCTCAGCTGGATCGGCGGGAGCGGCCGTGTCGACCTCGCCTACGAGTCGCCGGACACCGTACGCCTGCGGGGGAGTGGCCTGGGCATCGGGGTGTTCGCCGCCGCGCGGGCACTGACCCCGTTCAGCGGGACGTACTTCTTCCACGACCCGGCGGCGGGCGCGTACGTCTTCACGTCGTACGAGACCGGACGCCGGTACCGCGTGACCGTACTGTCCGGCACCCTCGCGGAGGCGGCCGGAGCCCAGGCCCTGGGTAGTGCCGACCGCGGTGTCGCCATCTCCGAGGAGGCGGGAGGCAGTTGGGAGATCGCGGTCGAGGAACTCGACACCGCCCGCCCGCCGTACAAGTCCTCGGCGACCTTCGCCGAGATCGTGGCGAGCGCACAGGGCACGTTCGCGGACTTCGTCGACGCGGTGGCACCCTGGCGTTCGTCCGCCACACCCGCCGCCGAACTCGCAGCATACGTGGTCTGGTCGGCGACGGTACGGCCCACGGGCCTGGTCACCCGGCCCGCGGTGCTGATGTCCAAGCACTGGATGGACAAGGTCTGGAGCTGGGACCACTGCTTCAACGCCCTTGCCCTGGCACCCGGTTCGCCGGAGCTGGCGCTGGATCAGTTCCACCTGCCCTTCGATCACCAGGACGCCGCAGGCGCGCTGCCCGACTCGGTCACCCACTCCGAGGTCCTGTACAACTTCGTCAAGCCGCCCATCCACGGCTGGGCCTTCGGCCACCTGCGCCGCCGTCTGCCGACACCGCTCGACCGGGTCCAACTGGCCCAGGCGTACGACCGGTTGGAGCGCTGGACGCACTTCTGGCTCACGGCACGACGAGCCCCGGGGGCCGAACTGCCCTACTACCAGCACGGCAACGACAGCGGCTGGGACAACGCCACCACCTTCGACCCGGAGCGCGTGGTCGTCACCGCCGACCTGGCCGCCTTCCTCGTCCTCCAGCTGCATGAACTCGCCGATCTGGCCGGAGAGTTGGATGATGCGGACGCAGCGCGCCGATGGGCGGCCGCCGCCGAGGAGACACAGGCGGCGCTGCTCGACCAGCTGTGGACCGGCGAACGGTTCGTCGCCCGGAGAGCCGCCGGCGGGGACACCTGGAGCAGCGCAAGCCTCCTCGACCTGATGCCCATCGTGCTGGGCGAGCACCTGCCCGGCGAGATCAGCAGCGCGCTGGCCGACCACATCAAGGCCCACCTCACTCCGTACGGCCTGGCCACCGAACTGACCACCTCCCCGCACTACCTCGCCGACGGCTACTGGCGCGGCCCGATCTGGGCCCCGGCCACCGTCCTGGTCGAGGACGGCCTGCGCCGCGCCGGACACCACCGGCTGGCCGACGACGTCAGCGCCCGCTTCCGCGCCCTGTGCGAGACCCACGGCTTCGCCGAGAACTTCGACGCCCTCACCGGAACGGGCCTGCGCGACCGCGCCTACACCTGGACCGCCAGCAGCTACCTCCTGCTGGCCGAAGCCCACGCACACCGAGAGGGCCGCTGAGCGGCCGCCTCCCGCGAGCTCCGGGGCCGTTCAGTCCCCGGTCCGTCCCCCCCACCCTGTTAGGAGTCGCACAATGAAGTCGCTCTCCGAACCGCCCGGACGCCCACCGCGCACCAGACGCCGAGCCGTCTCGTCCACGGCCGTCCTCCTGGCCACCCTGGCCGCGACCCTGGTGCCCGCCACTTCGTCACAGGCCGCCGACACCACCGTCGCTGTCGACTTCTCCGTCGCCGGGGGCGCCCCCACGTACCATGCCTCGGGCACCCTCTACGGGATGACCGAGGACGGTTCGCTGCCCCAGGACCACTTCTACAAGGACATCAAGTGGAAGTTGGAACGGGCCGGCGGCGCCCAGCTGGACAGCCCGGGAGGCTGGGTCGCCGGCAAGTACGACCGCCGGTGGATCTCCACCCTCGCCCAGTACAAGCGCACCAAGGCGCTCGGCGGCACCTTCGTGATCCTGCCGCACGACCTCTGGGGTGCCGACGGCACCACCAAACCCACCTTCCCCGGTGACAACGGCGACTGGTCCAGCTTCGACGCCTTCTACAACCGTCTTCTCAGCGACGTGAAGGCCGCGGGCATGACCGACATCGAATGGGACATCTGGAACGAGCCCGACTGCCCCGGGTTCTGGGGTTCCGGCATGCCCCAGTACCTGGAGATGTGGAAGCGCGCCTACCAGAAGATCCGGGCCGCCATACCCGGCGCAGTCGTCGTCGGCGCGAGCACCTGCGGCCACCCCACGGTGGACAACGGTTGGTGGACCACGTACCTCGACTACGTGAAGGCGAACAACGTCGCGCCGGACATCTACAGCTGGCACGACCTCCCCGGCGATCCGGTCGCCCACAGCAACTCCCTCAAGTCCCTGCTGTCGGCGCGGTCGATGACGACCAGCCGCCCCTTCCAGGTCAACGAGTACGCCGCCAACACCGAACAGAACCCCGGCCGCGGCGGTTGGTACATCTCCCGTCTGGAGCGCGCTGGAGCGGACGGACTGCGCGCCAACTGGGCGTGGGGTGCCAACCTGCACGACTTCGAGGCGAACCTGCTCACCAAGACCGGCAGCCAGTATCTGCCACTGGGCGAGTGGTTCCTGTACCGGTACTACGGCTCCCAGACCGGCAACATCGTGAACCTCACGCCCGGTACGAACACCGACGGGCTGGCGACGAAGGACAACTCCGCGCGGAACGCGAAGATCCTGCTCGGGAGCAACGGCAACACGGGCAACGTCACCGTCGGCCTCAACCGTCTCGACACCACCTCGGTCGTGGAGAACGGCCGGGTCCGCGCGATAGTCCAGCGCATACCGAACAACGGCGGCGCCGCGGTGACGGGTCCGGTGACGGTCTCGGACCAGACCCTCACCGTGAGCGGGAACTCCGCTTCGGTGAGCGTGCCGTGGACGGACGCCGCGGACGGCTACACGGTCACGCTGCTGCCGCCGTCGAACACGACCGTCTCCACCGTCGCGGTGGCCCAGCACAGTGGTCAGTGCCTGGACGACACCAACCTCAGCACCGCCGACGGCACGCAGTACCAGCAGTACTACTGCGAGGGCGGCTACCAGCAGATGCTCGATTTCAAGCCGGTGGCCGGGCGGGCGAACACCTACACCGTCGTGAACGAGCACAGCGGTAAGTGCCTGGACGTCTCGGGCGCCTCCACGGCCGACGGCGCAGCCGTCATCCAGTGGACCTGCAACGGCGCCACGAACCAGATGTTCACCCTGAACCCGGTGACCGCGCTCGGCAACAGCAAGGACTACCAGCTGGTCGCGGTGCACAGCGGCAAGTGCGTCGACGTCAGCGGGGTCTCGACCACACCTGGCGCGGTGATCCACCAGTGGACCTGTGACCCGGCGAGCGCGCTGAGCACCAAGAAGAACCAGATCTGGCGGCTCGCCGGCAAGAGCTGACAGCGCTTGTCAGACGTGTGGGTGTGGCCGTCCGGTGTCGCTGCCGGACGGCCGCACGTGGTGTGCGAGGCGCGTCATCCGCCGCCGTCGAGGTCCGGCCGCTGCCGGAGCACCCGTAGCTCGTGGCCGACGAGCTGTATCTCGTACAGCTTCCCGCGGGCGTTCTCGAACGGGCGGTGAAGGACCATCATCAGACGGTCGTCGAAGGTGTGGAACAGCATGCCGTGACCGCTGTCGTCCCGGACCAGCGGCCGGTGCTGCCGCCAGGGCCCGGTGATCTCGCCGGACGCGGAGACTGCGTAGGTCTGCACATAGCCGCCGCTGACGGTGCCGTCCTCGCCGACCAGGTTCTTCTCGTACGTCGACCACAGCATGAGCAGCGATCCGTCGGGTGCGCGGTGCAGCTGGGGGCCGTCGGTGATGTAGGGCGGGAGCTGGCCCGGGACGCCGGCGGGGATCTGCTCGCCGAGCCAGAACGCGTCCGAGCCCTTGAACAGGAAGACCGGGTCTCCGACGGTGCCCGTCAGGTCCGGGGTCAGCCGGATGGCCTCCATGGTTCCGTCGACGGTCTGCAGCCACTCGTGTGCGTACACCATCCAGGGCTGACCTGACCGGTCGACGTGGAGCGTGCCGTCGAGGGTCATCAGGTTCCCGGGCGGGGTGGGCCGGGCGGGGTCGACGGCGGTGAAGGGACCCAGCAGCGAGTCGGACACGGCGGTGATCGTGCCGCGCATGTAGTTGCGGAGCTGGAACAGCGTGCCCCACTGGTTGGCGGGTGGCACCGGGAGCGGCCTGTCCTCGTTGTGGAGGGTGGTGAACAGGTAGTACCGGCCGCCCAGTTCATGGACCTCCGGGGCCCAACCGCCGTCCGTCGCCCAGATTCCGCTCTGCTCGCCGGCCCGGAAGACGACCACGGGTCGCGTCCACTCGCGCAGGTCCTGGCTGCGGTAGACCATCGTGCCGGTGCCGTCCACGCTCGAAACGGACGGCTCGTTTGAGGTGTAGAGGTAGTACGTGCGGGTCGCCCGGTCGGCGACTATGAACGGATCGTGCAACGGCATGTCGGGAAGCTGCATCAGCTCGGTCTCAGCCACCGCCGAAGAATACGTTCCGACGGATGCCTACTTTCCGGCGATCTCCCCGAACCGGTCGAGCAGCGCGTCGAGGCCCACGGCAAGGCCCTCCGGTCCGCCCGGCTCGGTGAGGGCGGGGGCGGCCTCGCGGAGCCCGGGCAGCTCCTGGGGCGGCATGCGGTGCAGACCGAGACGGAACGCCGGGTCCTGCTCGTCGGGGTTGTCCACCATCGGCCGCAGCTCCACGGACACATAGCCCAGCAGCCAGGCCGTGAAGGCCCGGAAGACGGCCGCCGCACCGGCGCCGTCGAGCCCGGCCTCCCCGAGCAGCGCGAGCACCCTCTCATGATCCTTGAGCACGGCGAGCGGCCGCCGCGCGAGCGGGACGGCGAGCATACGGGTGGTGAGCAGCGGGACCGCCTGGGGGTGGGCGAGGCAGACGTCGTAGGTGGCGCGGGCGATGCGGTGGAGTTCGGCGCGCCACGACGGTCCGTCGGCGACGGCCTCCGCCTCGGCGCTCAGGCGTTCCTCGAGCTCCAGGTACAGGGCTTCGACGAGGCCGTCGAGGAGGGCGTCCTTGCTGGGGGCGTAGCGGTAGAGCGCCATGGCCTCCACACCGAGCTCGGCGCCGAGCCGGCGCATGCTCAGCGCGGAGAGGCCCTCACGGTCCACCAGCGCCAGGGCGGCGGCCAGTACGCGCTCACGGTTGAGCCTGCCGTAGCGGCCGCGGTCGCTGGCGCGGCGCGCTTGGCCTACCCCGGAGTCACCTGCCATGCCCCTGCCTCCTCGCCCTGTGACCAGGCTGATCGCCGCAGTCCGAATACAGCGTAAACATGCATGCACCGGCATGTGGGATTACATTTCGTGACTGTCTCGGTAGGGAGGAGGGCCGCATGGACCTCACAGCGGAGCTGCGCGGCTTCCTGCCGATGTTTCCCGCCGGTCCACTGACCCGTCCGGCCGACTTCCTGACCGCTCGTCGGTTGGCTGGTTCCCTCCGCGCTGACGGCCTCCCCTACGGCGGCCCGCACGATCCGCGGCGGACGGTCTCCGACCTCCTGGTTTTCCGCCTCGACGGCGGTGCTGCGCCGCCCCTGGTGGTCAAGCACCCTCGCAGCCCCCGCGCCATGGCGGCGCTCACGCGGGAGTGCGAGGTCGTACAACGCCTGGAACACGACGAGCGCCTCGGCCCCTGGCATCGGTTCGTGCCCCGGGTGGAGCATCGACGACTGCACGGACCGTTGCCCCTGGTGGCGCAGCGCTGTCTGCCGGGCATCGAAGGGGACGCTTTGCTGCAACGTTTTCCGCAGCTCACCCACGAGACGGCGATGTCCGCGTTGCGCGCGATCCGCGCATTGCACCTGGCGACCGGCCAAGCGGAGGAGGTGACGGCTCGCCTGGGCGGTTGGATCGACCCCCGGCTGGCCGTCCTCGCACAGGAGGTGCGCTGGTGTCGGCGCAGCCATGGCGCGGATGCCATGTCGGTGCTGAGGGACCGTCTGCTGCGGACTCTGTCCGGCCGCAGCCTGCTCGTCGGATGGACGCATGGCGACTTTCACCCGGGAAACGTGCTGGTGACGCGGGAGCACGCCGGAGTGCTCGGAGTGATCGACTGGGCGGGGGCCGTCCCCGACGGGCCGTCCGCCGTCGATTGCTACACCTTCGTACTGACCATGCGGCACCAGCACGAAGGGAGCCAGTTCGGGCGGGTCGTGGCCGATGCGGTGCGCCAGGCGTCCCTGCGGCCCGAGGACCGACGGCTGCTCGCCGAGGCAGGGGAACCTGCGACGGACAGCCAAGGCGAGACCGCACTGACACTCCTCACCTGGCTGTGGCATGTGGCGGGCAATGTGGCGAAATCGGCCAGGTACGGGCGCAGCCGTCGTTGGGTCGCCGAGAACGTCGTTCCGGTGCTCAGCGAGGTGGTGGCGCAGGCAGGCCCTGACCGGACAAGTCGCCGGACACCCCACGCCTGAGATGCCGCGTACCACCCGCCCCGCCTAGCATCAGTGTGTGGGGGCACGAGGGTCTTCGCTCCGGGGTGTCGTCCTCGTGGGGGCCATATCCCGGTGGGAGGATGCTTTGAACCCACCTGCCCGACCTCCGCTCACTCGTACGAGCTGCTCCGGGCCGAGCAGCCCGAACCGCCTCTGGCCCGTTCAAAGCGGGCTTCGCGGGAGCAGATGGCTTCTCGTCCCCCCATTACGTCGACGTCCGTGAGCAGCTTTCCGCTGGGGGTGGACTGTCAACGTCGTCAGCCGAGTGATCCGCTTCGAGGACGCCTGACGTTGCCTTCCCGTCGGTTGCGGGGCGCGGCCCGGGCGTCGTGATCGGCCGCGTGGCCGGCACGCCGGGGTTCCCACACGGGAGTGCGAGCGGTCCGCGACGAGAGGAGTGGTCCCGATTTCTCACCACCACACAGACACCCTCCAGCGGGTTCCCGATCTGTGCGCCGACGTGACAGAACTGCATGGTGGCCTGCTTGAGGCCGCAGTCCGCGGTGACCCCCTGGACGCCTATCTTTTCGCGGCCGGCCTTGTCCAGGTCTGCGAGGATCGGCTCAACGGCACTCCTTGGCTGCTCAGCCGAGCCGCGCAGCAGTTCAATGGCGCAGGCGCCGGGACCATGCTGCGCCTCGTGCTGAACGGCACCGTGACCGCCGCCGGGGTGAGGCCCGACATACGTCGGCTCCGATCGTGGTTGTCGGTGGCGCAACGGCTGACCGATGCCCTGGCAGATGTCCTGACGGCCCAGCCGCCCGACGGCGGCACAGGCCAGAGCGCGCTCACCGGTCGGGTCCGCGAACTGCTGGAGCGTCTGAGCGCCGAGGTGCCGGCGCCGGCCGCCGCACTGCTCAACGGCAGTGTCCTGCGCCCCCCGTCCTGCTTCCGCAGCTTCGACCAGCATCCCCGTGACGTCCTCGAACTTGTCGCACGCTTCGCCCATCAGTACTCCGACCGGAGTCGTCCGCTACTTGTGATCGGACTGCGTACGTCGGGCAGTTACCTCGGGCCACTGGCGGCGGCCGCCCTGCGTGCTGAGGGGTATCCGCGCGTAGGAGTCTGCACGACGAGACCGGCGGGCGGGTCCTCACGGGCAGACACCGCAAGAGTGCGGTCCGCCATGCGTGAGGGTGCCCTTGCCCTGCTGATCGACGATCCGCCGGGCACCGGCGACAGTCTGGCCACGGTGGCACGGGATCTGCTGCGGGCGGGCTTTCCCACCGAGCGGATCGTCCTGCTCCTTGCCGTCTTCCATGACTGGCCGCCGGTTCCTGGAGCCCTCGCCGGCCATCCCGCCGTCGTACTGCCCCCGAGCGAGTGGTACATCCGTGAGCGGATGAGCAAGGAAGGGCTGCAACGGATCCTGGCGGCCCTGCTGCCGGACCATCATGTGCTCGACCTCTCGGCGGACGAGCCTGGACTGCCCTCCCGCTGGTCCCACCTGGACGTGCCCCTCACAGCCCAGGTGCGCACCGACCGCGGGGAAAGAGAACTGCACCTTGTGGCGCGGGGCGCCGGAATGGGTTACTTCGGCCGACATACGCTGGCGGCCGCCGAGGCACTCGACGGACTGGTGCCGCGGGTGCACGGATTCCACGACGGAGTGCTGCTGATGGAACGGCAGCCCGCAGAGCCGGACCGATCGTCCCACCCCACCCCGACGCAACTGGTCCCGCCGGCGGATGTCGTTCGCTATGTCGTCGGACGTCGTGAACGTCTGCCGCTGAACAGGGATCGCAGCCCCTTGCTGACGGGCTGCCATCCGGTCTGGGAGGTCGGCGCCCGGTTGTTCGCCGACAGATGCGGAAGGCTGTCGGCCCCGCTGCGCCCGCTGCTGATCGACCCTCTGCTGCGCGACCTTCTTTGCACCTCGTCCCCCTCCCTGGTGGACGGGCACATGGCGTTCGGGCACTGGTGGCCCGGGCCCGAGGGATGGACCAAGTACGACTTCCACGAGGGGTACTTCAGCCACTTGGACCTGGCCGCCTATGACGCGGCCTACGACCTGGCGGGTGCGGCGCAGGCTCTGCCGGCACACGTGGATCAGTTGCTGGCTGAATACGAGCGACTGGCGGGCACCCGGGTGCCTGCCGCGCGATGGTGTGTGTACCAGGTCGTCCTCGGCTGGAACGCCGAGCACCTCGCCTGTTCCGGTAATGGCGCCGGTATCGACGAGACCGCTGCCCGGCGGGCGCTGTCCGGAGCGGTCCAGCAGTATCTCGCCGGTCTGTACCTCGGTGACCTCAAGGACGTCACGCCGGCTGCCGCGACCGTGCCCCCCTCGGAGGCGTGGTGCGCGCTCGACGTGGACGGCGTCCTGGAGTCGGACCTGTTGTTCGGTGTCGCCGCGCCCTCGCCGACCGGGATGCTGGCTCTGCGCGGTCTGCGCGCACATGGGTACCGGGTGCTCCTCGCCACCGGGCGGTCCGTACCTGAGGTCCGCGACCGTTGTCGTGCGTACGGGCTGCCCGGTGGCGTCGCCGAATACGGTGCCGCGGCGTACGAAACGGAGCGTGACCGTTTCACCCCGCTGGTGGAGGGGCCAGACCGCGCCCCGTTGGCCGGCTTGCTCTCCGGGCTGCCCTCCGTGACGCTCGACCCCCAGTACCGCTGGTCCCTGCGGGCCTACCGTGGACGCGGTGAGCACCGTACGGCGCTCGACGCACGAACCGTCCGCGAAGTGACCAGCCGCCCGGAGGCCGCCGGCTTCGCCGCCGTACAGGGCGAGGCGCAGACCGACTTCGTGCCGACGGGCGTCAGCAAGGCCACCGGTCTGACGGCGCTGCTCGAACTGCTCCGTGCCCCGCCGGGGACCCGCCCGGTTCTGGCCGTGGGCGACAGCGCCACAGACATTCCGCTGCTGCACCGAGCCCGGTACGGCTGTGCACCGGGCAATGCCGCTCCCGCGGTACGGGCGGCGGGACTCCCGGTTCTGCGCCGGCCGTACCAGGCCGGCCTGGCCGACGCGGTGGGGCAACTCCTCGGGCACTCACCGGGGTGCTGTCCCCACTGCAGCGTGCCCGCCCTGTCACCCGCCGATTCGGCCCTGACGGCCCTCCTGGCCCTGTCCGAGGCCGGCCGGGTCGGCATGCCTGTCCGCCTCGCTCGACTCGCAAGAGCCCGCGTCCTCGTGGCCGGCTCCCGTTCCGCAAGAAGAGATGACCCGACTTTTGCGTCTCCGGATCCAGGGGGTGCCGGAGGCCCCCGTCAGAGGCGGTCGCGATGAGAACCACCGGCGTCGCCCGCCTGTTGCGTGGGGTGGACACCGGAGCCGGGGGGATCCGGTCCATGCAGATCTGGTCATTGGAAACGGTGGTGCGCAACGGCCACATGCTCACCTTGAGTTCGTTGCTCACATCGGCCCTCGGAGCCGTGTATTGGGCGGTAGCCGCACACTCGTACACCACCGAAAGCCTCGGGCGGAACTACTCCGCGGTGGCGGCGATGATGTTGCTGGCCGGCGTGGGCCAGCTCAACATGACCAATGTGATGATCAGGTTCACTCCTGGGGCGGGTCATCGCAGCCGGCGCTTGGTCGCCGCCGCATATCTGGCCGCGTGCTCGACCACCGCTGTGCTCGCCGTGGGGTTCGTGCTTCTGATCCCGAGTGTGTCGCCGGGCCTGATGTTCCTCCGTCATCCGCTCGTTGCCGGCGGTTTCGTGCTGGCGACCGTCGGCTACGCCGTCTTCGTGCTGCAGGACGGGGTGCTGACGGGCTTGCGCAGGCCTGGCTGGGTGGTGCTGGAGAATCTCGTCTTCGCCGTGGTGAAGATCGGTCTCGTGGTGGTGCTGGCTTTCCTTGCGGCCACCGGCATCCTCTGGTCCTGGGCCCTTTCGGTCGTCGTCGCCATCGCGCTGACCAACATCCTGCTGTTCGGCCGGTTCCTGCCCCGGCGGGCCGACGCCATGCCCGACGACCGCGTGGACACCAGCCGACCCACCCGCAGCTACGTCATCGCGGACTACTTGGCGGCCTTGTGCTGGTTGGGCGCTACCGTCTCCCTGCCGATCATCGTCCTCGATCGACTCGGCGCCCGCCAGGCCGCCTATTTCTCGCTCGCCTGGCTGGTGGCCTTCTCGCTCTTCCTGCTGAACACCAACATGGGCGCTTCCCTCATCGTCGAGGCGGCCAACGACCCGTCCCGGATCGTCGCTCACTGCCGGTTGGTCCTTCGCCACACGGCCGCATTGCTGCTGTGCGGCATCGCGGTCCTGTGCGCTGCAGCGCCGATCATCCTCCGCGTCTTCGGGCCGGACTACGCTCGCTACGGCGCCAACCTGCTCAGGCTCGCCGCTCTGTCAGCCCTCCCGAACATCGTGGTGGTCGCAGCCGTCAGCATGTGCCGGGTCCGACGCAGGCTGCGCCTGCTGGTCGGCATCCTGGCGGGGGTGTGCACGCTGGCCACCGTGCTGTCGTACGCCCTGCTGCCCGTCATGGGCATCACTGGAGTGGGTGCAGCCTGGCTCCTTTCGCAGGCCGCTGCGGCGGCCGTGTTGTGGTGGCGCAGGGCGAACTGGTTGCCCGGGCCGTGATGCGTCCGCTACCAGACGTCGACGGGCTCGGCCTCGGCGGTGTGGTTGAGGGGCTTCAAGCGATAGGCGTCCAGCAGCGTGCGCAGCAGTCCGAACAGATTGTTGGGCTGGGCATTCTCGCCCCGCTGCACGTGTGCACCGACGAGAATTGTGGGGATGCGATTGTTGCCCGCGTCGGAGCTCTCGTCCCACGTCACCACCAACAGGCTGTTGTGCCTGGTCGCCCAGCGAGCGTAGTCGCCGAGGTTGTCCCGCAGCCAGGTGTCGGCCTTGCGCACGCTGCCGTCGTGCATGTCGTGTTCCACGTCCGGGACGACGAACGAGACATTGGGCAGATGCGTGTAGTCGCGGGGAAAGCGGGTCCAGGGGCGGTTGGTGGAGGCAGGAAGGTTGGTGAAATCCACCCAGGGGTTGTGCCGACGCACATACGCCCCGCTGGTGCAGCCGGTGAAGCCGACCCGCGGCATGCTCTGCGCGTAACCGGCGAAGGTCAGCCCCGCCTGCAGAAGGTGGGAACCGAGATTGTGATCCGTACTGGTGACGGGACAGTCGTCCCCAGTGACTCCCTGCGCTGAGCCTGAGAAGAGTGCGAGGTAATTGGGCTGACTGGGATGGGTGATGGCGTAGAACTCGGTGAGGGAGGCACCCTGCCCGGCCAGTTCGTTGAGGTAGGGAGCCTGCGGGTTTCCGATGATGTCGCCGTATGAGCGATTCTCCTCAACCACCACCACGATGTGGTCCGGACGAGGGATTGAGTGGCCCTGCGGTTTCGGCGCATCGCAGCCCGCCACAGACAGAAGGCTCGCCACCGCCGCGACCCCGAGTCGTTTGTACCTCGATCGTGAGCTCACTGCTCTCCCTCCACGGGCCGTGGCGCGAACTGCCGTACACGACAAACGGAAGTAACGTAATTCTCGTCATTCTCGTCTCATTTCAGCCTAAAAAGGGTGCGATCGTGGAGGCGTCTCCATGGGCAAAGGCACCATGCCGGCGGGCAACCGCGGGGCCTCCCTGACCAGTGCCGCGGTGCGATGGCCGGTCGCGGCTGTGACCAACCGGCGTCGTCTGCAGCGTGCCACGGCACGCCAGTGGACGGCGTGGACGGCTTTGCCTGCCGCGCTTTGCCTCTGGCTGCTGTCCCTGCGCCATGTGAATCTGCGCCGGATGCACGACTACGGCCTCCTACAGGTGCTGCCGGTGCTCTACTGGGCCGCCCTCGGCCTGCTCACCCTCGGCTTCTGTCTGTCCATGATCGACCGGCGCACGAGAAGCGGTTGGTTCGCCGGCTATGTCCTCGGGCTGATCGCGGTCCTCCATGCGACACCCACGCTGCTCTACCCGGCATTGCGCTACGGCTGGGCGTGGAAGCACGTCGCGATCGTCGACGCGGTGATCCGCAACGGCGGGACGGTTCCGAACGCGGACAAGCTCGACCTCTACAACCAATGGCCGGGTTTCTTCCAGCTCAACGCCTTGTTCCTGAAGGCAACGGGCCTCCAGTCGGCAATGGCCTACGCAGCCTGGACCCCGCCTGTCTTCAACGCCCTGCTGCTAGTCCCCCTGCTGTTGCTGTACCGGACCGTGACACATGATCGTCGACTGGTCTGGGGAGCCGCGTGGGTCTACTACTCGTGCTCCTGGGTGGGGCAGGACTACTTCGCGCCCCAGGCGTTTGCGTTTCTGATGTTCGTGACATTGATCGCGCTGGTCATGGGACGGCTGCCCGCGGCGCACCGTCAGGACGACCCTCCCGGCCGCTGGCCGATCGCCAGGCTGGTACTGGTACTGCTGATCGCAGCTGTCATCGTCACTTCGCACCCGCTGACACCGCTGATGCTGATCAGCGCGCTCGTGGCGTTGTCGATTCCACGTCGCAACCGACGTGTGGTGCTGCCTGTCCTGGCCGGTGCGGTGCTGTTGACCGTGGTCTGGGACTCCACCGTCGCGCGCCCCTATATCTCGGCCAATCTGAACAATTTCGTCCAGTCGCTGGTACAGCCCAACAGCAACGTCGTCTCGGGGCTGGCCGCGCTGGGCACCGCGGCGCCGGGACAGGTCGTGGTGTCGTGGGTCGACCGTGCCCTGTCCGCCGCCGTCTTCTTTCTGGCGGCCGTGGCCTTCGTACGTCGTCGGTGGGTCCGTCGCACCGGCCTCCCGCTACTCGTAGTGTCTCCACTGCCGCTCCTGGTCGCGAACGCCTACGGCGGGGAGATGATCCTCCGCTCCTATCTGTTCGCACTGCCGGCAGCCGCTTTCCTCATCGCCGCCCTGCTCTTCCAGTGGGGCAGGCGTCCGCGTCTCCACGTCCTCCTCTCGTATCCGCTGCTCATGGCCGTGCTCGGCGGGCTGGTCTTCGGCTACTACGGCAAGGAGGCGGCTGACTACTTCACCAAGGACGAGGTCGCCGCCGCCCATTTCGTCACGGCCACGGCACCACCCCAGTCCCTGATCGTCTCCGTCACCTCGGCGGTGCCCGGCCTGTTCATGCACTACGACGAGCATCCCCGGGTGGAACTGGACGAGCAGGACATCCACACCCGCCGAGAGCTGGTCAGAGATCCGCTGTCCGGCCTCGAGCCCTTCATCCAGGGGGCCACGACACGCCAACCGGCCTACATCATCCTGAGCCGCGCGCAGACTGCCGAGACTTACCTCAACGGAGTCCTGCCCGCTGACACGACGCAGCGGATGGACGCCGCCATGGCACGGGCACCGGGCTTCGTGCCGGTCTACCGCAACAGGGACGCGGTCGTCTATCTGTACGGGAACCCGGCAGGAGGGGCGGGGCCATGAGCCTGCTGCGCTGGGGGCTTGCGTCATCCGGCTGGGTGGCCCTGGCGGCGGTCGCCTTCCTGCCGGAGGCCGCCGTCCTGCGCGTGATCCTCACGACGGCGTTCCTGCTGGTCTGCCCGGGACTGACGGCCCTACGGTGGGGTGCGCCGACTTCGGCGCGTGCCACGGATCCGGCGATCTTGCTGGAGACGGCGGTCCTGGCCCTGGTGGTCAGCATGTCGCTGTCGGTGCTCGTCGCGGAGGCCCTGTTCCTGAGCGGCGTCTTCACCGTCACGCGAGCGCTGCTCACGCTCGCGGTCCTGACGTCCCTCCTGGCGATGCTGCCTCGACCCGGCGGCACCCGCGGCCCGGTACGCCGAGCCGCTCCGGACGATGGTTCGCCGACGGCTGTCGCCGACCGGACCGAACCTCCTGCGGGGGGCGGAGGCGCTGGGCCGATCATGGGCGTAGCCACCGCCGCCGGTCTCACCGCCCGTCGGTTCGCCGCCGCGGTGGTGGCCGGGGTCCGGAGGTGACTGTGCGGTGCCGTCGGGTACAGCGGGCGCTGGCCGCAGGTGCGCTGCTGCTCGCAGTCGCCTGCCGCGGTGTTGCCGGCGACGGCGGCGGTGGTGGGGGTGGCGGTGACAGCGGCAGCCACACAACGACGTCACAGTCGAAGCCGCCGGGACATTGGCGGCTGGTCTTCCAGGACGACTTCCAGGGCTCGAAACTCGACACCGACCGCTGGGCCACCTGCTACGACTGGAATGTGAACGGGTGCACCAACAGCGGCAACCAGGAAAAGGAGTGGTACCTGCCCGGCCAGGTCTCGGTGGGGGGAGGAGCACTCACCCTGAGTGCCGACCGCCGTCCCACTCGGGGTAGCGACGGTCGGGTCTACCCATGGACCTCGGGCATGATCTCCACAGGTCGAGACAGCTGGAACGCCCGTCCCCGTCGGACCTTCACGTACGGTTATTTCGAGGCGGCCGTCAAGATCCCCGCGCAGGCCGGTATGTTCCCGGCCTTCTGGTTGATGCCCGCGTCCCGGTATGTCCCTCCGGAACTGGACATCATGGAGTTCTTCGGGACCACACAGCGGGTGTTGATGAACGTGCACTGGCGGGGGATGAGCGGTTTCGTCGAGCAGGCGGAGAAGAAGTACGGTCCGATCGACTTCCCCGCCGGATACCACGTCTTCGCGCTGCTCTGGAAGCCCGGCGAACTGACCTGGTTCGTGGATGGTGTCGAGCGGTTCCAGCTGACAGGGGCGGACCGTGTTCCGAACGTTCCCATGGAGCTCCTGCTCAATCTGGCTGTCGGTGTTCCGCAGGTCCCGCCGCGCTCCGTGAACTCGGCGCAGATGAAGGTCGACTGGGTGCGCGTCTGGCAGCAGTGACGGGCCGCGACCGTGACGCGACCGCCTCCCTCTTCTCCCTTGACGACCGGGGCAAATCGGACGAAAGTGTGAGTATACGCCGTAAGCGTATGGCGTATGTGTTCGGAGGCACCTGACCATGTACAGCGACTCGATCACCAGCAGTGGGAACGGCGGGGGAAAGGGTGCCACTGTGAGCCTGGTCGTGCCGGCGCGCAACGAGGCCCGGAACATCCCCTGGGTCTTCGAGCAGATCCCCGAAAGCGTGGACGAGGTCATCCTCGTCGACGGGGACTCCGTCGATGCGACGGTGCCCATGGCCCGGCACTGCCTGCCGAGCGTGCGCTTCGTCCGGCAGAACGGACCCGGCAAGGGAAACGCCCTGCGCACCGGCTTCCTCGCCGCGACCGGTGACTATGTGGTGATGATGGATGCCGACGGCAGCATGTCGCCGGCGGAGATCCCGCACTTTCTGCACTTCCTCGAGCACGGCTACGACTTCGTCAAGGGTTCGCGCTTTGTCGCGGGTGGTGGCTCGCTGGACATCACCCGCTTCAGGCGGATGGGCAACCACGTACTCCTGGCCGCGGTCAACCGGCTTTACCACGCCTCCCTGACCGATCTCTGCTACGGCTTCTGCGCCTTCCGGCGCAGTTTCCTGGAGCTGTTGGACCTGCACGCCTCCGGCTTCGAGATCGAGACCGAGATGATCGTGCACGCCCTGCGCTCCGGGCTGCGCATCGCAGAGGTCCCCAGTCTCGAACTGCCTCGGCGCAGCGGCTCCTCCAACCTGCACGCGATATCCGACGGGCGTCGGGTACTGCACACTCTGATCTCGGAACGGCCGGGCGCGCACTCCGCCACCGCAGGCTTGCGGAGCGCCTCATGACGTCTGTCGCCGTACGCCCCGCCCCCGCTCTCGCCCCGGTCCGGGTGGTCGATGTCGACCTGGCCCGTCCGGGCGAGTTCAGACTCCCGGCCGGTCCGCTGCTGGCCGAACCGCAGGGGCCGGTGCGAGCCCTGGTGCGACTGCACGGTCAGCCGCTCGGCATGGTCAGTGCAGCGGACCCCTCCGGGGCCGCTGGCCTGTGGCGGGCGGTCGTACATGCCGCCGGCCGGCAACTGGCGGCTCAGATCGCCGGGCACCGAGCCGCGGACCGGACCGCAACCCCGGGCGCAGGCACCGACGACTGGCCCTGTCAGGCCGGACAGGGCCGCACGATTCAGCGGCCACCCGCGATCAGCGTGATCGTGGCCACCCACAACCGGCCGAAGCAACTGCGCCGGTGCTTGCAGTCGCTGCTGCGGCAGGACTACCCCGAGTTCGAGATCATCGTGGTCGACAACGCCCCGGCCGACGGTGCGGCAGCGGCCCTGACCCACGGAGTGTTCCGGGAGCAGGTCGGTTACGTCAGCGAACCCGTCCCCGGCCTTGCTCGTGCCCACAACCGAGGGCTGGCGCGCGCCCGCGGATCCCTCGTCGCCTTCACGGACGACGACACCCTCGTCGACCCGGGGTGGCTGTCTGCCCTGGCCATGACGTTCGAGCAGGACTCACGGGTCGGCTGTGTCACCGGACTGATCGTCCCCGCCGAACTGCAGACTCCGGCGCAGATCGCGCTTGAGCGACAGGGCGGCTTCGCCAAGGGATACGAGCCTCGCATCTGGTCGCTGGCCGATCCGCCGCCGGACCCGCTGTTCCCCTTCACCGCGGGGCACTTCGGCTCCGGCGCCAACATGTCCTTCCGTACCGATGTACTCCGCTCCATGGGCGGATTCGACTCCGCGACCGGAGCCGGGACCCCTGCCCGAGGTGGGGATGATCTGCTCGCCTTCTTCGAGGTGCTGACCGCCGGTCACGCCCTCGCCTACCAGCCGGGTGCCATCGTCTGGCACCGGCACCATCGAACCCAGGCTGCGGTGGACGCGCAGGCATTCGGGTACGGCGCCGGTTTCGCCGCCTACCTCACAGGCGCCGTGACGCGCGATCCGCGCAGGCTCCCCGCCCTACTGCGCCGCCTTCCAGGCGGCATCCGTCACGCGGTGACGAGGACACGTGAACGCAGTGCCGATCCCGAGGCCGCCTGGTCGGGGCGACTTGCCCTGCTAGAGGCACGCGGGATGGCATACGGCCCCTGCGGCTATCTCCGCGGGCGTCTTGCAGGCAGCCGTGCCGGACGCTGACCGCACCGCGACCGGACTGTGAAATGAGGGGTGGGCACCGTGCCGACGGCAGCGCAGTCCGCCCGAGTTCGGCGTGCGTTTCCTGATGGCGCTCGTTCCGCTGACCCGGAGGTCATCATGAACGACACGAGGTCCACCGCTCACTCCGGCCCGACCCTGTCCGTGGTCGTCTGCGCCTACACCATGGAACGGTGGGACGACCTGCGGGGCGCGATCGCTTCGGTGCTGACCCAGAACCGGCCCCCGGACGAGGTCGTACTGGTTGTCGACCACTGCCGGGCCCTGTACGAGCGGGCATCCGAAGTGATGCCGGCGGTCCGGGTGGTGCCCAGTCGCGGTCCCCGTGGACTGTCCGGAGCACGGAACACGGGCGTAGCGGTCTCGCACGGCGATGTGGTCGCCTTCCTCGACGACGACGCGGCCGCCGAACCGGAATGGGCCGCCCGTCTGCTGGAGCATTATGCCAACCCCAGGGTGGCGGGGGTCGGTGGACTGGTCAGACCTCGCTGGTCCACCCGGCGGCCGGTGTGGTTCCCCCCGGAGTTCGACTGGGTGGTCGGTTGCTCCTACCGGGGACTGCCCGAGCGCACTGCTGCGGTGCGCAACTTCATCGGAGCCAACATGTCCTTCCGCAGAACGGAGTTGCTTGCGGTCGGCGGCTTCCTCACGACCCTCGGGCGGGTGGGTGCCCGGCCGACGGCGGGGTGCGAGGAGACGGAGCTGTGCCTGCGCATTGCATCCCACCACCCGGATGCCGTCCTGGTGTACGAACCGGAAGCGGAGGTGCGCCACCGGGTCCCGGAAGCCCGTACCCGCTGGTCCTACTTCCTGTCCCGCTGCTACGGCGAGGGGCTGAGCAAGGCGTTGGTGGCACGGTACGACGGCAGCGGGCCGGCCCTGGCCAGCGAACGCGTCTATCTGCGGTCCACCGTTCCGCGGGCGCTGGCCCGTAGCCTGAGCCGGACCGGCCGTCCCGGCGCCGTGCGCACCATGGGGGCGCTGTCCGCGGGAGTGTGCGTCACCGGCACCGGTTATCTCGTCGGACGGCTCCGGGCACCAGGGCCCGGGCGCTTCACCTGGCGTCCGCCGGTGCCGGTTCAGGCATTGTGGGACGGGCCATGAACGCCATACCCGTCTTCCTCTATCACGCGGTGTCCTGCGACCCGCCGGTGTGGCTTGCACCGTACACGGTGAGTCCGCGCACGTTTGTGGAGCACCTGGACATGATCGCCGACAGCGGCCTGCGCCTGGTCCCGCTGCGGCAGTTGGTCACGGCGCTGCTCGGCGGCCCCGAGCTGCCGCCCCGGTGCGCCGTGCTGACCTTCGACGACGGTTACGCGGACTTCGCGTCCACGGTGGCTCCGCTGCTCCTCGCCAGGGGACTTCCCGCCACCTTGTACGTCACCACTGATGCCCTGACGTCCCCCGGAACGCTGTCACGTCGCGGACCCTTTCCGTCCGTCGCGATGCTGAGTTGGGCTCAAGTCCGGGAACTGGACGCGGCAGGCGTCGAGATCGGCGGACACAGCAGGACGCATGCGCAGCTCGACACCCTGCCACGCAAGGCGGTGAGGGAGGAAGTGGGCGGATGCAAGCAGGAGCTCGAGGACGCCCTCGGTCATTCCCTCACCTCCTTCGCGTACCCGCACGGCTATTCGAGCCCTCGGGTTCGCGCGATGGTGCGGGAGGCCGGCTGGACCTCGGCCGCCGCCATCCGGGCTTCGGCGTTCAGCTCGTTCCGGGACGATCCGCTGTGGTTCGCCCGGCTCATGGTGCGGGCGGACACCGGGCGGGAACGCTTCACGCTGTGGACCCGTGGAGAGGGCGCCCCCGTCGCGCCGTTCGCCGAGGGGGCGCGGACTCGTGGGTGGCGGGCGTACCGCCGGACGAGGGAGATGGTTGGGCGACCGTACAAGGCCCTTCCCGCTTGAGCCGCCTGATCTCCTGAACGAGGCGCCGGCCGGGGAACAGCGGCCGGCGCCCGGAGCACAGCAGTCGGCTCAGTGCTGCCAGACCCTCACGTAGTCGACCATCATGTCGGCCGGGACCTGGGTGGGCCCGCCATAGGTGGAGCTGACGGCGTTGTTGAGGATCAGATACATGGGAGCCGAGGTGATCCCTGACGTGATCTGACCGACCTGCTTGCCGTCGTAGTAGTACGTGACCGCCCCTGGTTTCCATTCGGCACCATAGGTGTGCCATCCGGTGTAGCTGCCGGGGGCGCAGCCGCCTGGCCCACCGGCTGGGGAATGGAAGTGGTAACAGGCAGAGCCGCTCAGGCCTTCCATGACGTCCATCTCGCCGTCGGTCGGCCAATTCTGGCCATCTGTCCAGAAGGCGGGCCAGTTGGCGATCTGGGTGCCCGACGCGGGCGTATAGATGCGGGCTTCGAAAGCGCCGTAGGTGAACTGGGCCTTTCCGTTGCTCTCGACCAGTCCGGAGACATAGGGATGGGTCTTGCCGTTGACGGTCGTCGACTGCTGGATGGCTTTGAGGTGGAGATATCCCCCGCTGACGCTGACCTGTGAGGGAGAGTAGGCGGCCTCTTCGGATGAGTTCACGGGCGGCGTTACGCATCCGGAGCACCCGAGCCAGTTCGGATTCCACTTGGAGCCGTCAAGGTTCGTGCCGTCGAATTCGTCACTGAACACATTGCGCCATGTCCCGGGAATGCCGAGCGGTGCGGCGACGGTCGTCGAAGGCGCCGAGGACGGTTCGCCGGCCGTCGCTGTGGACGTGGCAGTCGGCGTGGACGTGGAGGTGGGCGTCGGCGCGACGGTGGGAGCGGATGCCGTTGCCGAGGGTGTGGGTGTGGGTGTGGGTGTGGGTGTGGAGTCGGTGCCGGAGGTGAAGGAATTCACCGGAGAAAGGTTGTGCCAGCTGTCGTGCAGCTTGTATGAGAGGAAATAGGTATACGTACCCGCGGGAAATGCGCGACTGCCCGAGGTATAGACAGTGGGCCAAGTCTTCAGCGTGGTCGCGGCCGCTCCCGGAAAGTCATAGACGGCGCCGTCTGAAGACCGTGCCGTGACAGCAAGGGCCTGCACCTTGATCGTCTTAGTGGCGTGAACCTTCGCGGTGGCCTTGAATTGTCCGTCGGCTGTCGTCGACATGGACAGGGAATCGACGACGACGTCAGTCGTCGAGGCGTTCGCCAGGCCGGCTTGGGTAAGCGCGCCCCCTGCGAGGGCGGCGGTGGCGAACGCGAGGGCGCCCACCTTCGTCCGTACGGCGAAGCGGCGGCGATGTCGCGGAATTCCAGCTTTTTGTTCCATTGGCATGTACGGCGTGACCTTTCACCCCCACCCTGCGGCAGCAGAGCCCGCTTTTGCGCGAAGCAAAGGCGGACTGAATGGTCATGGACTCTGCGTGAGGTGCATTCGATCCGCAAGAGCCTGTTCGGGGTCCAAGTGCCTGCTGGGTGTTCGAATTTCCTGTCCTGCATGCGAGTTGGCCGCATCGAGCCGCCTCCCGTGATGTCCGCCACATGGAGGAACAATTCGGTCATATGTGCTTTGAATTGCCTTTAATGACCCTGGGCTCCGGGCTGCCCCTCATTCCTGTGTGCCGTGCCGCTGTCTCTTCGGCCGCCCGGTCGTTCGTTGCCTCGGCGGGCGTCCTGGGCTTGACCCGGAAGGTTCGGAAGTAGATGATGTACGTATACGTCGTAAACATACGTATTTGGTGATGAACGCCCCCATCGAGGACTACGCCCTCCTCAGCGACCTGGAGACCGCCGCCATGATCGGCCGGGACGGCTCCGTCGACTGGCTGTGTCTGCCCCGCTTCGACTCGCCGGCCTGTCTGGCCGCGCTGCTCGGTACGCCGGACAACGGATTCTGGCGGGTCGCGCCCCTTGGCGGCGACCGGTGCACGCGCCGGTCCTACCGGCCCGACACGCTGGTGCTGGATTCGTGGTGGGAGACCCCGACGGGGGTCGTGCGGGTCACGGACTTCATGCCGCCGCGGGCGGGGGTGCCTTGTCTGGTCCGAGTGGTGGAGGGACTCTCGGGCTCCGTGTCCATGCGCAGCGAGCTGCGGCTGCGCTTCCACCAGGGTCGGGTCGTGCCCTGGGTCCGGGCCGTCGACCAGTGCGCGGTGGCGGTCGCCGGCCCGGACGCCGTCTGGCTGGGCGCCGACGGAGCCGCACGGGAACCCGGCGGCGTCGACGCCACGGTCCACGACTTCACCGTCCCCGCCGGACGGCGACTCGCGCTGACGCTGGTGTGGTCGCCCTCGCACCTGCCCGAACCGCCCACGCCGCTGAGCGTCCCGGCCGAGACGCTGCTCAAGGAGACCGCCGACTACTGGCGGACCTGGACCGCCCAGTGCTGCTACGAAGGGCCGTGGCGGGACGCCGTGGTGAGGTCACTCATCACCTTGAAGGCGCTCATCTACGCCCCCACGGGCGGCATCGTGGCAGCCCCCACCACCTCCCTGCCCGGCTGCATCGGCGGCGAGCGCAACTGGGACTACCGGTACTGCTGGCTGCGCGACTCCACCTTCGCACAGTCCTGCCTCCTGCACAGCGGCTACCGGGAGGAGGCGACGGCCTGGCTGGACTGGCTGGTGCGGGCCATCGCCGGCAACCCGTGCGACCTGCAGACCGTGTACGGCGTCGGCGGGCAGCGTCTGCTCCCCGAGACCGAGGCGCCCTGGCTGACCGGCTACGAGGGCTCGCGGCCCGTCCGGTTCGGCAACTCCGCGGCGAACCAGTTCCAGCTGGACGTGTACGGCGAGGTCCTCGACACCTTCTGGCTGTCGCTGCGAGCCGGCATTGCGATGCCGGCCCATGTGTGGCATCTGGTGGAGGCGATGATGGGCTATCTGCAGCGGCACTGGCGTGAACCGGATCAGGGTCTGTGGCAAATGCGGGGCCCGCGGCGGCAGTTCGTGCACTCCAAGGTCATGGCCTGGGTCGCCGCCGACCGTGCCCTGCGGATGGGCGAGCTGCTCGGCCGCAACGGCTCCTCCGGCGAATGGCGCGCCCTGCGGGACGAGGTGCACCGTCAGGTCTGCCGGCAGGGCTGGGATTCCGGACAGTGCAGCTTTGTGCAGTCATACGGCTCCCCGGCGCTGGACGCGTCGGTCCTGCTGATGCCACGGTTCGGCTTCCTGCCCGCACATGACCAGCGGATGCGCGGCACCGTCCGCGCGATGGGGCGGCTCGATCTCGGGGGCTTCGTGCGGCGCTACGCGTCGGACGGCCACGGCGTCCATGAAGTGGACGGTGTGCACGGCTCGGAAGGCGCCTTCGTGTCCTGCTCTCTCTGGTACGCGGACGCCCTTGCCGCGACCGGTCACGTCGAACCGGCCCGAGACCTCTTCGAGCGTGTGCTCGCGGTGCGCAACGACGTGGGCCTGCTCTCGGAGCAGTGGGATCCCGACGCGGGCCGTCAACTGGGCAACGCGCCCAAGGCGTTCAGCCACATCGCCCTGGTGGAGACGGCGTTCGCCCTCAGGGCTTCGGGTTCGGGCGCCGCTCGGCACCGGCGTACCCGTGCGGGTTGAGCCGCTGGAAGTGCCAGGCGTCCCGGCACATGTCCGCAAGGGTTCGGGTGGGCCGCCAGCCCCAGGCGCGGCTGACGGCGCTCGCGTCGGCGACGAGGGTGGCGACGTCCCCGGGACGGCGCGGCCCGACTTCGTACGGAATGGGCTTGGCGCTGGCCTCGGAGAAGGCGGCGACCACGTCCAGGACCGAAATGCCCTGTCCCAGGCCGAGGTTGAACACATGCATGCCAGGGGCGTCGGCGAGGTGGTCGAGTGCGATGCGGTGCGCCTCGACGGTGTCCATGACGTGGATGTAGTCGCGGACCGCGGTGCCGTCAGGGGTGGGGTAGTCACCGCCGAACACCTGCAGCCGCTTGCTGTGACCGAGGGCGACCTGCGCCACGTGCGGCATGAGGTTGTCGGGGGCGCCCTGCGGGTCCTCGCCGAGCAGCCCGCTGGGATGGGCGCCGGCCGGGTTGAAGTAGCGCAGGCACAGCACCGTGTACTCGGGACGGCGGCAGCAGACATCGGCGAGGATCTGCTCGCAGGCACGCTTCGAAGCCGCGTAGGGGTTGGTCGGATGTGCCGGGGTCGATTCGTCGAGCGGGCCCGCGCCCGCGTCGCCGTAGACCGAGCACGAGGAGGAGAACACGAGCCGGTGGACTCCGTGCTCGTGCATCGTGCGCAGCAGTGAGGTGGTGCCGCCCACATTGGTGTCGTAGTACTCGACCGGCGACTCGACCGATCCGCTCACCGACTTGAGCGCGGCGAAGTGCATGACGGCGTCCACGGGATGCCGGTCGAAGACCGCCGACAGGGCGCGCCGGTCCCGTATGTCCAGTTCGTAGACGGCCCCGACGAACCGGCCCGCGATCCGCTCCACCCGCGCGAAGACATGGGGCGTGCTGTTCGCGTAGTCGTCGACCACGATCACCTCGTAACCGTGGTCGAGGAGCTCGACGCAGGCGTGGCTGCCGATGAACCCGGCGCCGCCGGTGACGAGGACGGTGGACGGAGCCCAGGAGGGTGCGGCCCCCGGGCGTGCATGCGCTCGCCTGTACTTGTCCACGGTTCCTCGTCGGGCCTGAGGATGACGTCGTATGTTTACGGCGTATACCTAAGACAGTGCGCTTTCCGCCCCCGAGGAGTCAAGAGCGCCGGTTCACGGCCTGACCAGCAGCTGGAAGTCGAACGCGTAGCGGGACGCACGGTAGATGTGCGTCCCGTACTCCACCGGTCGCCCGGTGTCGTCGTACGCCGTGCGCTGCATGGTGAGCAGGGCCGCGCCCTCCTCCTCGTCGAGGCGGGCGGCCTCCTCGGCGGTGGCGGAGCGGGCGCCGATGGTCTGGTGGGCGCTGTGCAGGGTGATGCCGGCGGTGCGCATCATCCGGTACAGGCCGGTCGACTCCAGGCGGGCGGAGTCGAGTTCCAGCAGGGTCGCGGGGAGGTAGTTGCACAGCAGGGCGACCGGCTGGCCGTGGGTCAGGCGCAGCCGCTCCAGGACGATCACCTCGCTGCCCTCCGCTATGCCGAGCGCGGCCGCGACGTCCGGGGACGCGGGCTCGCGCTCGTTGCGCACCACCTGCGTGGTGGGGCCCTGTCCGGCCGACTCCAGGTCGTCGTAGAGGCTGCTGAGCTCCAGCGGGCGCTTGACCTGGCTGTGCACCACCTGAGTGCCGACCCCTCGGCGGCGCACCAGCAGCCCCTTGTCGACCAGGGACTGGATGGCCTGGCGGACGGTGGGTCTGGACAGGCCCAGGCGCGTCGAGAGGTCGATCTCGTTGCCCAGGAGGTTGCCCGGGGCGAGCGCTCCGTGCTCGATCGCCGCCTCCAGCTGCTGGGCCAGCTGGTAGTACAGCGGCACCGGACTGCCCCGGTCCAGGGCGAAGTCCAGCGAGTCGACAGCGGCCGTCGCGGCCCGTGTGGTGCCGCCGGTCCTCGCCATGGGCGTACCTCCCTCTGGATGCTGACGAAACGTCAGGAGTGGCTGGGGAAACCGAGGTTGATGCCCGCGTCGGCCGGGTCCGGCCAGCGCGTGGTGATCACCTTCCCCTGCGTGTAGAAGGCGATGCCGTCATTGCCGTAGACGTGCAGATCGCCGAAGAGGGAATCCTTCCAGCCGCCGAAGGAGTGGTAGCCCACGGGTACCGGGATCGGCACGTTCACGCCGACCATGCCCGCCTTGACCTCCAGCTGGAAGCGGCGGGCGGCGCCGCCGTCCCGGGTGAAGATCGCGGTGCCGTTGCCCCAGCGGGAGTCGTTGATCAGCTTGATGGCCTCGTCGTACGACTCGGCACGGACCACGGCGAGGACCGGGCCGAAGATCTCGTCACGGTACGCGTCTGCCGTCAGCGGCACCTTGTCCAGGAGCGTCACGCCGATGAAGAAGCCGTCGGCGCATTCGGGGTGGTCCTCGACCGTGTAGCCGCTGCCGTCGACGACGACCTCGGCGCCCTGCTCGGCGGCGCTCGTCACATAGGAGGCCACCTTGTCGCGGTGCTCGCGGGTGATCAGCGGGCCCATCTCGGAGGACGGGTCGTTGCCGGGGCCGATCTTCAGGTTCTTCGCACGCTCGGCGATCTTGGCGACCAGTTCGTCGCCCGTGTCGCCGACCGCGACCACGACAGAGACGGCCATACAGCGCTCGCCCGCCGAACCGTAGGCCGCGTTGATCGCCTGGTCGGCGGCGAAGTCCAGGTCGGCGTCCGGCAGGACCAGCATGTGGTTCTTGGCGCCGCCCAGGGCCTGGACGCGCTTGCCGTGCTCGACCGCCTTGAGCTGGATGTACTTGGCGATCGGCGTCGAGCCGACGAAGGAGACCGCCTCGACGTCCGGGTGCTCCAGCAGGCGGTCCACGGCCACCTTGTCGCCCTGCACGATGTTCAGGACGCCGTCCGGCAGGCCCGCCTCGGTGGCCAGTTCGGCCAGGCGGAAGGAGGCCGAGGGGTCCTTCTCGCTCGGCTTGAGCACGAAGGTGTTGCCGCAGGCGATGGCCAGCGGGAACATCCACATCGGCACCATGGCCGGGAAGTTGAACGGAGTGATGCCCGCGACCACGCCCAGCGGCTGCCGGATCGAGGCGACGTCGACGCGGGTGGAGACCTGCGTCGACAGCTCGCCCTTCAGCTGCACGCTGATCCCGCAGGCCAGCTCGACGATCTCCATGCCGCGCGCGACCTCGCCGAGCGCGTCGGAGTGGACTTTGCCGTGTTCGGCGGTGATCAGCTCGGCGATCTCGTCGCGGTGCGCGTCGAGCAGCTCGCGGTACTTGAACAGGATCGCGGTGCGCTTGGCCAGCGAGGACGAACCCCAGGTCTCGAAGGCGGCCTTCGCGGAGGCGACGGCGGCGTCCACCTCGTCGACGGTCGCGAATCCGACCTGCTTCTCCTGCGCGCCGGTCGCCGGGTCGTACACGGCGCCGTGGCGGCCGGAGGTGGACTCGACGGGCTTGCCGTCGATCCAGTGGGTGATGGTCTTCATGGTGCGGGGGCCTTTCACAAAGGGGTCGTGCGGGGGAGGTCAGAGGTGGCGGCGCTGCCCGGCGACCTGCCGGTCGTACTCCTGCCGGGCCTGTACGGCGGCCTCGCGGGAGGCGGTCTCGGCGACCGGCACGTCCCACCAGGCCTCCGCCGGGGGAGCGGTCGGGGTGGCGGTGTCGGTCTCGATGTAGACGCAGGTCGGGCGGTCGGAGGCGCGGGCCGCGGCGAGCGCCTCGCGCAGTTCGCGGACCGTCTTGGCGCGCAGCACGTCCATGCCGAGGCTGCCGGCGTTGGCGGCGAGGTCGACGGGGAGGGGGGCTCCGGAGAAGGTGCCGTCGGCGGCCCGGTAGCGGTAGGCGGTGCCGAAGCGCTCGCCGCCGACCGACTCGGAGAGGCCGCCGATGGAGGCGTAGCCGTGGTTCTGGATCAGGACGAGATTGACGGGCAGGCCCTCCTGGACGGCCGTGACGATCTCGGTCGGCATCATCAGGTAGGTGCCGTCGCCGACCAGGGACCAGACCGCGGTGTCGGGGGCGGCCTGCTGGACGCCGATGGCGGCCGGGATCTCGTAGCCCATGCAGGAGTAGCCGTACTCCAGGTGGTACTGGCGGGGGCTGCGGGCCCGCCAGAGCTTGTGCAGGTCGCCGGGGAGCGAACCGGCCGCGTTGATCACCACGTCGTCCTCGCCGACCACCGCGTCCAGGGCGCCGAGCACCTGGGTCTGGGTGGGGACGGCGTTCTCGTCGGCGGCGGTGAAAGCGGCGTCAACCACCTGCTCCCAGCGTTCCTTGCCGACGCGGTACTCGTCCTCGTAAACCGAGTTCACACGGTGACCGGCTAGAGCCTGCGTCAACGCTGTGAGCCCTGCGCGCGCGTCGCACACCACCGTCCGCGCCGCCAGCTTGTGAGCGTCGAACGCGGCGATGTTGAGGTTGACGAACCGGACCTCCGGCCGCTGGAAGAGCGTGTTGGAGGCGGTGGTGAAGTCCGTGTAGCGGGTCCCGACGCCGATGATCAGGTCGGCCGTGCGTGCGAATTCGTCGCAGACCGCCGTGCCGGTGTGACCGATGCCGCCGAGGTCGGCGGGGTGGTCGTACCGCAGCGAGCCCTTGCCGGCCTGGGTCGAGGCGACGGGGATGCCGGTGGCGTCCACCAGCGCCTTGAGCGCCTCCTCGGCCTGGCTGTGGTGGATGCCCCCGCCCGCGACGATCAGCGGCCGCTCGGCGGCCCGGATCGCCGCCACCGCCTCCGCGAGCTCGTACGGGTCGGGAGCCGGCCGCCGCATATGCCACACACGCTCGGCGAAGAACTCCTCCGGCCAGTCATAGGCCTCCGCCTGCACGTCCTGCGGAAGAGCCAGAGTCACGGCACCGGTCTCGGCGGGGTCGGCGAGGACCCGCATGGCGTTGAGGGCGGAGGGGATCAGGGACTCGGGACGGGTGATGCGGTCGAAGTACCGCGACACCGGGCGCAGGGTGTCGTTGACCGACACGTCCGCCTCGGTCGGATGCTCCAGCTGCTGCAGCAGCGGGTCGGCGACCCGGGTGGCGAAGTAGTCGCCGGGCAGCAGCAGGACGGGCAGGCGGTTGATGGTCGCGAGCGCGGCGCCGGTGACCAGGTTGGTGGCGCCCGGGCCGATGGACGTCGTCACCGCCTGTGCGGAGAGGCGGTCGAGCTGGCGGGCGTAGCCGACGGCCGCATGCACCATGGCCTGCTCGTTGCGGCCCTGGTGGTACGGCATCGTCTCCTCGCCCGCCTCCAGGAGGGCCTGGCCGATCCCGGCAACGTTGCCATGGCCGAAGATGCCCCAGGTGCCCGCGATCAGCCGCCGGCGCACGCCGTCGCGCTCGGTGTACTGGACGGACAGGAACCGCACCAGGGCCTGGGCGACGGTCAGGCGGCGGGTGGTGGTGCTCATCAGGACTTCTCCGGTGCCGTGTAGAGGGGGAGGCGGGGGTCGACGGGCTGCTCGGGCCAGGTGGAGCGGACCCAGGCGTGATCGGGGTGGTCGCAGATCAGCCAGGCACGCTCGGGCTCCGGGCCCGCCATGACGTTGAGGTAGTACATGTGGTGGCCGGGCACGGCCATGGAGGGCCCGTGCCAGCCGTCGGGGATCAGCACGACGTCCCCGCCGCGCACCTCGGCCAGCACATCCGTGTTGCGGCCCCGCCCGGAGGGGGAGACCCGCTGGTAGCCGAGGCCGGGGATGCCGTCATGGGCGGCGAACTCGAAGTAGTAGATCTCTTCCAGGACGGACTCCTCGCCGGGCCGGTGCTCGTCGTGCTTGTGCGGCGGGAACGACGACCAGTTGCCGCCCGGCGTGATCACCTCCACCGCGATCAGCTTGTCGCACTCGAAACCCTGTCCATCAGCGCCTCCGGCGCGGGTCGCCGCCCCGAAGTTGTTGACCTGGCGGGAGGAGTTGCCGGTGCCGCGCAGCTCCACCGGTACGGACGAGGCCGGTCCGTAGCGGGCGGGCAGCCGCCGGGTGCAGCGCGCGCCGGTGAGCGCGAACCGTCCGCCGCCGGTGGACGTGATCGTCGTACGGGCGTCCCTGGGGACGTACGCGAAGTCGCTGACGGCGCTGAACACGCTGTCGCGGCCGGTGAGTTCGAAGGTGTCGTGGCCGAAGTCGTCGGCGGCCGCGACCGCGCAGCCGCCGCTGAGCGGCAGCACGATCCACTCGCTGTCGCCGGTGTCGAAGGTGTGCGCGCCGCCCGGCGGGAGCTCCAGCACACGCAGGCTGGAGTAGCCCCAGCCGGCCTTCTCCGGGGTGACGTCCACGACGTAGGGGCCGCCGAGGGCCTTGCCGGCAGGCAGGTGGTAGGTCATGGGGCGCTCCGGTGGTGGGTCATACAGCACTCCTCCGACTCACAGCAGTCCTACGGCCGTGTCGACCGCCGTCTCCACACTGCCCTCCGCCGGGTAGAGCAGCGAGCGCCCGACGACCATCCCCTGCACGGTCGGCAGCCTCAGGGCCTTGCGCCAGCGCTCGTACGCGCCCGCTTGTGCCTCCGCGGACTCGCCCACCTCGCCGCCGAGCAGCACGGTCGGCAGCGTGGAGGTCTCCAGCACCTCGCCCATGTCGTCCGGGTCGTCGGTGACGGGCAGCTTCAGCCAGGTGTAGGCGGAGGTGCCGCCCAGGCCCGCGGCGATCGCGATGGACTTCGTGACGGCCTCTGCGGACAGGTCGTTGCTGACCCGGCCGTCTGTGCGGCGCGAGATGAACGGCTCGACGAACAGCGGCAGCCGGTGTGCCGCCATGTCGTCGATCGCGCGGGCCGTGGACTCCAGCGTGGTCAGCGAGCCCGGGTCGTCGTAGTCGATGCGCAGCAGCAGCTTGCCCGCGTCGAAGCGGAGCCGGGCGATGTCCTCGGCGCGGTGGCCGGTGAAGCGGTCGTCCATCTCGAAGACGGCGCCCGCGAGGCCCCCGCGGTTCATGGACCCCATGACGACCTTGTTCTCCAGCACCCCGAGCAGGAGGAGGTCCTCCAGGATGTCGGCGGTGGCCAGCACCCCGTCCACGCCCGGCCGCGACAGCGCGATGCACAGGCGCTCCAGCAGCTCGGCGCGGCCGGCCATGGCGAGCCGGCGGTCGCCGACGCCGAGGGCGCCGCGGGCCGGGTGGTCGGCGGCCACGATCATCAGGCGGCCGCTGTCACCGATGAGCGGGCGGCGCGTGCGCCGGGCGGCCGCCTCGGCGACGGCCTCGGGGTGGCGGGCCCTGACCGAGACGAGGTCGGGGATGCTGAGGGACAAGGGGAAGCTCCGTTTCAGAGGGTGGCCCGCGCGAGGAGGTCCTCGACCTCGGCCTCGGTGGGCATCGCGGAGGAACAGGCGAGACGGGAGGCGACGAGGGCGCCGGCCGCGTTGGCGTACCGCATGATTTCGGCCAACTCCCAGCCGGCCAGCAGGCCGTGCACGAGGGAGCCGCCGAAGGCGTCGCCCGCGCCGAGACCGTTGGCCACCTCGACGGGCACCGGCGCTACCTCGGCGCTGGTGCCGTCGCGGTGCACGGCGAGGACGCCCTTGGGGCCCTGCTTGACGACCGCCAGTTCCACGCCCGCCTCCAGCAGCGCCTCGGCGCAGGCCCGCGGCTCGCGGACACCGGTGGCGACCTCGCACTCGTCGAGGTTGCCGACGGCGACCGTGACATGCCGCAGCGCCTCCGCGTAGTAGGGGCGGGCCTCCTGGGGGTGCTCCCAGAACATGGGCCGCCAGTCGAGGTCGAAGACCGTCGTACCTGCCTTGTCGCGTGCCTTGAGGGCGGCGAGTGTGGCGGAGCGGCTGGGCTCCTCGCTCAGGCCGGTGCCGGTGATCCAGAAGACCCGGCTCGCACGGATGGCGAAGTAGTCCAGCTCGTCGGAATGTATCTCCAGGTCAGGAGCCTTAGGCTGCCGGTAGAAATACAGAGGGAAGTCATCCGGAGGGAAGATCTCGCAGAAGGTCACCGGTGTCGGGTACGCGGCGACGGGTGCGACCCAGCGGTCGTCGACGTCGAACTCCTTCAGCGCCTCGTGCAGATAGGCGCCGAAGGGGTCGTCGCCGGTGCGGGTGATCACCGCGGTGTTCCGGCCGAGCCGGGCGGCGGCGACCGCCACGTTGGCGGCCGAACCGCCGAGGAACTTGCCGAAGGTCTCGACCCGGGCCAGGGGCACCCCCGACTGCAGTGGGTAGAGATCGACTCCGATACGGCCCATAGTGATCAAGTCGAAGGACTGGTCTGACTCGGCCATGCGCGACGCTCCTCGAGCTGGTCTGGGGATGCGGGTCCCAGAGGGCCTGCCGCCCCACAGGTGTAGGCCTCGGAGGGCGACGCTGTCAATAGTTTGTACTTACATTCGGACTAGCTCGTGAAATGATGTCTTAACAAAGTATTGACAGCGGGCGCGGCCAGGGGTTTGATCCCGTCCCAGGCCGACCGCCGCGTTTGCGGCAGACGACCCGGGCATGCCAAGATCCCGGGCCGCTGGATCATCGTGATCCCCCTCTCCCTTTCCCCCGCAACGCACAGTGAGGTGCCAGGAAAGATGGACCGCTCTTCTCACCCCCGCTCCCGCAGAATCGCCCCCGTTGTCGCGGTGGCCGCGGCGGCTGCCCTGACCCTCGCCGGCTGCTCCAGCAGCTCCGGGGGCAAGAAGTCCGAGGAGGGTGGCGCCAACGCATCGGCAGGCAAGGCCACCACGCCTCGGATGACGGTCGCTCTGGTCACGCACCAGTCGCCCGGCGACACCTTCTGGGACATCGTCCGCAAGGGTGCCGAGGCCGCCGCGGCCAAGGACAACATCAAGCTGATCTACTCGTCCGACCCGAACGCGGGCAACCAGTCCAACCTGGTGCAGAACGCGATCGACCAGAAGGTCGACGGCATCGCCGTCACCCTGGCCAAGCCGGACGCCCTCAAGGCCGTCGTCGGCAAGGCGAAGTCCGCCAACATACCCGTCGTGGGCCTCAACTCCGGTGTCAGCGACTGGAAGAAGCTCGGCCTGATGGAGTTCTTCGGCCAGGACGAGTCCGTGGCCGGCGAGGCGTTCGGCAAGAAGCTCAACGACCTCGGCGCCAAGCACACCGTCTGTGTCATCCAGGAGCAGGGCAACGTCGGTCTGACCCAGCGCTGCGACGGCGTGAAGAAGACCTTCTCCGGCAAGACCGACGTCCTCTACGTCAACGGCACGGACATGCCGTCGGTGAAGTCGACGATCACCGCGAAGCTGAAGCAGGACTCCTCCATCGACTACGTCACCGCCCTCGGCGCCCCGTACGCGCTGACCGCGGTGCAGTCGGTCTCGGACGCCGGCAGCAAGGCGAAGGTCGCCACCTTCGACCTCAACAAGGACCTCACGACCGCCATCAGCAAGGGCACGATCCAGTTCGCGGTGGACCAGCAGCCCTACCTCCAGGGCTACCTGGCGATCGACTCGCTGTGGCTGTACAAGAACAACGGCAACTACATGGGCGGCGGTGAGCAGCCGGTGCTGACCGGTCCTGCGTTCGTCGACAAGTCCAATGTCGAGGCGGTCTCCAAGTTTGCCGCCAACGGAACCCGGTGATGAGTATGACCCAGCACGCCGAGCCGGCGGTGACCTCACCGCCGGCCCCCGGCCCCAAGGAGACGGACGGGCGGACCGCCGAACGGCCTCTGGTCGTGCGGCTGTTGGCCCGGCCCGAGGTGGGTGTCTTCCTCGGTGCCGTCGCGGTGTACGTGTTCTTCCTGGTGGCGGCGCCGCCGGTGCGTGACGCCAGTTCGATGGCGAACATCCTCTACCAGTCCTCGACGCTGGGCATCGTGACGATCCCGGTGGCGCTGCTGATGATCGGCGGGGAGTTCGACCTGTCGGCCGGTGTCGGGGTGATCACCTCGGCGCTGACCGCGGCCATGATCAGCTACCAGCTCACCATGAACGTGTGGGTGGGGGTGATCGCAGCGCTGGTGGTGTCTTTGGCGATCGGTTTCTTCAACGGCTGGATGGTCGTCAAGACGGGCCTGCCCAGCTTCCTGGTCACGCTGGGCACCTTCCTGATCCTGCAGGGCGTCAACCTCGCGGTGACCAAGCTGGTCACCGGGAACGTCGCCACCGACGACATCAGCAACATGGACGGCTTCGACCAGGCCAGGAAGGTCTTCGCCTCCAGCTTCGACATCGGTGGCGTGCAGGTGAAGATCACTGTGTTCTGGTGGCTGCTGTTCGCGGCGCTGGCGACCTGGGTGCTGCTGCGCACCAAGTACGGCAACTGGACCTTCGCGGTGGGCGGCAACAAGGAGAGCGCGCGGGCCGTCGGTGTGCCGGTGGCGTTCACCAAGATCAGTCTGTTCATGCTGGTGGGCTTCGGTGCCTGGTTCGTGGGCATGCACCAGCTGTTCACCTTCAACACCGTGCAGTCCGGTGAGGGCGTCGGCATCGAGCTGATCTACATCTCCGGCGCGGTGATCGGCGGCTGCCTGCTGACCGGCGGCTACGGCTCGGCGATCGGCCCGGTCTTCGGTGCGTTCATGTTCGGCATGGTGCAGCAGGGCATCGTCTACGCCGGCTGGAACCCCGACTGGTTCAAGGCCTTCCTCGGCGTCATGCTGCTGGGCGCCGTCCTGATCAATCTGTGGGTCCAGCGCACGATGACCCGAAGGTGACATTGCGATGACAGACAACACCAGCAAAACCCACGGAGCCATCCTCCCCGATGCACCGCCCGAGAAGGACGGGGCGATCGTGGAGCTGCGCAATGCGGGCAAGGCGTACGGCAACATACGCGCCCTGCACGGGGTGAGCCTCAAGGTGCATCCCGGCCAGGTCACCTGCGTGCTCGGCGACAACGGCGCCGGCAAGTCCACGTTGATCAAGATCATTTCCGGGCTGCACCAGCACACCGAGGGCGAGTTCCTCGTCGACGGCGCCCCGGTGCGCTTCACCACCCCGCGTGACGCCCTGGACCGCGGGATCGCCACCGTCTACCAGGACCTGGCGACCGTGCCGCTGATGCCGGTGTGGCGCAACTTCTTCCTCGGCTCCGAGATGACCCGCGGCCCCTGGCCCATCCGGCGTCTGGACATCGAGAAGATGAAGAAGACCGCCGACCATGAGCTGCGGGAGATGGGCATCGTCCTGGACAACCTGGAACAGCCCATCGGCACCCTCTCCGGCGGCCAGCGCCAGTGCGTGGCGATCGCCCGCGCCGTCTACTTCGGCGCCCGCGTCCTCATCCTCGACGAGCCCACCGCCGCCCTGGGCGTCAAGCAGTCCGGGGTGGTGCTCAAGTACATCGCGGCGGCCCGCGAACGCGGCCTGGGCGTCATCTTCATCACCCACAACCCGCACCACGCCTACATGGTGGGCGACCACTTCAGCGTGCTGCGCCTGGGCACCATGGAACTGTCCGCCGAACGCTCCCAGATCACCCTGGAAGAGCTGACCAACCACATGGCCGGCGGCGCCGAACTCGCCGCGCTCAAGCACGAGCTGTCCCAGGTCAGCGGTGTCGACGTCGAGGAACTCCCGGAGCAGGAAGACCTCACCGCACCCGTGGCGGCAAGCCCGGAAGGAACCTCCTGACATGGCAGGCGCTCTGGACCGCATCCGGGTCGGATCGGCCCCCGACTCCTGGGGCGTCTGGTTCCCGGACGACCCTCAGCAGGTGCCCTGGGAACGCTTCCTCGACGAGGTCGCCGAGGCCGGCTACTCGTGGATCGAGCTGGGCCCCTACGGCTATCTGCCGACCGACCCGGCCCGCCTCACCGACGAGATCGCCAAGCGGGACCTGAAGGTCTCGGCGGGCACCGTCTTCACCGGCCTGCACCGCGGCCCCTCCGTCTGGGAGTCCACCTGGGAGCACGTCAGCCAGGTCGCGGCGCTCACGCAGGCGATGGGTGCCAAGCATCTCGTCGTCATCCCGTCGTTCTGGCGGGACGACAAGACGGCCGAGATCCTGGAGCCGCCGGAGCTGACCGGTGAGCAGTGGGCGTACCTCACCAAGGGCATGGAGCGGCTCGGGCACGAGGTGAAGGAGACGTACGGCCTCGACATCGTCGTACATCCGCACGCCGACACCCACATCGACACCGAGGACCACGTCGAGCGCTTCCTCGACTCGACCGACTCCGAACTGGTCAACCTGTGCCTGGACACCGGGCACTACGCCTACTGCGGCGGGGACAGCGTCAAGCTGATCGAGGCCTACGGCGAACGCATCGGCTATCTGCACCTCAAGCAGGTCGACCCGCAGATCCTCGCCGACGTCCAGGCCAAGGGCACACCGTTCGGGCCTGCCGTGGCGCAGGGCGTGATGTGCGAACCGCCCGCCGGCGTCCCGGAGTTGGGGTCGGTGATGGAGGCCGCGCAGAAGCTCGGTGTGGAGCTGTTCGCCATCGTTGAGCAGGACATGTACCCGTGCGAGCCGGACAAGCCGCTGCCGATCGCGGTGCGCACCCGTAAGTTCCTGAGGTCCTGCGGCGCCTGACCCTTCGAAGGGGGACGAACGACCATGGCTCGGCAAGGAACACTGCAGGTCGCGGTCGTCGGCACCGGCAAGATGGGTGCCGACCACGTCCGCCGTATCCAGGAGGTCGTCAGCGGGGCCAGGGTGACGGCAGTCGTGGACGTCGATGCGGAACGCGCCAAGGACGTCGCCGCCCGCATCGACGGCTGCACCGCCTACTCCGACCCGGCCGCCGCCATGTCGGCAGCCGATGTCGACGCCGTGCTGATCGCCTCCCCGGGCCCCGCCCACGAGGCGGCCCTGCTGACGGCGTTCGAGCACGATCTGCCCGTGCTGTGCGAGAAGCCGCTCACCCCGGACGCGGCCTCCGCGCTGCGGGTGCTGGAAGCGGAGCAGAAGCTGGGCCGTCGCCTCGTCCAGGTCGGCTTCATGCGGCGCTACGACGCCGAGTACCTGAAGCTCAAGTCGCTCCTCAACACGGGTCAGTTGGGACGCCCGCTGATGCTGCACAACCGGCATCGCAACCTCGCCTCCCCGCCCGGCTGGCGCAGCGAGATGCTCATCAACGACTCCGTCGTGCACGAGATGGACGTGACGCGCTGGCTGCTCGGCCAGGAGATCACCGCCGTCACCGTCCTGCGCCCGACGCCGTCCGCGAACGCCCCGGACGAGATGCAGGACCCGCAGTTCGTCGTCTTCGAGACCGACGGCGGCGTCATCGTCGACGTCGAGATCTTCGTCAACTGCGGCTTCGGCTACCAGGTCCAGGCCGAGGTGGTCTGCGAACGCGGCACCGCCCGCATCGGCGACGGCCACGCCATGGTCACCAACATGGCAGGCCGCTGGGGCGGCACCATCATCCAGGACTACATCGAACGCTTCGCCGACGCCTACGACCGCGAGGTCCAGGCCTGGGTCGACGCCACCCGCCGCGGCGAGGTCGTCGGCCCGAGCGTGTGGGACGGCTACGCCGTCGCCGCGGTCTGCGAGGCGGGCGTGAAGGCGCTGGAGCAAGGCACCCGGGTGCCGGTGGAACTGGTGGACCGACCGGCGCTGTACGAGGTCACCCGACAGCCCGGCTGAACACCACCCGGTCCTCGCCGGGCCCGTTGTAGTCCGCCTCCACATTCACCTCGAACCCGAGACTGCGGTGGAAGGCCACCGACCCTTTGTTGCCCAGGCTCGTGATGGCCTTCAGCCGGACCGCCCCCTGCCGCCGCGCGGCCTCGGTGAACGCACCGTACAGCTCCCGCCCCAGACCGCTGCCCCGGGCGTCGTCCCGCGTCGCGATCAGATGCACATACCCGGTGCCGCCGGGCGTGACGAACCCGATCAGATACCCGAGAATGCCGTCGTCGGACCGGGCGACCAGACAGGTCTCGCCGAACTCCTGCACCAGAGCCAAAAGATGCAGATCACGCAGATCGCGCTCGCCCCAGTAACGGGGGTGGTCGGCGAGGACCTGCTGGATGTCGGTGACTTGGGCGGGTGCGATGTGTACGGCCATGGCGCCGATCATCGCAGAGGGGGCTGCGGCTGGGGCTCGTGCGCATCCTGCTGCTGCCACGCAGATCGCGGCCTGGCCGGCGCCCGGGGTTGGCCGGAGGAGGAAGCCGTCCTGGGCGAGTTCACGGACAACGCCGCCGAACCCGCCCTGACGCCCTTCCCGTTGGCCACCTGACCGCCCACCGCGCCGGAGTCGTATCCAGCCTTCGGTCACGCCCGGCTCCGCGGCCGCGGTTCGAATCCCGCCGCCCGGTAGCTCTGGTCGATCAGGGTCATCGTCGCCAGCGCGTCGTCCGCGTCCAGGGGCAGTGGAGTGCCCTCACGGACCCGGGCCGTGAAGGCCTCCAGCTGGTACGTGTACGAGGACCGGGTGCCGAGTTGTTCCGTTCGTTCGCCGTCGGGAGTGCGGATCACGATTGTGTCGTCCATCTGGGGGAGGACGAAGTTCGGGGCCAGGGCCTCGCCGCGGCTGCCGATGATGCGGCAGCTCATCTCCAGCTTGTCGTACGCCATGTGGCAGCGGGCGGAGGCGGTGGCGCCGTTCGGGAAGGTGAGGTCGGCGTCCAGCCATTCGTCGACGCCGGGTGCGCCCGCGCGTTCCCCGCCGCGGGCGGAGACCAGGCTCGGTGTGCCGCCTGCCCAGGGGGCCAGCATCCGTACGGCGTGCAGGCTGTAGCAGCCCAGGTCCATCACGGCGCCCCCGGCCAGGGGCAGGGACCAGCGTGGGTCGCCGTCCGCCGGGGCGGGGATGGCGACCAGGGTCTCCACTCGCTGCAGCTCGCCCAGTTCACCACTGGCCACAAGCTCGTGCAGGCGGCGGGTGACCGGGTGGAAGAGGTAGTGGAAGGCCTCCATGAAGACCGTGCCGGCCTTGGCCGCAGCTTCCCGCACCTCGGCGGCCTCCTCGGCGTTGCTCGCCGACGGCTTCTCCGACAGGACGTGCTTGCCGGCCGCGAGTGCGGCCAGGTTCCACGGGCCGTGCAGGCCGTTGGCGAGCGGGTTGTAGACAACCTCGACCTCGGGGTCGGCGAGCAGGGCGGCGTAGGAGTCCGCGACCCGCTCCACACCGTGCTCGGCGGCGAAGGCCTCGGCGCGGGAGCGGTCGCGGGCGGCCACCGCGACCAGCCGGTGGCCGGCGGTGCGGGCCGGGTCGATCAGGGCGCGTTCGGTGATCCGGGCGGCGCCGAGGACGCCGATGCGCAGGGGTTCGCGGACCGCTTCGCTCATGAGGTCGTTTCCTTCTCTGTCCGTTCGTGCAGGGCCAGTGTGCCGTCGGCGGGCGGGAAATGGCGGCGGACCAGGTCCTGGGCGTGGGCGATGGTGCATTCGATGAGCTCGAAGGCGGGCAGGCCGCCGACGTAGTAGGTGTGGTCGCGGCCCTGCAGCGCGTCGAGCCGGTCCAGGGCGCCGTCCGCGAGGTCTTCGCTGCGGAAGTGCGGCATGAACGCCCACTGGCGGTGCAGATGCACTTTCTCCAGCCGTCCGCCGAGTGCCGCCACGTCGGCTTCCAGCAGCGCGCTCACGTCCTCGGAACCGCCGTAGGAGTAGAAGGTCCGCACATCGCTGCCCGGGTAGCGGTGGTGGTACGAGACGCAGTGGCCGGCCGCCTCGCGGGTCGCGGTGTGGCGGTCGAGGAAGTAGAAGGCGTTCTCGGGCAGGCCGGACGCCGTGGCGAGGGTGGTGTGGTAGGCGTTCGAGACGATCCTCGCGGCGAGGTCGCGCTCCTGCGCGGTGGCGTCCAGGACCGGCAGGATGCGGTCCAGAGGGACGGCGAGCACCAGGTCGTCGGCCTCCACCGGGCCGGAGTCCGTGTGCACCCGTACCCCGCCCTCGTGCCGCTCGACCGACACCACGCGCACCGCGCACCGCACGTCCTTCAGCTCCTCGGCGACCCGCTGCCACAGGGTGGCGAATCCGCCGGTGACGGTGAACGCGCCTCCGTGGCCCAGCAGTTCGGGCCCGGGAGACAGCAGGCCGGTCATCTCGGCGTACTTGACGAAGTACAGGGCGGGCACCTGCTCGTCGAGATAGCCGTAGCCGGCCGCGGTGTAGCCGGTGCCGAACGACTCGGCCATGGACTCGAGGCCGTGTTCGGCCAGCCACTGGGTGACCGGTGCGGCCAGGGCCCGCGCCGAGTGGGCGAGCCCGGGCTCCGCGATGCGCGGGAACTCCCGCTCGCGCAGCGCCCGGTAGCGCCGGAAGGCGCCGTCGCGCAGGAACGACATGGTCTGGCGGGCCGCGGTGCGCCGCTCGACGTCGAGGACGCGATAGCGGGTGGTGCGCTCCGTCTCCATGTCCAGTTCCGTCAGCAACTGTGCCGTCCGCTCGTACTGGTTGGTGCAGATGTGGCCGCCCAGATCGTGGGCCCGGCCGTCGACGTGCACGCTCTGGCACTTCCCCGCCACCGTCTTCTGCTCCTCCAGGACGGTCACGCGGTGTCCGGAGCGCTCCAGTTCACGGGCTGCCGCGAGGCCGCTGGGCCCGGCGCCGATGACCACCGCACGCCGTTCACTGCGTAACCGCCCGCCGGACAGGGCGGGTTGACGGTTGTCGGTGTGGGGCCGGGATATCTCGCCGGTGCTCATGGTCGTTGCTCCTCGTCGGTCCGACGTGCGTGGATCTCATGGTGGTACGGGGAGATCCCGCGGTCGTGACCGACGAGGGCAACGTGGCGATTCGCACACTCGTGCTCCGGGCGCCGGAGGCCGGGCCGGCGCCCGGAGCACGAGGGACCGGGGCCGCCGCTCAGGCGGTGCGGACCTCGGCGATGGTCACCGGGCGGTGCTCGTGCAGCGACAGCGTGCACGCGTCGGCGATCCAGCCCGCCTCCAGGGCGTCCGCGATCGTGCAGGGCGAGGGGCGGGTACCGGCGACGACCTCGGTGAACGCGGTGAGTTCGGCGCGGTAGGCCGCGGTGAAGCGGTCCATGAAGAAGTCGTGCGGGGTGCCCGCCGGGAAGGTCACGCCGGGCTCGACGGAGCGCAGCGGCAGCTTGTCCTCCAGGCCCACCGCGATGGAGTCCGTAAAGCCGTGGATCTCCATGCGGACGTCGTAACCGCGGGCGTTGTGGCGAGAGTTGGAGACCACTGCGATGGTGCCGTCGTCCAGGGTGAGGACGGCGCCGGTGGTGTCGGCGTCACCCGCCTCCTTGATGTACTCGGCACCCCGGTTGCCGCCGACTGCGTACACCTCGACGACCTCGCGGCCCGTCACCCAGCGGATGATGTCGAAGTCGTGGACGGAGCAGTCGCGGAAGATGCCGCCGGAGGCGGCGATGTACGCGGCCGGCGGCGGCGCCGGGTCCAGCGTGGTCGACCGTACGGTGTGCAGCTTGCCCAGCTCGCCGCTCTGCACGGCGGCGCGGGCGGTGACGAAACCGGCGTCGAAGCGGCGGTTGTAGCCGATCTGGATCGGCACGTCCTTGCCCTCGACGGCCTTGAGGACCTCGACGCCCTCGGCCATCGTCCTGGCGACGGGCTTCTCGCAGAAGACCGGGATACCGGCCTCGACGCCGGCCAGGATCAGCCCGGGGTGGGCGTCCGTCGCGGCCGCGACCACGATGCCGTCCACGCCGGCCGCCAGCAGGGCCTGGGGCGAGTCCACGACCTCGCCGCCGAACCGCTCCGCCGCGGACTTGGCGGCGTCCGCGAACGGGTCGGTCAGCACGAGCGACTCGACCACGTCGAGCCCGGAGAGGGTTTCGGCGTGGAAGGCGCCGATGCGGCCGAGGCCGAGGATTCCGATACGCATGAGCTCCGCTGCTTTCTGGTGTGTTGTTGCTGTCCGTTGCCGGGGCTCCGCCCCGGGCCCCGATCGCCCTTCGGGCTCGTCCTCGATCGCCGGACGGGCTTGAATATCAGTAATCGCCGGACGGGCTGGAATGTCAGTCCAGGCCGCCCAAGACGTTCTGGTCCCAGTCGATCACCGATCCGGTCACCACGCCCGACCGCTCCGACAGCAGGAAGACCACGAAGTCCGCGATCTCGTCCGGCTGGCCCAGCTTGCCCATCGGCAGCTTGGCGGCGGCCTCCTGGCGCCAGTTGTCGTCGGCGCCGTGGAAGGTCTTCTGGGTGGTGTCCTCGCCCTCGGTGGCCGTCCAGCCGATGTTGAGGCCGTTGATCCGCACCCGGTCCCAGCGGTGCGCGTGCGCGGCATTGCGGGTCAGGCCGATCAGGCCGGCCTTCGCGGCGACGTACGGGGCCAGGAACGGCTGCCCGCCGTGTGCCGAGGAGGTGATGATGTTGACGATCGTGCCGGGCGCCTTGCGGAAGATCATGTCGGCGACGGCGGCCTGCATCGCGAAGAACGGCGCCTTGAGGTTGATCGCGATGTGCTGGTCGAACAGTTCGGGCGTGGTGTCCAGCAGGGTGCCGCGGGAGGTCAGGCCCGCCGAGTTGACCAGGCAGTCGATGCGCCCGTACGCGGCGACCACGTCGCCCACCGCGGCCTTCGCCTGCTCGGCGTCGGACAGGTCGGCGCGCACGAACATCACCTTGCCCCCGGCCGCCGTGAGTTCGGCCACCAGTGCTTCGCCGGGTTCCGCCCGCCGGCCCGTGACGGCCACGACCGCCCCCTCGCGCACGGCGGCGCGCGCGATGGCCGCGCCGACGCCTTGGCTGCCGCCGTTGACGAGGACGACCTTGTCGTCGAGAAGTCCCATGGCTTTTCGTTGTCCTTTCGGCTCGCGTCAGCTGGTGCGGCGTTCGGCGCTCGCCCGCAGTTCGTCCCGCAGCACCCGCGGCAGCCGGCCCTCGCGCAGCGCCCGGCGTACCAGGTCCGCCTGCGAGGGCGGGGCCAGGCCGTCGACCGGCGGGTCGCTGTCGAGGTTGGTGGGGAAGGGGTAGCCCTCGGCGCTCGCGGCGATCACGTTCTCCAGCCAGGCCTCGTCCGCGCCGTCCGCCTTGCGGCGCAGCAGCACGGGGTAGACCGCGTTCGTCACCGCCTCCCGGTCCACGGTCTCCATGGCCCGGCCGAACGCGGAGGACACCTGCAGCAGGTTGGCCATGCGCCGCACGTCCGTGGTGCGGTTGGTCCCGGCGGCGTGGAACAGCGCCGGGTTGAAGAAGACGGCGTCGCCCTTGGCGAGCGGGAGCTGGACGTGGTGCTCCTCGAAATACGCCTGGAAGTCGGGCCGCCGCCATGCCAGATAGCCCGGCTCGAAGCCTTGCGAGAACGGCAGGTACAGCGTCGGCCCCGACTCCACCGGCATGTCGCAGTGCGCGACCGCGCCTTGCAGGGTGAGCACGGGGGAGAGGCGGTGGACGTGCGCCGGATAGGCCGCGGCCATCTCGTCGGAGAGGAAGCCGAGGTGGTAGTCGCGGTGCACGGTCTGCGCGAGGCCGCCCGGGTTGACCACGTTGACCTGGGAGGTCACCTGGTAGCCGGGGCCGAGCCAGGCCTCGCTGACCAGGGCGAGGACCGGGTTGGCGTAGTAGTCGGCGAACGCCGCCGGGTCGTAGAGGGCCGCCTTCTCCAGCGCGTTCCACACCCGCTCGTTGGCGCCGGGCTTGGCGAAGTGGTCGCCGGCCGTCGTGCCCGCCGCGTACTGCTCGCGGATCAGCGCGTCGAAGACGTCGGTGGCCCGGTCGATGACCGCGTGATCGGGGAAGGCGCCCCGGAAGACCACCACTCCGGGTCCGTCGGTGAGGGCCCTGACGAGCTCCTCCTGGAGGCCCCGGCGGTCCTTCGCTGTACGGACGCGTTCGGCGTCGTACAGCAGGACGTTCCGCTCCACCGCGGAGGCTTGCGGGTAGTCGGCGGGGTCGGCCGTCCGCTCGACGAGCGCGCGGAACGAGTCGAGGTCGCAGTCCTGCTCGGAGAGCCAGGCACGGTGGTGTACGGCGGTGAAGGACATCGGTGTCCTCTCGGTGACAGGGGCGACTCAGCCCTGTCATTCTTGTCAGTACAAACCCGTCGAACAACCAGCAGGCGGCCATCAAAAACCCCTCAACCCGACGAGAGGAGCCCGCGGTGGGCCATCCCTTCCCGATCCGGGAGATCGCACGTCAGGCGGGCCTGAGCGAGGCCACCGTCGACCGGGTCCTCAACGGCAGGGGCGGCGTCCGGGAGAGCACCGCACGGGAGGTCCAGCAGGCCATCGCCGACCTGGACCGGCAGCGCACCCAGGTCCGGCTGGTCGGCCGCACCTTCATGATCGACATAGTGATGCAGACGCCGGAGCGGTTCTCCACCGCCGTACGGGCCGCGCTGGAGGCGGAGCTGCCCGCCCTGCACCCGGCCGTCGTGCGCTCGCGCTTCCACTTCCGCGAGACCGGCCCGGTGGCGGAGCTGACGCGGACCCTGGACCGGATCGCCCGCCGCGGCTCGCAGGGAGTCATCCTCAAGGCCCCGGACGTGCCCGAGGTGACGGCCGCAGTCGGCCGCCTCGCCGAGGCCGGCATCCCCGTCGTCACCCTCGTCACCGACCTGCCCGCCACCGCCCGCCTCGCCTACGTCGGCATCGACAACCGGGCCGCCGGCGCGACCGCCGCGTACCTCATGGGCCAGTGGCTGGGCGAGCGCCCCGGCAATGTGCTCACCAGCCTCAGCAGCGGGTTCTTCCGCAACGAGGAGGAGCGCGAGATGGGCTTCCGCAGCGCCATGCGCAGCCGTCACCCCGACCGCACCCTGGTCGAGATCGCCGAGGGACACGGCCTGGACGCCACCCAGTACGACCTGGTGCGCGCCGCCCTCGAACGCGACCCGGACATTCGCGCGGTCTACTCGATCGGCGGCGGCAACAACGCCACCCTGCGCGCCTTCGAGGACCTGGGCCGCGAGTGCGCGGTGTTCGTCGCGCACGACCTCGACCACGACAACACCCGCCTGCTGCGCGAGCACCGTCTGTCCGCCGTCCTCCACCACGATCTGCGCCAGGACATGCGCGAGGCCTGCCACATCGTGATGCGCGCCCACGGCGCCCTGCCGCCCGCGGGGCCTACGCTGCCGTCGGCGATCCAGGTGGTCACGCCGTACAACATGCCCCCGCAGGCGACGAACCGAGGAGCAGGGTGACGACGAGCAGCGAATACGTGGAGATCGAGGGCGTCCGCCTGTTCGCCACGCTCACCACGGGCGGCGAGCTGGGACTGCTGGCCCTGCACGGCAGCAACGAAGGCGGTACGGCCGAGTTGGCCCGGGCGGTGGCCGAGCGGTGCGGGGCCACCAGTCTGGTCTTCACCCAGCCCGGCATGCCCGATCCGGTGCACATCCCCTCCCCGCGCATGGCGGTCGCCCACTGCACGCTGCTGCGGGACTTCCTGTCCCGGGTGGCGCTCACCGTCTCCCTGCACGGCCACAACAGGACCGCGACGCCACGGGCCATCTTCCTCGGCGGCGGCAACCGGCGGGCAGCCCGTCTCGTCGCCGGCGGACTCGACGCCCTGCGGCCGGAGTTCATCCCGGTCACCGACCTCGACGAAATCCCCGTGAGGCTGCGCGGCCTGCACTCCAGGAACCCGGTGAACCTGACCCGCCGGGGCGGAGTCCAGGTGGAACTCCCGCTCGCGGCCAGGACCGAGCGCAGGCGTAAATGGGTGCCGGGAGTGCCGGACACACCCCCGCGGTCCGTCGTCGACGCCCTGGCCAAGGGCGTGGAGTCGCTGACCTCCGCTATGCCCGGAGACTGACCCAGGCCCCGCTCTCGACCGACCGCACCATGGCCTCCAGTACGGCGGCGCTGTGCACGGCGTCCGGGAGCGTGGCACCCTGCGGCTTGCCCTCCGCGATGGAGCGCAGGAAGCGGTGGGCCTCGATCACCTTCAGGTCGTCCATGCCCATGGCGTTCGCCGCGCCCGGCTGGAACGCCCCGAACTCGCCGTCGCCCGGGCCGACGTACACCGTGCTGACCGGCTGGTCCTGGTAGCTCGTGCCGCGGCTGACGCCCAGCTCGTTCATGCGCCGGAAGTCCCAGAAGACGGCCCCCCGGGTGCCGTGCACCTCGAAGCCGTAGTTGTTCTGCTCACCGACCGAGACCCGGCAGGCCTCCAGTACCCCGCGGGCGCCGGAGGCGAAGCGCAGCAGGCAGCCCACGTAGTCCTCGTTCTCGACGGGGCCGAGCTCGCCGCCGGTGGCGCGGGTGTGGCCGGCCGTGGCGCCGGTGGGCCGGGCCCGCTGGGGGATGAACACGGCCGTGTCGGCGGTCAGCGCCTCGATGTCGCCCAGCAGATGGCGGGCCAGGTCGGCGCCGTGCGAGGCGAGGTCGCCCAGGACGCCGCTGCCGCCGCGCTCCTTCTCGTAGCGCCAGGTCAACGCACCCTCGGGATGGGCCGCGTAGTCGCTGAAGAGGCGGACGCGGACATGGGTGACGCTACCGATGGCGCCGGAGGCGATCAGCTCACGGGCGGCCTCGACGGCGGGCGCGTTGCGGTAGTTGAAGCCGACGGCGCCCTGGACCCCTGCCATGGCGACCGCGTCGGCGACCGCCCGGGCGTCCGCCGTGCTCAGGCCGACCGGCTTCTCGATCCAGATGTGCTTGCCGGCCTCCGCCATGGCGACGCCGATCTCGCGGTGCAGGAAGTTCGGCGCGGTGATGCTGACCGCCTGGATCCGCGGGTCGTCGACGACATCACGCCAGTCACGGGTCGTCGAGGCGAACCCGAACTGCGCGGCCGCCTCCTCGGCCCGCCCGGGCACCTCCTCGGCGACCGTGATCAGCTGCGGGCGCAGGCCCAGCTGCGGGTAGTGGTGCAGGACACGGGCGTACGCCTGGGTGTGCACCCGGCCCATCCAGCCGAACCCGACGACGGCGACACCGAGCGAATCCACCATGACAGCCCCTCTTTGGACCGGTCCACAATCTGTCCAGGCCACCCTGAAGCCCCCGCTCAGCCGCTGTCAACCCTCCCCGGACCCTTTGACAAGCCGCACCGGCCCATGGAACGGTCCACAGCATGAAGCAGCCGACCATCCGCGACGTGGCCGAACAGGCCGGCGTGTCCAAGTCGCTGGTCTCGCTCGTGCTGCGCGGCTCCGAGCAGGTGCGGCCCGAGAAGCGGGAGGCCGTGCTGCGGGCGGTGCGGGAACTCGGCTACCGGCCCAACGCCGCCGCGCGCAGCCTCAGCGAGCAGCGCACCCGCACGGTCGGCGTGCTCCTCAACGACCTGCGCAACCCCTGGTTCGTCGACCTGCTCGACGGCCTCAACTCACTGCTGCACGACAACGGCCTGCGGATGCTGCTGGCGGACGCCCGCCTCAACCGCCGCACCGGCCAGGACCCCGCCGACCCGCTCCTGGACCTGCGGGTGGACGGCCTGGTCGTCGTCGGCACCCTGCCCGACCCGGCCGCACTCGGCACGGCCGCCGAGCGGATCCCGGTCGTCGTCGCGGGCGCCCGCGAACCGGCCCCCGCGGGCGTGGACATGGTGGCGGGCGACGACCAACGGGGCGCCCGCCTGGTCACCGAGCATCTGATCGGCCTCGGCCACCGCCGCATCGCGCACATCGCGGGCTACGGCGCCGTCGGAGAACTGCGCCGACGCAGCTTCGAGGCCACGATGCGGGCGCACGGCCTCGCGGACCAGGCCCTGGTGGAGGCCGGTGACATGACCGAGGAGGGCGGCTACCGCAGCACCGTCCGGCTGCTCAGCCGCCGGGACCGGCCCACCGCGCTCTTCGCCGTCAACGACATCGCCTCCGTCGGCGCCCTCTCGGCGGCCGAGGAGCTCGGCCTGCGCGTCCCGCAGGACGTGTCCGTCGTCGGCTACGACAACACGAGCATCGCCCGCCTGCGCCACGTCTGGCTGACCACGGTCGACAACGGCAGCCACGAGGTCGGCCGCCGCGCAGCCCGCTGCCTCCTGGACCGCTTCGAACACCCCGGGGGAGCGGGCCAACTGCACCTGACCGCACCGACGTTGAAGATCCGCGGCACCACCGCGGTACCGGTCACAGATTGACGGCGTACGCCTTCCGCAGCGTCTCGTGCACCGTCCACGTCGTACGGTCGCCCTCGCGCAGGACGGCCATGTCCCCGGGCCCCACCGTCAGCGTCGGCCCGCCCTCGACCTCGACGGTCGCCGACCCGCTGATCACCACGAACAGCTCGTCCGCCTCGGTGTCGGTGACGACGCCCGGAGTGATCTGCCAGATCCCGCGGACCTGACGGCCGTCCGCCGACTCCCACACCACCTTCCCGCTCACCTCCGGCGCCCCGGAGACGATCTGCCCCGGGTCCAGGGGCTCGGGCTCGAGCTCGGCGTCGGGGACGTGAAGAACGAAGCTGTGCGTCATGCGCCGACCCTAGCGACCGCTCCCCCCGGCCGTGCATGGACAGTGTGTGCCGCATCGCCCAGGTGGGAGGACACATCGTCGGGTCGCGACCGGCGGCCGGGCACCACCCCCAGAGGGGCGCGGGCTGCGGGATATGCGGCTCGGCCGCGTGGGCGGGACCGGCCACGATGGTGCTGCAGCCGATCGACGGTCCCTCGCGCTCGCGGGGGAGTGGCAAATCGGCACAGTGAGCGGAGCGCGCGGGTGTCGGCCAGGCGTGATCTGCCGGACCCCAGGGAGCCGGTGCTGGACACTGTCTGTGGTATCACCCCATGTGAAACGGCACTTCATCGGCCCCGACCGGCGGCCGCGCAGTGCCCGCAGAGGGGCGCGGGGCTGCGTCGGTATGTGGCTCCGCCGCGCGGGCTCGACGGGCCACGATGGTGCTGCAGCCGATCGACGGTCCCTCGCGCTCGCGGGGGAGTGGCAAATCGGCACAGTGAGTGGAGCGCGCGGGTGTCGGCCAGGCGTGATCTGCCGGACCCCAGGGAGCCGGTGCTGGACAGTGTCTGCGGTATGACCCCGTGTGAAACGGCACTTCATCGGCCCCGACCGGCGGCCGGGCACCACCCCCAGAGGGGCGCGGGCTGCGGGCTATGCGGGTCGGCCGCGTGGGCGGGACCGGCCACGATGGTGCTGCAGCCGATCGACGGTCCATCGCGGCCCGCGGGGGAGCGGCAAATCGGCACAGTGAGCGGAGCGCGCGGGACACTTTGTGGGGCCCCGACCGGCGGTCGGGCTGCGCCCCCGGAGGGGCATCGGGCTGCGGGATATGCGGCTCGGCCGCGTGGGCGGGACCGGCCACGATGGTGCTGCAGACGATCGATCGTCCATCGCGGCCCTTCGGCGGAGCCGCACGTCTGCACGGTCGACGCTCGGGTGTCGGTGACGACGCCAGGCTTGACCTGCAAGGCTCCGCGGAGCCCGTGCCCGGACCACTGTCTGCGGTATCACCCCAGGTGGGCGTCGGGTCGCGACTGGCGGCCGGGCAGGGGCCGGGTGATCGTGGAGGGCATGGCGCAGACAACCACGGCCGCCCCCGGGCAACGGCACCACGACACCCGCGAGGCCGTCCTCTTCGGCGGTGTCTACGGCTCCGTACTGGCCTGCTCCATGGTCGCGGCGCTCAGCCAGTACGGCCACAGCTCCCGCGTCAGTCGCCGCTACGACGCCATCTGGCTGCTGGTGACCGCGCTCGCCTCCGCCCTCGCCCACGGCTACGCCCACTACATCGCCGAGCGGGCACCGCACCGCCGCTGGGACGCCCTGCGCGCCCTCGTCGACGAATGGCCCCTGGTCACGGCGGTGCTGCCGACCGTGGCGATCCTCGCGGGAGCGGGCTGGGGCTGGTGGCCGGCGGACGGGGTGGAGGATCCGGCGTTCACCCTGAACATCGCACTGCTGTTCGGCCTGGGACTGGCCACCGCACGATGGTCGGGCCGCTCCTGGGCCGTGGCCCTGCGCACCGGCCTGGTCGACGCACTGCTCGGCGTCGTCGTGGTCGTCGCGAACGCCGTCATCAAGTGACGGCCATCCGGGGCCGATTGCCCCCCGGACTGTCGTATGGTCATCCCTCGTGGGTACGGACATCGACGGTGTCATCGAAAGCCGCTCGCCCGATGGGCACTGGCGGTTCACGGCCGATCTGCTGGACTTCGAGCCTCCCAGGGACTACGTCGCCTGGGAGTGTCTCTTCGGCGTCCGCGGGGCGGGGGACGTGGAACGTCCGCTCTTCGCCGCCCGCGGGCTACCGGACGGCATCTCCGACGCCGTGCGCGAGTCGGGCATCGGGGAGTTCCAGCACGACCACACCTACGCCACCTGGGCCGAGGTCGCGGCGGTCGACTGGGACGCCCCGCTCGCCCACGGTCCGGCCTGGAACTGGGCGGTGCGGTCCCTGCCGGACGGTGACGAACTCGTGCGGGTGACCCCGGGCCTGCGCGCGGCGGCCGCCGAGACCTTCGGCGGAAGCCTGCTGCTGGCGCCCCCGGAGTGGCCCCCCGGCGCCGAGGTGCGTCTGGCCGACGTGGCGCACCGCCCCGTGATCCTCACGGCACGGATGCTCGCCCCGCCGGACGAGGGATGCTGGGCACAGGTGTGGAGCGCCATGCGGGGCCTGGCGGCCAGATACGGCGACGAGCACGTACGGCTCGTCGTCTGGTTCGGCTGACGACCCGTGCACCGGTGAAGGGAGCCGACATGACCACCGACGCCACCGACACCACGATCACGGACGAGGCGGTACGCAGCCTGCACGCCACCTCCGACCCGCGCCTGCGCGAGCTGCTGGCCGGCCTGATCCGCCACCTCCACGCCTTCGCCCGCGAAACCGGGCTCACGCAGCAGGAGTGGGAGCGGGCGATCGGCTTCCTCACGGCGACCGGGCAGATGTGCACGGACACCCGGCAGGAGTTCATCCTTCTGTCGGACGTGCTCGGCCTGTCGATGCTCGTCGAGACGATCAACGGCGACCGCGCCGCCGGAGCCACCGAGTCGACGGTCCTCGGCCCCTTCCACATGACCGAGTCCCCGGCGCGCGAACTCGGCGCGACCATCGACCTGGTCGGCGGCGGCGAACCCTGCGTGGTCAGTGGCCGGGTCCTGTCCCGGGACGGAACGCCGCTGCCGGGCGCGGTCGTCGACGTCTGGCAGGCCGACGGGAACGGCTTCTACGACGTCCAGCGCCCCGACGTGCAGCCGCCGGGCAACGGCCGCGGGCTGTTCACCGCGGACGCGGAGGGCCGCTTCTGGTTCCGCACCTGCGTGCCGAGCCCGTATCCGATCCCCACCGACGGCCCGGTCGGCGACCTCCTGCGCGCCACCGCCCGCCACCCCTACCGGCCCGCGCACATCCACTTCATCGTCTCGGCCGCAGACCACGTACCGGTGACCACGCACATCTTCGTCGCGGGCAGCGACTACCTCGACTCGGACGCGGTGTTCGCCGTCAAGCCGAGCCTGGTCCAGGAGTTCACCCGAACGGATGACTCTGTGCTGGCGCGGGAGTTCGGCGTCCCGAACCCCTTCCGCCACGCCCGCTTCGACCTCGTACTGGAGCAGTCGTGAAGCACCACCTCGACTTCTCCTACGAGTCCCGGCCCGTGCGGGTCGTCTTCCGGCCCGGGGCCGCCACGACAGCGACCGCGGGCGAGGCAGCGGCGCTCGGCCTGCGGCGGCTGCTGGTGGTGTGCGGCAGCCACGGCGCCCGGACGGCACGCGCGGTCGCCGACTCGCTGGGCCCCGCCTGCGCGGGCCTGCACGACGGAGCCCGGATGCATGTGCCCGTCGAGGTCGCCGACCGGGGCGTCGAGGCGGCCCGTGCGGCGGGCGCGGACGGCTGTGTGGCCGTCGGCGGCGGTTCCTCGATCGGCCTCGGCAAGGCGATCGCCCTGCGCACCGGCCTGCCGCTGATCGCCGTGCCCTCCACCTACTCCGGCTCGGAGATGACCCCGGTCTGGGGCCTGACCGAACACGGCGCCAAACGCACCGGCCGCGACCCCGTCGTCCTGCCCCGGAGCGTCGTCTACGACCCCGAGCTCACCCTCTCCCTGCCGGTGCCGCTCTCCGTCACCAGCGGGATCAACGCGATCGCCCACGCCGTCGAGGCGCTGTACGCCCCCGACACCTCACCCCTGATCGCACTGCTGGCCCAGGAAGGCGTACGGGCCATGGCGGGCGCCCTGCCCGAGGTGGCCGCCGACCCGGCATCCCTGGAGGCCCGCAGCCGCGCCCTGTACGGCGCCTGGCTGTGCGGCTCCTGCCTCGGCGCCACGACCATGGGTCTGCACCACAAGCTGTGCCACGTCCTCGGCGGCACCTTCGGCCTGCCCCACGCCGAGACCCACACGGTGGTCCTGCCGTACGCCCTCGCGTACAACGCGCCCGCCGCCCCGGACGCGGCGGCCGCCGTCGCCCGCGCCCTCGACACGGACGACGCCCCGCACGCCCTGCGGAACCTGGCCGGACGCCTCGGCGCACCTCGCTCCCTCGCGGAACTCGGCCTGAAGGAGGGCGACTTGGCAAAGGCGGCCGCGCAGACGGCGGGCCAGGCCTACGCCAACCCCCGCGAGGTCACGGCCCACGGGGCGCTCGCCGTGCTGCGGGCGGCGTACGAGGGCGCGGCACCGGAGTTCCCCGCCGCCTGACTCGGCAGGGCCGCCGCCCCGCCGGAGCGGGACGACGGCCGAGTTCCGGACGGTCGCGGCTCAAGCCTGTGCGGCTGCGGCCTCCGCCTGCTCGGGCGCGTCCTTCGGGGCCTGCACCGCCGGCTGTCGGCGTGGAATGAAGGAGGCGACCAGGAAGGCGAGCAGGGCCGCTCCGGCGCCGATGGCCATGACGACCTTGAAGCCGTTCTCCGAGGGAAGGGCGCGACCGCCGAAGTCGGTGGTCAGCTGGGCCAGGATGACGCCGGCCAGGGCGCTGGCGAACGACGTGCCCAGGGACCGCATCAGGGTGTTGAGGCTGTTGGCCGCACCGGTCTGGGAGGGGTCGACCGCGCCCATGATCAGGGCGGGCAGCGCGCCGTAGGTGAAGCCGACGCCGGCGCCGATGATGCAGGAGACCAGGATCAGGTGCCAGACCTCGGACATCAGCAGGATGTTCAGGCCGTAGCCGGCGGACACGATCAGCGCGCCGATCATCAGCGTGACCTTCGGGCCCTTGGCCTGGGTGACCTTCGCGGACGCGGCGGACATCACCATCATGACCAGACCCTGCGGGGCGAGCACCAGGCCCACCGTCAGCATGGACTTGCCCAGGCCGTAGCCGGTCTGGGTCGGCAGCTGCAGTAGCTGCGGAAGCACCAGGGACATCGCGAACATCGAGAAGCCGAGGGCGACCGAGGCCAGGTTGGTGAACAGCACCTGCGGCTTGGCGGTCGTCCGCAGATCGACCAGCGGCTGCCTGGCCTTGAGTTCCCACCACCCCCAGGCCGGCAGGACCACGACGGCGGCGGCGCCCATCCCGAGCGTGGTGCCGCTGGTCCAGCCCCAGTCACCGCCCTTGGACACCGCCAGCAGCAGGGAGACCAGACCGGCGGACAGACCGAGCGAACCGACCAGGTCGAAGCGGCCACCGGTGCGCACCTTGGACTCCGGCACGATCAGCAGCACCAGCAGGAAGGCGACGGCACCCAGCGCGCCCGAGGTCCAGAACAGGATGTGCCAGTCCCACTTGTCGGCGATGAACGCGGCCGCCGGCAGACCCAGCGCACCGCCCACCCCCAGCGAGGCGCTCATCAGTGCGGTGGAACCCGCCAGCCGCTCGGCGGGCAGCGCGTCCCGCATGATGCTGATGCCCAGCGGCACCACGGCGGCCGCGAGGCCCTGCAGCGTACGACCGATGATCATCGGGAGGAGCGAGTCGGCCAGCGCGCAGACCACCGAACCGGAGACCAGCAGCACGATGCTGACCAGCAGCATCCGCCGCTTGCCGATCATGTCGCCGAGACGGCCCACGACCGGGGTGGCCACCGCGGCCGCGAGGAGGGTGGCGGTGACGGCCCAGGCGGTGTCGGAGGGCGAGGCGTGCAGCAGGGTGGGCAGCTCCGGGACGATCGGAATGACGAGCGTCTGCATCAGCGAGACGACGATCCCGGCCAGGGCCAGCACCGCCACCACGGCGTTCGGCCTGGGCGGGGCGGATGTCCCCGCGGCGGCGGGTCGGGCGAGTGCTTCGGACATGGCAGGGCCTCCAGCAAGAGTTTATTGCTTGACTTACGCAATCATATAGGGCGGGCCCGGCAGCACGAGCGCCTGATGGTCATGGCGGGGCTGACGCTCGACCGGGCTGCCGTCGCCGTCCTGCGGCACATCGCCGAGAGCGAGCCGATGCGCCCCGGTGTGCTCGCGGTGCGGCTGTCCGTGGAGGCCTCGCATGTCACCCGGCAGCTGCGGCAGTTGGAGCAGGGCGGCCATGTGGTGCGGATTGCCGACCCTGACGACCGGCGCGCCCAGCGGGTCCGGATCACCGACCTCGGCTTGGCGGCGGTCGACCGCATCCGCGAGGTGAACCGCCGGGGGCTGCAGATGGCGCCGGCCGACTGGTCGGCGGAGGATCTGGAGCAACTCGCCGCCCTCTTCCACTGGTTGGTGGACGACTTCGTCGCCCATGCCGAGGATCCGCTTCCGGGGCCTCCGGCCGCCTGAACGGGCCCGACGCCTCCCTGTTCGCACGGAAGGGGTGTCCAGCCGTGCTCGCAATATGGCCGACAGAATTGTTGACAATATTGTCCGACTAGATTTAGGTTCGACAGGCGCTCACTCAGGGGAGGGCAGCGATGCCGACAGAAGCCCGTCCGGGCACCGGAGAGCAGGCCAAACAGCATGCGCTCGCGCAGCTGCGGCAGGCGATCCTGCACGGCGAGATGGCACCGGCACAGCGGCTGGTGGAGAACGAACTCGCCGAGCAGTTCGGTGTGACGCGGGCCAGCATCCGCGCGGCACTCATCGATCTGGAGGCCCAGGGTCTCGTCGAGCGGATCCGCAACCGCGGCTCGCGGGTGCGGGTGGTGACCGTGGAGGAAGCGGTCGCGATCACCGAGTGCCGGATGGTCCTCGAAGGACTGTGCGCGGCGAAGGCCGCCGTCGCCGCCAGTGACGAGCAGCTGGCCGAGCTGACGGAGCTGGGCACGGCGATGACCAAGGCCGTGGCCGACGGTGAGCCGGTGACCTACTCCGAGCTCAACCAGGAACTGCACGCCAAGGTGCGCGAGTTCTCCGGCCAGCGCACGGCCGTGGACCTGCTGGAGCGGCTCAACGCCCAACTGGTGCGCCATCGCTTCCAGTTGGCGCTGCGGCCGGGGCGTCCGCAGCAGTCCCTGAGCGAGCACCTGGTGATGATCGAGGCGATCAGGGCCAGGGATCCGCAGGCGGCCGAGACGGCCGTCCGCGCCCACCTCACCAGCGTGATCGAGGCGCTGCGCGACTGACAGCCGCGCGGCCGAGAGCCGCTGGAAGGGGCGGGCGCCCACCTGTCACCAAGACATTGGGAGATTGCAGCATGACCCAGGCCAACGCGCCCGCCTCCCCACGGTCCACCCTCGTCGTCACGGCGCATGCCGGGGACTTCGTGTGGCGGGCGGGCGGCGCCATCGCCCTGGCCGCCGCCCGCGGGGAGAAGGTCACCATCGCCTGTCTGACCTTCGGTGAGCGCGGGGAGTCCGCCAAGGCGTGGCGCGAGGGCAGGAAGCTCGACGAGATCAAGGCGATACGCAAGGACGAGGCCGAGCGTGCCGCCGCCACGCTCGGCGCCGAGGTCCGCTTCTTCGACGCCGGCGACTACCCGCTCATCCCCACCGCCGAGCTGACCGACAAAGTCGTCGCCGTCTACCGCGAGACCCAGCCGGACGTGGTCCTCACCCACCCGGTCGAGGACCCGTACAACGGCGACCACCCGGCCGCCAACCGTATGGCGCTTCAGGCCCGCATCCTCGCCCAGGCCGTCGGCTACCCGGGCGAGGGCGACATCATCGGCGCCCCGCCCGTCTTCTACTTCGAGCCGCACCAGCCCGAGATGAGCGGCTTCAGGCCCGAGGTGCTCCTCGACATCACCGAGGTGTGGGACACCAAGCGCAAGGCCATGGAGTGCCTGGCCGCCCAGCAGCACCTGTGGGCGTACTACACGGACCTCGCCGTCCGCCGGGGCGTCCAGCTCAAACGGAACGCCGGCCCGAACCTGGGTCTTGCGCACGACACCATGGCCGAGGCGTACATGCGGCCGTTCCCGCAGATCACGAAGGAGCTGGCATGAGCGGTGTGATCGTCACCAACCCGCCGAAGGCCGCTGCGAAGGACGTCGAGGCGCTGGGAGGCTTCGGCGTGGCCACGGTCAGCGAGGCGATGGGCCGCACCGGCCTCCTCGGACCGGACATCCGCCCGATCCAGCAGGGTGTACGAGTCGCCGGTACGGCCGTCACCGTGATCGGCTGGCCCGGCGACAACCTCATGATCCACGCGGCCGTCGAGCAGTGCGGCGAGGGCGACATCCTGGTCGTCACCACCACCTCGCCCTGCACGGACGGTCTGTTCGGCGAGCTGTTCGCGACCGCCCTGAAGCAGCGCGGCGTGCGCGGTGTCGTCCTCGGCACGGGAATCCGCGACACCCAGGAGTTGCGGGACATGGGCTTCGCCGCCTGGTCCCGGGCCGTCTCCTCGCAGGGCACGGTCAAGGCCACCGGCGGTTCGGTCAATGTGCCGATCGCCGTCGACGGCCAGGTGATCCGCCCCGGCGACGTGATCCTCGCCGACGACGACGGGGTTGTCGTAGTACCCCGTGAACGCGCCCGGGAGACGGCGGAGAAGGCGGAGGCCCGCGAGACCAAGGAGGCCGCCACCCGCGCCGCCTTCCTCGGCGGCCAACTCGGCCTGGACCGCTACGGGTTGAGGGACACGCTCAAGCGGCTCGGCGTCGAGTACCGGACGTACGAGGAGTACGCGGGGGAGCGGCCGTGACCGGTGGTCCCGAGGGGGTCCGCTGTCTGCTGATGCGGGGCGGCACCTCCAAGGGCGCCTACTTCCTCGCCGACGACCTCCCCGCGGAACCCGCCCTGCGCGACGAGCTGTTGCTGCGCATCATGGGCAGCCCCGACGAGCGGCAGATCGACGGGCTCGGCGGCGCACATCCGCTCACCAGCAAGGTGGCCGTGGTGTCCGTCTCGGCCGATCCGCGCGCCGACGTCGACTACCTCTTCCTCCAAGTCGCCGTTGGCCGAGCAGAGGTGAGTGACAGTCAGAACTGCGGCAACATCCTCGCCGGCATCGGCCCGTTCGCCGTTGAGCGCGGGGTTGTGGCGGCGGGGGAGGAGGAGACCTCCGTCCGCATTCGCATGGTCAACTCCGGGGACTTCGCCGTGGCGACCTTCCCGACCCCCGGCGGTCGCGTCGACTACACGGGGGACGCCGAGATCTCGGGCGTGCCGGGGACGGCCGCCCCCGTGGTCATCGAATTCCCCGCCGGGGCAGGGAAGCTGCTGCCCACCGGAAAGGTCCGGGACGACATCGACGGCATCCCTGTGACCTGCGTGGACAACGGCATGCCGACGGTGCTCGTCGCGGCCTCGTCCCTCAAGGTCAGCGGCTACGAGTCGCCCAAGGGTCTGGAGGAGGACCTCGCGCTCGCCGACCGGCTGCATGAGATCCGCCTGGAAGCAGGCCGGTTGATGGGCCTGGGTGATGTCTCGGACACCACCGTGCCCAAGCTCACCCTCCTGGCCCCGCCCCGGGACGGCGGCGCGATCTCCACCCGCACCTTCATCCCGGTGCGCTGCCATACGTCGATCGGTGTGCTCGGCGCCGCCAGTGTGGCCGCCGGCCTGCGGATCGAGGGCGGGGTGGGCGCGGAGCTCGCACAGCTGGATGCCGGCAACGACCGTATCCGTATCGAACACCCCACCGGGTTCCTGGACATCGAAAGCAGCCTCACCACCGGTCCCGACGGACTGCCCGCCGCCCGCCGTACCGCCGTGGTCCGCACGGCCCGCAAGATCTTCGACGGCACCGTCTTCCCACGGTCCGCCGAGACGGCACCCATCTCCCCAGAGCCCGAAGGAGGTCACCGATGACCCCGCCGCTCGGCGACATCGCCCACATCGGCCACGCCCAGCTCTTCACCCCGGACCTGGACGCCAGCGTCGCCTTCTTCACCGACTACCTCGGCCTCACGGTCAACGGCCAGGACGGCGACACGGTCTATCTGCGGACCTTCGACGACTACGAGCACCACAGCCTGGTCCTCACCGCCCGCGAACAGCCCGGCCTCGGCCGGCTCGCCCTGCGCGCCTCAAGCGAGGGGGCCCTCCATCGCCGTATCGAAGCGATCGAGGAGGCGGGCGGCTCCGGCAAGTGGGTCGAGGACGAACCCGGCCTCGGCAGGCTCTACTCGACCACCGACCCGGACGGCCACGAGCACGCCCTGTACTGGGAGAGCGAGCACTACCGGGCCCCCGAGGAACTCAGGCCCGCACTCAAGAACCAGCCGCAGGCCAAGCCCAACCGGGGCGTCGGGGTGCGGCGACTGGACCACATCAACTTCCTCGCGGCCGACGTGCTCGCCAATGCCGAGTTCCACCAACACGTGCTGGGGGCACGCCCGACCGAGCAGATCCGGCTCGACTCCGGCCGGATCGCGGCGCGTTGGCTGACGTACACGAACAAGTCGTACGACGTCGTCTACACCGAGGACTGGACCGGCTCCACCGGGCGGCTGCATCACATCGCCTTCGCGACCGACACCCGCGAGGACATCCTGCGCGCCGCCGATCTCGCCATCGACACCGGCGTGTTCATCGAGACCGGCCCGCACAAGCACGCCATCCAGCAGACCTTCTTCCTGTACGTCTACGAGCCGGGCGGCAACCGCATCGAGCTGTGCAACCCGCTCACCCGCCTCGTGCTCGCGCCCGACTGGCCACTGATCACCTGGACCGAGGAGGAGCGGAAGAAGGGGCAGGCCTGGGGGCTCAAGACCATCGAGTCGTTCCACACGCACGGGACGCCACCGGTTGCCTGACGGCCCTTCGGCCTTGGCCGGACCTTGGCGGGCGTCGGCCTCGGCGGTCTGCTGCCCACCGCGATCGGCAAGCATGGTCTGCGACGACGCTCCACGCGGCCGCGGCGCCCGCGTTATCGGCATGCTCATGACCGCGCACCATTCCTCGTCGCCAAGGGGACGAGGTGAAGAGGCGAAGGCGCTCGCCGCGCGCTACGACGTCGAGCTGCCGCCGCGGCCGGCCAGGAGCTGGTCACCGCCCGCTGACGGGCGCCGGCCGCCGCAGCGGATGCGGGGGCGGGCGTCCGGCGTCAGGCTCGGAGTATGAGCGAGCAGTGGGATGTCCGCCGTACGGGGCCGGAGCAGGCGCCGCACCGGGTGCTGATGATTCCGGGCGGGCTGTGCTCGACCGAGTTCTACGCGGACGTGATGGCCGAACCGGCGCTGGCAGAACTGGGGCTGGTCGCCGTCACCATGCCCGGATTCGGCGGGACCACGGCCCCCGAGGACGTGACCATGGAGCACTACGCCCGGATGATGGCGGACTTCGCCGCCGAAGCGGGCTGCGACGTGGCCGTCGGGCACAGCCTCGGCGCCAACGTCGTGATCGAGATGGCGGCGGCAGGCCTGTTCCACGGGCCGCTGGTGCTGCTCTCGCCGACCTTCTCGCGCGGGGACGAGGCCAAGTTCCTGGCGGTGATGAACACCGTGGGGCGGATGCCCGGAGTCGGCATCGCGGCCTGGACCGCCATGCTGAAGATGCTGCCCAAGGCCATGAAACGCGAAATGCCCGCACACCGGGCCGAGGCGCTGGCTGCGGACATGGCCCACAACGACCCGGCCACCTGCCGCCGCATCGTGCGGCGCTACTACGAGTACCTGGACCGGTATCCGGCACTGGTCCCACGGCTGTGCGAGGCCGCCGTCCCGGCCTGGGTGGTGCGTGGCGACCACGACGAGATCGGCCTCACCGACGTCGAGCGGCGTGGCCTGGAGGCCTGCCCGCAGATCCGGACGGTCACCGTCCCCGACGCCGGGCACCTCGTACTGGTCGAACAGCCCGCACGGGTCGCCGACGTGATCCTGGACGCGGCCACCGGGACGCGCTGAAGCCCGCTCCCCTGGGGGCTTGGCGGTGCTGTGTTTCTGTCTGGCTGCCGTGTTCGGGGTGGGGCGGACAGATGGACGGGACACTGGGGCCATGCAGGACACACATACGGGGGCGGCTCGGCTGCGGGCCGTGCTGCGGGCGCCGTTCACGGCTCAGGCCTGGGCCGAGGCCGCCTACTGCCTGGTCGGGTTTCCGGTCGCCCTTGTCGGGTTCGTACTCGTGCTCGTCGTGCTTGCCCTCGGTGCCGGGTTCACCGTCTCCCTCGTCGGTGCCGTGCTCGGGCTGCTGCTCGTCGTCGGCTCGACCGGGCTCGCCCGTGCCTTCGCCGCCGTGCATCGTCGGCTGGCGGCGGGCCTGCTGGGGGAGCGGGTGGCGGTGCCGCCGGCGCTGCGGCCCACGGGCAAGGCGTTCGCGCGGCTCGACGCGCGGTTACGGGACGCCGCCGGATGGCGCTCGGTGGCGTACACATTGGTCAAACTGCCCGTTGCCGCCTTGCAGTTGTATGCCGTGGGCTGGTGGCTGACCGGCCTGCTCGATCTGTCCGCCCCGATCCGGTGGGCCTTCGGGCAGCGTCCGCACCCCGGCGGGGAAGGCATGCCGACCATCACGCCCGTGCCGGTCGGCGGTGGTGCCCCGCACAGCACCGCCTTCGCGGAGACCTTCGTGGCCGCCGCGATCGGTGCGGTCACGCTGCTCGCGGCACCGTGGGTCACCCGCGGCATCGTCGCCGTGGACCGCTGGCTGGTGCGTGCCCTGCTGGGGCCGGGCGAACTCGCCCAGCGGGTAAGGAACTTGGAGGAGACCCGAGCCCTGGCCGTCGACGACTCCGTGGCGCTGCTGCGCCGGCTGGAGCGGGACCTGCACGACGGGGCGCAGGTGCGGCTCGTCGCGCTGGCCATGAGCCTCGACATGGCGAGGGAGGGGCTGGGCGCGGAGGGCGAACCGGTCGCCGACCCCGGGCGGCTGCGCCGACTGATCGAGACCGCGCACACCAACGCCACCGAAGCCCTCAGCGAGCTGCGCGACCTGGCCCGCGGCATCCACCCGCCCGTACTGGACGACGGCCTGCCCGACGCACTCACCACGCTGGCCGCCCGCAGCACCGTACCCGTGGAACTGGCCGTCGACGTCCCTCGGCGGCCCACTCCGGCGATCGAGGCCATCGCCTACTTCTGCGCCGCCGAACTGCTCACCAACGTCATCAAGCACAGCGGTGCCCGGCGGGCGGTCCTGCGTGTCACCCAGGACAAGGGCCTGCTGCGGCTGTGTGTGACCGACGACGGGCGCGGGGGCGCGGCGCCCGGTGCGGGCAGCGGTCTGACGGGTCTGCTGCAGCGGGTACGCACGGTCGACGGCACCATGCACGTCAGCAGCCCGGAGGGCGGGCCGACGGCGGTGACGGTCGTACTGCCGCTGCACGCGTGAGCGGGCGGCCAGAGGTGAGGGAGCATTCCGGTATGCGTGTCGTGATCGCCGAGGACGCCGCCGTCCTGCGGGAGTTGCTGGCCCTGATGCTCACCGAGCGCGGCCACGAGGTGGCCGCCGCCGTGGGCGACGCCGAGGGGCTGCGGGCGGCCGTCGCCGCACACCGGCCGGACGTCGGCGTCGTCGACATCCGTATGCCGCCCACCCACACGGACGAGGGCCTGCGCGCCGCCATCGACATCCGGCGGGAGTATCCCGGGACCGGGGTGCTGCTGTTCTCCCAGTACATCGAGACGAAGTACGCGACGAGACTGCTGGCCGAGGGTTCGGCCGGCGTCGGCTATCTGCTCAAGGACCGGGTCGCGAACGTGGCCGAGTTCACCGACGCCCTGACCCGGGTGGCGGCCGGCGGGACCGCCCTCGACCCCGAGGTCGTCACCCAGCTCGCCGGCGCCGGCCGTCGGGGCGAGGACCTCGAAACACTGACGGCACGCGAGCGCGAGGTGCTGGCGCTGATGGCGCAGGGCAGGTCGAACGCCGCGATCGCGCAGACCCTCGTGGTGTCGGCCGGCACGGTGGAGAAACATGTGGCCGCCGTCTTCGGCAAGTTCGGCCTTGCCGCCTCGCAGGACGGGAACCGGCGGGTGCTGGCGGTGCTTCGCTACCTGGGCGCATGAGCGGCTGACGTCGGCAGAGGACTGCTGACCAGCAGAAACGCTGAACCGCTCCTAGACTTGCAGCGGAAGCGAGCCCTCCAGTGGTGCGTCCTGGTGCGTCTGGTGCGGGAAGGCGGTGACGCTCCATGCCGTACGTCGCAGTGAGCGCGGTGAGCCATCCCGGGCTGCTGCGCGAGCGGAACGAGGACAGCCTCGTCGTAGGACCGTGGACCCTGTGCGCCACCGTGACCGAGAGCCCGCAGACCCTGGTCTTCCCTCTCGGAACGCCCCTGGTCGTCGCCGTCGCGGACGGGCTCGGCGGACATCCCGGCGGCGACGTTGCCAGCGCCCTGGTCGCCCGCCGGATCGCGTCCATCGGCCCTGCCCTGGACGACGAGGACGCCGTCCGCGCCGCCCTGCACGCCTGCAACCGTGCCGTGTACCAGGCCGCAGCAGAGGGCAGCGAGCTCACCGCCATGGGAACGACCGTGGCCGGCATCGTCGTACGACCCGGCTCGCTGCTGGTCTTCAACGTGGGCGACAGCCGGGTCCTTGCCGCCTCCCGTGACGGCCTGCGCCAGGTGAGCACCGACGACAGCCCGCCGCTCGCCCCCGGTCGGCGCACCACGTCCCTGGTCACCCAGTGCCTGGGCGGCAGTCCCGACTACCGGGCCATCAGCCCCCATGTGACGACGGAGCCCCTCTCACCCGGCGACCGCTACCTCGTCTGCACGGACGGCCTGACCGACCCGCTGACGACGGACGTCATCGAGGAGGTGCTCACAGACCACGACGACGGCAGGGCGGCCTTCGAGCTGTGGAAGGCGGCGATCGCGGCGGGCGGGCCGGACAACATCACGCTGGCGGTGGTACGGGCCGCGGACGACCGATGATCCCTGTGGATGATCCACCAGACGACCGGCGACGGCGCATTCGAGACGTACCAGGGGCAGAAACTCGGTCATGACCTGGTGGTGCCGGAGGAACCGCTGCCCCGGTGGGGACAGGAATTCGCCGGGCAGCAGGACGGGTGGGCCGACTTGGGCGGGTGCCCCGCATCGCCATGAAGCACGCCACGTCGGCCCCTCGCCGCCCTTGAGCAATGCCGGGCGGCCGACGGGGCAACGTTCCGTCATGCTGGGACAGGGGGCATCTCTTCCTGCGGCAAGGAGCACGGTATGCGCACGGACCCGGTCGGACGATTCCTGGCAGCCCTGGGCCCCGAGCAGCGCGAGGCCGTCGGCGCCAAGCCACGCCAGGAACAAGAACGCCTTGCGGCGGCCTGGGAACAGGAACTCGAAGCGGACGACGAACTCGACACCCTCGACGAACTGTCACCGCCGGCGGCAGAGGCCGAAGCGGCCCGCCGCATCCTGCACAGCGGGACCGACTAGCAGCCACCGCCCGGCAGACGCCGAGCGGCCACTCAGTCGAGACAGAACTCGTTGCCCTCGATGTCCTGCATCACGATGCAGGACTCGTTGACGCCGTCGGCGCGCAGCAGACGCACGCGTGCCGCACCGAGCGCGACCAGCCGTGCACACTCCGCCTCGAGGGTGGCGAGGCGCTCCTCGCCCACGAGTCCGGTACCGGCCCGTACGCAGAGGTGCACGCGATTCTTGACGACCTTGCCCTCGGGGACGCGCTGGAAGTACATGCGCGGGCCGACCCCCGTGGGATCCATGCAGGCAAACGCGGCACCCCGACGCTCGGGCGGCAGCGAGCGGTCGAAGTCGTCCCACGTGGCGAACCCCTCGGGCGGCGGCGGGACCACGTACCCCAGAACCTCGCACCAGAAGCGAGCGACGCGCTCGGGTTCCGCACAGTCGAAGGTGACCTGGAACTGCTTGACCGATGACATCGGCGCACCATAGCAGGGGTGATCATCTGCTCGTCCCGTCGGGTCCGCAGGCGGGCGGAGGACGGGTGAGAGGGCGTCAGGAGTTGCTCGTGGCGCCGACGATGGCGGAGAAGATCCGGTCCTGCGGGGAGGTCGGCACATGGAAGAAGCCGTTGTTGCAGCCGAGCCGCAGAACCGCCGCCTCGTCCGCGACCGCCTTGACGTCTCCCAGGTTGTGACTGATGAGGATCACTCCGATGCCCTGCTCGCGGAGCTCCTCGACCAGGTCGAGGACGTGACTGGCCTGTGCGATGCCGAGCGCCGCGGTGGGCTCGTCCAGGAGGACGGCCTTGGGCCGGCCGAGGAGCGCGCGGGAGATCGCGACGGTCTGCCGCTGGCCCGCGGACAGTGAGGCGACCGGGGCACGCAGGTCGGGGACGCGGATGCCCAGCGTGTCGAGCTGCCCGCGCGCCTCCCTGCGCATCCCGCTGTCGTCCATCGACCGGAACAGGCGGCCGCGGGCACCGGAGCACCGCCGCTCCCGCCCCAGGAAGAGGTTCGCGGCGACATCGAGGTCGTCGCACAGTGCCAGGTCCTGGTACACGGTCGCGATGCCCAGGCGCTGGGCGATCCGGGGAGTCCTGATCTGGACGGCCCGCCCCTCCCACTCGATCACGCCCTTGTCGGGGGGGTCCACCCCCGAGATGACCCTGATCAGGGTGGACTTGCCGGCACCGTTGTCACCCAGAAGGGCGACGACCTGGCCCTTGTGGACCTCCAGGTCGACATCCTTGAGGGCTTGGACGGCGCCGAACCGCTTGGAGATTCCGTGCAGCGCGAGCAGCGGCGGCCCAGTCACGCGCACCTCGCCTTCTCCGCGCGACCGCGGTGACGCCGCACGGCCCCGGTGGAACCCCGGCCTGTTCCGATCACCATCTTTCGTCCCGATCCGGACGTATGCAATGCAGAGCGCAGGAATCTGTTCGAAGGGTGCGTCCAGCCGCGCCCGCCCTAAGAGGAGACTGAAGCGACACAGTGCGATATGTATGAACAAACTGGACATGGTTGGAGGAGGGTGTCACCGATGGCACACCACTGCACCGTCCGCAGGCGCGGTCGGCCACGGAGTTCGCGCGCGGGGCCGACGCTCCTCCTGGTGTCAGCCATGCTGCTCGGCGCCGCGGCCTGCGGCGGAAATCAGACCTCCACGGGTGGCCAGGGGACGGGGAAGGTCACGATCGGTCTGGTGACCAAGACGGAGACCAATCCGTTCTTCGTGGCCCTGCGCGAGGCGGCCCAGGCCGCGGCGAAGAAGAAGGGCGCCGAGCTCATCGCCCTGTCCGGCAAGTTCGACGGCGACAACGAGGGCCAGGTCAACGCGGTGGAGAGCCTCATCGCCCGCCATGTGCGGGGCATCATGATCACACCGTCGAACACGACGGGGATCCTGGGCGCCATCGCCGAGGCCCGCCGGCAGGGCATCCTGGTGATCGCGCTGGACACCGCGACGGACCCGGAGAACGCGGCGGCGGCCACGTTCGCGACCGACAACTTCAAGGCCGGACGCCTCCAGGGCGCCTATGTCAGGGCTGTGCTCGGCCGCCGGGCACCCAAGCTGTTCATGCTCGACGGCACGGAGGGTTCCACGGTCAGCCAACAGCGCCACGACGGCTTCCTCAGCGGCTTCGGGATCAAGGACGACTCACCGGCGATCCGCGGACGGGCGATCACCAACGGCGACCGCAACCGTGGGCAGACCGCGATGGAGAACCTGCTGCAGCGCACCAGCGACGTGAACTCGGTGTACACCATCAACGAACCGGTGGCCGACGGCGCCTACACGGCCCTCGCGGCACGCGGTCTCGACGGGCGGGTGACCGTCGGCTCCATCGACGGCGGATGCGAGGGCGTGCGCGACGTCAGGTCCGGCAAGTACGCGGCCACCGTCATGCAGTTCCCGGTCAGGATGGCCGACCTGGGCGTGGCCGCGGTCACCGACTTCGTCAGGCACGGGAAGAAACCGTCCGGCTTCACGGACACGGGCACACAACTCATCACCGACAGGCCGGTGCACGGGCTGGCGTCCCGCGACACGGGCTGGGGACTCCGGCACTGCTGGGGGTGACCTGCGGGCGCCGACCGGGCGAAGGGATCAGTAACGGATCATGAGATCACCCGTGACCACCAGCGCCGCCACCGACGGTGAGCCGGGCACCGCGCTGCGGGACGCACTGCGGTACGCCCTGCGCACCCCGACCGTCGGCCCCCTCGCGGCCCTGGCCGTCGCCGTACTGGTCTTCTCGGTCGCGACGGACACGTTCCTGACGCCCGAGAACCTCGCCCTGGTACTCCAGCAGTCCATCGTGACCGGCACGCTGGCACTGGGCCAGACCCTGATCATCCTCACGGCGGGCATCGACCTGGCGAACGGGGCCATCGCGGTCCTCGGCACGCTCGTCATGGCCAAACTCGTCTTCGAGGGGCACGGCCCCGCGGGGGCGCTGTTGCTCGGCCTGCTCACGGCGACCGTCCTCGGGCTGGTCAACGGCCTGCTCGTGGCCCGCCTGGGCCTGCCTCCCTTCATCGTGACGCTGGGCGCGCTGACCGTCATCTACGCCGTGGCCAGGCTCTACTCCAACTCCCGCAGCTTCCCGGTCACCGACGACCTGCTCGTCTTCTGGGGCAACGGAGTCCACGTCGGCAGCGTCCTCGTCACCTGGGGGACGTTCCTGCTCGTGGGCCTGTACGTGTTCTTCTGGTACGGGCTCGCCAAGACGGCCTGGGGGCGGCACATCTACGCCGTCGGCAACGCCCCCGAGTCCGCCCGCCTGACCGGCATCAACGTGCAGCGCACGGTCCTGTCGGTCTACGTCACCGCCGGCCTTCTCTACGGCATCGCCGCCTGGCAGGCCCTCGGCCGTATCCCCAACGCCGACCCGAACTCCTACCAGACGGCGAATCTGGAGAGCATCACGGCCGTCGTCATCGGCGGGACCAGCCTCTTCGGCGGCCGGGGAAGCGTCGCGGGCACGCTCATCGGAACACTCATCGTCACCGTGCTCCGCTCCGGCCTCACCCAGGCGGGCATCGACAGCCTCTACCAGGACGTCGCCACCGGGACGCTGGTCGTCGTCACGGTCGCCGTCGACAAGGTCCTGCGCAGGGGATCCGCCCGCTGACGCCGACGCGCCACCGTTCAGCGACCGGGCTCGGGGTCGTGTCGAGAACCGTGCGCCGGCTCCGTCCCAGGGGTGCCGGATTTCCGCTCCAGAGAGGACCGTCCGTCATGGCCGTCGCCGATGACCTCGACCGCGCCACCGACTCGCAATGGGACTGGGTCGCTGAGCAGACCCGTACATATCTGGCCTCGGGAGGCTCGGAGGGACACGAGTCGAACGGCGTCCACACGCTCGTGCTCGCCACGACCGGACGCCGGACCGGCATTCCGCGCCGCACGTGCCTGATCTACGGCACCGCGGGCGAGGACTTCGTCGTGGTCGCCTCCAAAGGCGGAGCCGACGACCATCCGGCGTGGTTCAAGAACCTCCGGGCGGACCCGAGCGTCGGAGTCCAGGTCGGCAGCCGCCGTTTCACCGCTCACGCCCGGGTCGCCTCCCCGGCCGAACGTGAGCTTCTGTGGCCCCGGATGGCGCGCATCTTCCCGCTGTACGACGAGTACGCCCAGAAGACCGACCGCGAAATCCCGATCGTCCTGCTCACACCGCGGGACTGATTCGACTTCGACCTGCTCCGGGCAGACCCGCCCGTTGCCCGTGTCGCGCACCGCGTCGAGCGTCGCGTGCGGCCCCCCGCGCATACGGCCGCGCGCGCCCATGGAGAGATGACCCCGGTGCCGCCCTGCCGTCCGCTGTTCGGGCGTGCCAGCGGCACGACGCCGGCCTCGCAGCCGCCGTACCAGGGGCCGTGCGGTTCGAGCCGGGTCGGGGGCGCCGATAACCGTTGGTCGGCCTCCCCGTGGTTCTGTCAGGGTGGCGGGCGTGACGCGTCGTTTTCTTCCCGGTCTCGAGTTGGCCGAGCTGTTCCACAGGGAGGTCGTCGCCCCGATCCTCGACACCGCGCTGCACGGCGTGGCGTACTCGGCGGCGCTGATCGGCTACGGCTCGGAGGTGCAGGGTTTCGACACCGTACGTTCCACCGACCACGCCTGGGGGCCGCGCCTGGAGGTGTTCCTCGCCGGTGAGGACTTCCGGGCCCGGGCGCAGCACCTGGACGCGGAGCTCGACCGGCGGCTGCCGGAGGAGTTCCGCGGCTGTCCGGTGCGGTTTTCCTTTCCCGACGGCGCGCCGGCCCGGCACTGGGTCCACATCAACCATCTGCAGGCCTTCTTCAGCGAGCAGCTCGGCGCCGACCCGGCTCACGGATTGTCGATGCGTGAGTGGCTCATGATTCCGACGCAACTGCTGCGGGAACTGACCGGCGGCGCGGTCTTCCACGACGGCCTCGGCCTGCTGGAGACCTACCGAGCCGCTCTCGCCTGGTATCCCGATGACGTGTGGCGTCATGTGCTGGCCTGCCAGTGGATGCGCCTGTCCCAGGAGGAACCGTTCGTCGGGCGCTGCGGCGAGGTCGGCGACGACCTGGGCTCCGCGGTGGTCGCCGCCCGGCAGGTGCGCGACCTGATGAAGCTGTGCCTCCTGATGCACCGCGTCTACCCGCCCTACAGCAAGTGGTTGGGCAGCGCCTTCGCCGCACTGCCCTGCGCCGCGGAACTCACCCCGCTCCTGGCGGGCGCGTTGGCGGGGCGCAGCTGGCAGGAACGCGAGCAGTACCTCTCACCGGCTTACGAGCTGGCCGCAGGCATGCACAACAGCCTCGGGCTGACCGAACCCCTTGACGTGAAGGTCCGTCACTTCCACACCAGACCGTTCCTGGTCCTGGACGCCCACCGCTTCACCGATGCCCTGATCGCCTCCATCGGCGATCCCGCCCTGCGCGCACTGCCCCCGGTCGGTGCCATCGACCAGTACGTCGACAGCACCGACGTCACCGACCGCAACCACACCGACCGTCGTATCCGCTACATCGCCGGACCGGGCCTCTCCGCCTGACCGCCGAGCGATCAGTGCCCGCGCTGCCTGTCATGCGGGCAACACCACTCATCCCCGTGCCCAAGCTGCCGCACCGGCTCGCCGGGCACCCCCGCCGCCTTCATCTGCGACGCGCACGCCGCCCGCTTCGCGCTCTCGATCATGTCCTCGCTGTCGGACGCGGCGTTCGCCAGGCTGGTGCAGCACACCGCCAGCAGCAACGCACCCCCGACGAACGGCAGCGCCCGACGCGGCGGAGGAGGCGCGAGCAGCGCGCGTACCCGCTGCGGTACGGCGCCTCCGGCCGCCGCCAGCATGCCCGTACGGGGCGGGTGCGCCGCGGAGGCGAGGGCGGCGCGGCCGACCGAGCGCGCGACGATCCGCCGATCGCCGACCTGCGCGGCGGCCTCCTCGTCCGCCCAGCGCTCCAGGATGAAACCGCCCGTCGCGGCCAGCGGACGCAGCAGCGGACTGACGGCCGCGGTGAGCCGCCACAGGGTCTGGAAGAGATGGTGCCTGCCGCGCAGATGCGCCCGCTCATGAGCCAGCAGCGCCTCGCGTTCGCTGTCGCCGAGGCAGCGCAGCATGCCACGGGAGACCACGATCCGCCCGGGTGCGCCGGGCAGGGCGAAGGCGGTCGGTGACGCGTCGTCCAGGACCGCCAGTTCGGTGTCGCCCGACAGCCGCCGGCACTCCCGCCGCGCCCACCTCAGATGCCGCAGCTGGCGTACGGCGGCGACCCCCAGCCCGGCGCAGGAAGCGGCCAGGGCGAGGGCCGCGGCCGTCGCGACGGTGAGGTACACCGGGTCGTCGGCGCTCAGTGCCGACACCGACCAGCGGCCCTCCGCGGCGACCTCGGGGATGCGTGCGAAACCGGCGAACGCCAGCAGGGCCAGCGACCCCAGCCAGCCCAGCGCCGTCACCAGCGCTGCACAGGCCAGCGCCCAGGCGGCCGGACGCGGAGCCAGCCGCCGTGCCGGACCGGGGACGAGCACCGCGAGGACGACGGTGACCAGGAGGGGGACGTAGACGCTGATCCGCACCGGCTCACGGCTCCTTGCCGGCGCGACCGGAGTCGTGGCCGGTGTCCTGGTCGGACAGCAGCCGGTGCAGCAACTGCTCGTCCTCCTGGGACAGTTCGGAGACGAAGCGGCTGAGGACCGCCTCGCGATCGGAACCGTGCTCGAGGAGTGCGTGCATCTGATCGGCGGTGTGGGAGGCCTCGTCGCGGACGGGTGCGTAGGCGTAGCCGCGGCCTGCCCGGTGCCGGACGAGCATGCCCTTGTCGTACAGCCGCGACAGGATCGTCAGCACGGTCGTGTAGGCGAGATCGCCGGGCAGCCGGTCCCTGACCTGCCGTGCGGTCAGCGGCTCCTCGGCTCCCCACAGCGTGGCGAGCACCCCGCTCTCCAGCTCACCGCGCGCCCGCCTGCCGGCTGCCTCGCCCTCCCGGTCGTGCACTGTTCACCTCACCGTCCTTCGTCGCTCGGTGGCACAGCCTATCCGCCTGTCCACTACGACATGTAGGACATGGGTCCGGACTGCCGGGATCGACCGCCCGGTCGGCCTCATCGAGTTACTACTACAACTTGTACGAGTTTACCTACTACATGTTGTAGAGTTTCGCCGCCTCACTCCACCTGCGGAGGAACAAGCCCATGCCCCACCTCGGAAGTACGGTGCATCTGCGCGCCCTTGCGGCCGCCGCCCTGAGCACGCGGCCCGCGGCGACGCCCCGCCGTACGGCACCGGCCGAACGCGTCGTGATCGTCTCCGCCAGCATCGGGGCGGGCCATGACGGTGCCGCGCACGAGCTGCACCGCCGGCTCCAGGCTGCCGGTGTCGCCGTCGACCGGTACGACCTGCTCGACCTGCTGCCCGCCCGGCTCGGCCGGGCCGTCCGCGACGGGTACCACCGGATGCTCGTCCGGGCGCCCTGGATCTACCAGCGGGTCTACGACAGCACCGAGCGCGCCGGTGGTGGCGGCCCGCTGGCCCGTGCGCTGCTGCGTACCGCCGAGGACCGGATGCTGCGCGCCCTGCCCGTGGACACCGGCGCTGTCGTGTCCACCTATCCCGGGGCCAGCCGGGTGCTGGGCAGGCTGCGGCTGGCGGGGCGCCTCGACGTGCCGGTGTTCACCTACCTCACCGACTTCTCGGTGCACCCGCTGTGGGTGGCCGACGGCGTGGACGTCCACCTCGCCGCCCACGCCGTGCCCGCCGCCCAGGCCCGGGCCCTCGGTGCGCACGACGTCCGGGTGGGCGGGCCGGTCGTCGACCCGCGCTTCCGGCCCCCGCAGGCGGTCGAACGCAGCGCCGCCCGGGCCCGGTTCGGGCTGCCCGCCACCGCCCCGCTCGCCCTGCTGGTCGCGGGTTCCTGGGGCGTCGGCCCGGTCCGGCAGATGGCGCTGGAGCTGCGGGACTGCGGAGCGGCCGTGCCGGTCGTGGTCTGCGGCCGCAACGAGGCGCTGGCCCGGCAGCTGCGGGAGGACGGCATCGAGCACGCCTACGGCTGGGTGGACGACATGCCCGGCCTGATGCATGCCGCCGACGTGCTCGTCCAGAACGCCGGCGGACTGACCTCGCTGGAGGCCTTCGCCGCAGGCCTGCCCGTCGCCAGCTACCGCTGCATACCCGGTCACGGACCGGCCAACGCGGCCGCGCTCGACGAGGCGGGCGTCGCTGCCTGGATCCGGGACCCGGCCGAACTCAAGCCCGTCCTCTGCGACTTGATCGACGGCCCCCGCGGCCTGCTCCAACGCGAGACAGGGCTCGCCCTGTTCGCCACCCCCGGCCGCGGCCCCGCAGACGCAATAGCCCGCGCCTGCGGCGCCCGCGCCCCACTCGCCCTTGCATCGTCCGCCGGACGAGCGACCGGGCCTTCCGCCGGACACCCGACCGGAGCCCGTCCGGCGGTGGGGCCTATTGCCGGACGCGGGGCGGGAAGCCGTCCGGCGGTTGGCCCGTGGGCCGTACACGGGGCGGAGGGTGGTTCGGCGGTTGAGGTGTCTGCCGGACGCGGGACAGGAAGCTGTCCGGCGGTTGAGCCGTGTGCTGCACGGGGGGCCGGGGGTGGTTCGGTGGTTGAGGCGTCTGCTGG